>CAZQCG010000001.1:0-132137 GCA_964592425.1 uncultured Chloroflexaceae bacterium
TCGAATAGATGTTCTGGGTAAAGATATGCCCCAGCGGGGGGAGGTTGGGAGGGGGCGGTACCAACGCCTAACCCCAGCGCACAGCGCTCTAATCGTCGTCGTCGCCATCCTCGCCATCCTCGCCATCCTCGCCACCCTCGCCACCCTCGCCACCCGTAGTGGTACCACCGCTCCCTGCATTGCTGCCCGGCGCGGCAAGCACCTGGCCACTGCTTGCATCAATGTAGGCCATGCCGGTGCTCAGGGGTACCTCATAGGCCACAATGCCCTGGTAAGTCACCAGACCGGGTGTACCGTTCAAACTAGATCCTGGGGCGTTATTGAGGGCAAGCGTCCCGGCCTGATCGGCTGAGATCGCGTAGCTGCTCGTTCCGCCCTGAGTCTGGGCAACGGTCGGAGCCGCCTGAGGCTGGCTAGCCGTGGTCGGATTGACCGTCACCGACGTGGCAGGCACCGCAGTTGTCGAGTTCGCACTGCTGCTGCTGAGGCCGGGAATGACGAAGGCGACCATGACAAGAACGAAGGCGGTGAGGGCTGCAGCAGCAGCAAGCAGGGCGCGTTGATTCTTCATGAGAGTTGTGCTCCTTACAAGGGTGTCTGTTCAATTCAACTACTTCCTAACTCTACCCTGGTTTGCTTGGAAGCAGCTTGGAATCACGGCCCAGACTTTTAAGGTTGCTCATAGATGCTTACCTGAGCGTACGATGAAAAGCCGTCATTCTAAGGGAATTCCAACCCGCTGGTGCTACGCTGAGCGCAGCGATGATAACCAGAGGAGAGGAACCAGCGATGCAGAGCCCGCGCTCACTCGGCTTTGACCTGACCCGCGCCGAGGTACTTGCCGCCGGCCAGGTGTTGCCCGACACGACCCGTTGTGTGCAGTGCGGAATCTGCTCGTACAACTGCCCCCTTGGCTTAGATGTGCGCGCCTACGCCTGGCGCGGTGATCCCATTAGCGATGCACGCTGCCTCACCTGTGGCCAGTGTGTGCTGCGCTGTCCACGTGGCGTCTTGCGCTTTGTGCCAGCGGAGCCAGGTCGCGCCAGATCGGGAAGAGGTGGCTAACATGGCGGACACCTATGTGATTGTCGGCGCTGGGGTTGCTGGCATTGCTGCCGCCGAGACGCTGCGCATCCAGGATCCCACGGCCCAGATCACGCTCGTCAGCGATGATCCCGCTGGCTTCTACTCCCGTCCCGGCCTGGCCTATTACCTCAGCGGGCTGATCCCGGAGGATCAACTCTTTCCACGTTCGCCCGCCGAGCTGCGCGCCCTACAGCTGAACTGGGTTCAGGCACACGCGATCGAGCTTGAGCCCCAGGCTCAGCGCCTGACGCTCGCCGATGGCCAACGGCTGAACTACGACCGGCTGCTGCTTGCGACTGGGGCACGGGCAGTGCCTCCGGCCTTCCCTGGCGCTGATCTCGACGGCGTCGTTACGCTCGACAGCCTTGCCGATGCCCGCCAGATAGTGCGTCGAGCGCGCCGCGGCGGCTCTGCGGTGGTGGTCGGCGGTGGGATCACCGCACTGGAGTTGGCTGAGGGCCTGTGCGCCCGCGGTTGCCGCGTGGCCTACCTGCTGCGCGGAGGGCGTTACTGGGCCAACCTGCTGGATGCCGAAGAGTCACAACTGGTTGAGACGCACTTACGTGCGGACGGAATCAGTCTGCACCACCACACCCAGATCCAGCAGGCGATTGGTGAGCGCGGGCGACTGGTGGCCGTGGAGACAAGCGATGGGGCACACATCCCCTGTCAACTGCTCGCCGTGGCGATCGGTACCCGCCCACAGGTTGAGCTGGCCCGTAGCGGTGGGCTTGTCCTTGACCGGGGCATCCTGACCGATGAGTATCTCGAGACCAGTGTGCCAGCTGTGCTGGCCGCCGGTGATGTCGCCCAGGTCTACGATCTCGAGAGTGGCCAGGCCACCCTTGATACCCTCTGGGCAACCGCACGCGCCCATGGCGTCGCCGCTGCCGCAACCATGGCCGGCACCCCAACCGCCTACCGTCGCGAGGTCGCGCTGAACGTCACGCTGCTGGCCGGCATCCCGACAACGCTGATTGGTGCCCTGGGCAGCGCAAACGATGCCGACCTGGTGGCCATCGCCCGTGGCGACAGTGAGACCTGGCGCACCGCTGCGCCAGCCTGGGTTGTCGTCGAGCGCCATCTCGTCAACCGGGTGCGCCTGATGTTAGGCGAGCGCACCATTCGTGGCGCACTGCTGATGGGCGACCAGTCCCTGGCCTACCCGCTCCAACGCCTGATCGCCGGACGCGCCGACATCACTCCACTGCGGGATGCGCTCCTCGCTGACGGTGCCGCGATCGTTCCGCTGATCAGCTCGTTTTACCACGAATGGGAGCGTAGCCATGCACTCAACCCGTGAGCTACCAACACCACGCGGCGGGCGTCCACCCCGCCAGAGCACCTATGAGTTGGAGATCGCGGTCATTGGTGTCGGGGCAGTTACCGGGCTGTATCTCTGGGGCATACGCGGCCTGGAGACCACCCCCGGCTCGTTCTTCGGTCACAGCCTGGGGGTAGTAGGCTTCCTGTTGATGCTGGCCACCGAGACGCTCTATTCACTGCGCAAGCGCGCCCGTGGGCGAACCTTCGGACGCCTGAGTAGCTGGCTCCAGTGGCATATCGTCACCGGGATTGTTGGCTCCTACATGGTGCTCCTGCATACCGCCTGGCGCTTTAACGGGCTGGCTGGCGTGCTCACCCTGCTGACGGCAGTCGTCGTCTTGAGTGGCTTTGTTGGGCGCTACTTCTATACCGCCATCCCTCGCACGATTGATGGGGCCGAGTTAACGCTCGACGATCTCGAACGCCAGATCACCGTCAGCACCACGCGCCTTGAGACGCTGGCCCGCCCCGGATCAGCCCCGACTGGGCACACCGTAGCTGATCTGTTGCCCACCCCCACTGCCCCTACCGGTGGCCCCCTGGCCGCCGTGCTGCTGCGCCCACTGCTAGCCTGGCGTGACCGCGCAGCCCAGCGTCAGACCCTGGCGGCCCTTGGCAACCTTGACCAGGCCAGCCTCACCGAGGTGCGCCGTCTGCTTGGCGAGCGCCAACGCCTGCTTTGGCAGGTCGAAAACCTGGCGGCAGCGCGCCGCCTGCTGGCCCTCTGGCATACGGTTCACATCCCGATCGGTGTCGCACTCTTTGTCGTCGCCTTCATCCATATCGGTGCTGCGCTCTACTACGCGACTTTGCTGCGCTGATGTTTGTTCTGGCTAACACCATCTACATCAGCATAGCGTCGCTGCGAGGAACCTATGCGTCGCCTTGGTTGTCTCACTCCCTTTGGCATTGGTGCCGGCCTGATCGCCGGGGCGGTTGTGTTGCTGACGGCCTGGCTCAGCGGGGGCACCATGTTTAGCCCAGGTGGCCTCAACGCCCAGGCCCGCGAAGGAGTCACCCTTGGCGGCGTCAACTCACATGCGGCACTCGGCGGCGACTGCGCCGCCTGCCACGCCAACCCGCTCGACAGCCGCGGCATGGCCGGGCGCTGTCTGGATTGCCACACCGACATTCAGGCCCAACTCAGTGCGCCTGGCAGCCTCCACGGAGCCCTACCTGATGGCGCGGCATGTCTGAGCTGTCATACCGAGCATGGTGGCCCGTCCGCGGCGCTCACCCATATGAACCTGAGCGAGTTCCCCCATGACCGGCTAGGCTTTGTCCTGGCGGCCCACCAGCAGACCAGCGCCGGGCTGGCCTTTGCCTGCGCCGACTGCCATACGGGGCTCAGCGCCAATCCACGCCCACTCAACAGCTATGCCTTTGATCAGGCGACCTGTGTCGATTGTCACACCACCGACCAGCCCGCATTTGTGGTTACCCACGTCGCCGACTTTGGCGATGACTGTATGGGCTGCCACGACGGCGTCGATCGCTACAGCAATTTCGATCATAGCAGCCTGGCCCTACCGCTTGAGGGGCGCCATAACGAGGCCACCTGTGCCAGTTGTCATGGCCAGGTGCGTGAGGTCGCTGGCTTTGCAGGTCTGCCCACTACCTGCATCGGCTGCCACCAGGCCGATGATGTCCATGCCGGTGCCTACGGCACCGACTGTGCCAGTTGCCACACCGCAGCCAGCTGGGAACAGGTCACCTTCGACCATAACCTCACCGCCTTCCCTCTGACCGGAGCCCACACTACCGCAGAGTGTACGACCTGCCATGCCAACCATGTGTTCGCCGGGACACCGAGCGCCTGCGTGGCCTGCCATGCCGAACCGCAGGTACACCTGGGTCAGTTCGGCACCGACTGTAACAGCTGCCACAGTACCAGCCGCTGGGAGGGCGCTGTATTTGCCCATAGCTTCCCACTTGACCACGGCGGCGAGGGCACGATCCCATGCGCAACCTGCCATACCAACCCGCAGCAATATACCCTCTACACCTGCTATAACTGCCATGCCCATCCCCAGGCCCAGACCATCGCCGAACACCGCGAGGAGGGCATCAGCGAGAATATCGACGACTGCGCCCGTTGCCACGCTACAGGCCAGAAAGAGGGTGATTGATGCAACGACCAGATCTGCGCCGGTATGTCTGGCTTTCGATTGGTGCCGCCGTTGCGACGATGGGCCTGAAGTTCACAGCCTACAGCCTGACCGGTTCGGTCGGGCTGCTCTCTGATGCGCTGGAATCGGGCGTCAACCTGGCCGCAGCGCTCATGGCCCTGGCAATGCTTACCGTCGCGCTGCGCCCACCCGACGAGCAACATGCCTTCGGTCACAGCAAGGCCGAATATTTCTCCAGCGTCGTCGAGGGTGCCCTCATCCTGGTAGCCGCCGGGAGCATCGCATGGTCGGCCTGGGGCCGCCTGTTCGACCTCCAGCCAATTGAGCAACCCGGACTAGGGCTGGCCATCTCAACCGTCGCCTCGCTGATCAACTTCGGCGCGGCCCGGCTGATCCTCCGTGCCGGAAAACGCTATGACTCGATCACCCTGGAAGCCGATGCCCACCACCTCATGACTGATGTCTGGACCTCCATCGGGGTGCTGGCCGGTGTGGGCCTGGTGGCCTTGAGCGGCTGGCTGATCCTTGACCCACTGATCGCCCTGGCTGTCGCGGTGAATATCGTCTGGACCGGCGTCCAGTTGATCGGGCGATCGGGCATGGGCCTCCTGGACTCAGCGATTGAACCTGAGGAGCGCAAAAAGCTGCAGGAGGTACTCGATCGCCAACGTCAGGCCGTACCGGAAGTACAGTTTCACGCCCTCCGCACCCGCCAGGCCGCAGCACGTCGTTTCATCTCCTTCCATGTGCTCGTCCCCGGTGCCTGGAGTGTGCAGCAAGGCCATGCTTTGCTGGAGGCGCTTGAGCAGGAGTTACGTACAGCGATCCCCAATAGCACGATCTTCACCCATCTCGAGCCGGTCGATGACCAGCGCGCATGGGACGATACCGAACTGGATCGCTCAGAGCCTTTACAAACAGAAGGAGCATAAAGATGGATCGGGAGAGTTCCTGGCTTGATGAGCGTCTACGAAATCAGAACCTGAGTCGCCGCCAGTTTTTGTCCTTCTGCGGCGCAATGGCGGCAACTCTGGCGCTCCCCAAAGCAAGCACAGCCGCCCACATCGCCAGCACACTTGAAGCTCAACTTGCTGTTGGTGAACGCCGCCCAGTCGTCTGGCTGGAGTTTCAAGACTGCACCGGCGATACTGAGTCATTCCTGCGCAGCAATAACCCGAGTGTGGTTGACCTGATCTTCGATATCGTCTCACTCAACTATCACGAGACCTTGATGGTTGCCGCTGGCTCCCATGCTGAACAGGCCCTTCAGGAGACGATCACCCGTTACCGTGGCAACTACCTCTGCATTATTGAGGGGGCCATCCCGGCAGGGGCGGGCGGTACCTACTGTCTGATCGGTGGGCGCACAGCACAGAGTATTGCCCAGGAGGTGATCAGCGGCGCGGCAATGACCGTCGCCGTTGGTGCCTGTGCGGTAGATGGCGGCCTGCCCGCTGCTTTGCCGAATCCAACCGGGGCGGTGGGTGTGGCCCAGGCTGTGCCTACTGTCCGTAATCTGGTGAACCTACCCGGCTGCCCCGCCAACGGGGTCAACCTGATGGCCCTGCTTGTGCATTACATGACCTACGGAACGCTGCCTGCGCTTGATGCACAACGACGGCCCAATTTTGCCTACGCCACACGCATCCATCAACGCTGTCCGCGCCGTGAGAATGACGAGGTGGGCTTCTATGGCGATGCCACCCATATTGCAGGCGGCTGCCTCAAAGAGCTTGGCTGTAAAGGTCCCGTTACCTACGCCAACTGCTACCAGAAAAGTTGGAATGGCGGAACCAACTGGCCCATCGGTGCCGGGGCGCTCTGCATCGGCTGTACCAACGCTCACTTCTGGGATACCATGACCCCCTTCTTTGGCGGCGGTGAAGTGGACGATTGATCACTACGCAGGCCCCGTCACAGCTTCTGGTCACGCCAATTTGATCTAACCATCTGTAGCCTAAGGATGTCTCATGCCAACCGATCCAACTCCCGATCAGCTTCAGACGCCGCCTGTCGATCCGCAGGCTGGCACTCCAGCCGACTCGCCCCATACAAGCTACCTGCCCCTGATTACAACCGGTGCTGCCAATACCAATAGCACCCGACGTCTGGTGATCGACCCGCTCACACGGATCGAGGGGCACCTGCGGATTGAGGCCAGGATCGAGAACGGAGTGGTCGCCGAAGCCTGGAGCGGCACCATGTCATTTCGTGGCCTCGAGCTCATCCTTCAGGGACGCGACCCACGCGATGCCTGGGTCTTTCTCCAACGGGTGTGCGGTGTTTGTACTACCGTCCATGCACTAGCCTCATTGCGGGCTGTCGAGCAAGCTCTGGGGATTAGCATTCCGGACAGCGCCCGGATTGTGCGCAATCTACTGGCTGGCTCGCAGATGGTACATGACCATCTCATCCACTTCTACCACCTGCATGGCCCCGACTGGATCGACGTGCCCAGTGCACTCTCGGCCAGCCCCGAGGCGACGGCTGCGCTCCAACGCTCCCTTTCGCCCTGGCCAAAGAGTGCGACCGACTTTGCCGCCGTGCAGAGTCGTCTGCAAGGCTTCGTGAGCAGCGGCCAACTCGGGCTCTTTGCCAATGGCTACTGGGGCCACCCGGCCTACCAACTTAGCCCCGAGGCCAACCTGCTGCTGACAGCACATTACCTCGAGGCGCTGAGTTGGCAGCAGGATGTGGTCAAAATCCATGCCCTGCTGGGCGGTAAGAATCCCCACCCACAGAGCTATCTGGTGGGTGGCATGGCCATCCCGCTCGACCCGAATGGGTCTGCGTCGATCAACCGTGCAATGGTGACGGTACTGCGCGATCTGATCGCCCGCGCTCAGAGCTTTGTCGAGCAGGTCTACCTGCCGGATGTATTGCTGCTTGGCGCACAATACCCGCAGTGGACAGCCATCGGGGCCGGGCCGGGCAATCTACTGGCCGTCGGCGATTACCCGAACGCTGCCGGTAACCTCTGGCTGCCGGCGGGAGTCATTCACAACCGACAGATCGATGCCGTCAGCGATCTGAACCAACAGCTGATCACCGAGGAGGTTGCCCGCTCATGGTATGCCGCAAGCGCCCCACGTCATCCTGCTCAGGGGGAGACCCGGCCGAGCTACAGTGGGCCAACTCCACCATTTGAGTATCTCGAGGTAGCTGGGCGCTATAGCTGGGGCAAGGCCCCACGCTACAATGGAGCAGCCATGGAGGTTGGCCCACTGGCGCGGATGCTGATCGCTTATGGGCGTGGCCAGAGCAGTGTCCGAACCGCCCTCGACCATGCACTCAACCAACTCAACCTCGTCCCTGGCCAACTCTTCTCAACGCTGGGGCGTATGGTGGCCCGTGCCGTCGAGGCTCAACTGCTCGCCAGTCAACTCACGACCTGGCTCAACGAGCTGGAAGCAAATATGGAGCAGGGCAACCTGTCCATGCATAACCGTACCCGTTGGGAGCCGCAGAGCTGGCCAGCCAGCGCCGAGGGCTATGGCTTCACTGAGGCTCCGCGCGGGGCGCTCGGCCACTGGGTGCGGATCGAGAACGGCGTGATTGCTAACTATCAGTGTGTGGTGCCAAGCACATGGAACGGTTCACCGCGTGACGGGGAGGGTGTACCCGGGGCGTGGGAGCAGGCCCTGGTCGGTACACCAGTGGCTGACCCGGAGCGTCCGGTTGAACTACTCCGGGTTGTCCACTCCTATGATCCGTGCATGGCCTGTGCTGTTCACCTTGTTGATACACAGGGCCGTGAGCTAAGCCAGGTACGGGTACTTTGACTAACGCACGCCAACCGCGGCAGCCAGCTCGCGCTCGACAATGTTGACGATCAGGTCGTCCAGCCGCTCGACGGTGTAGGGCTGCTCGCCAGCTTCAAGCGTGGTGCTCTCACCAGGGCTGCCGCCGGAGGCCCCGGGCTGGTAGGTCAAAAAGACGAAGCCAGCCAGGGTCTGCTGGGCCAACTGGCGAAAAACATACTCGGCCTGGGGGTCGGTGTTGCTGGCTGCAATCGGGTAGAGCTTGACCCCACGCAGCAGGGCCTCACGCGTAGCATCAAGGTAGTTGAACTGGCTCGTGCCCGGCACATGGGGGCCAGCATCAGCGACCAGGAAGGCCAGACGTACGGTCGGCTCGTCGCGCCAGTCCGCCCGTACCACCGCTTCATAGAGCGCCTCATCAAGGGCCTCGGGCGTGTCACCACCACCATCAGCCTCAAGCTGGCGCAACTGGCTGCGGAAGGTGCCTAGATCTTCGCTGAAGGCTACCGGGCGAGTCACATATGCGTCACCTTCATCACGGTAGGCCACCAGCCCGTAACGGATGGCCGGGCGTGGGCTGAAGGCGTCGATACGAGCAGCAATGCTGTCGATCGTCTCCTGAATGCGGCTCAACTCGTCGTCCATACTGCCCGTGGTATCGAGCAGGAAGAGCAGGTCGAGGCGCAACGGATCGTCGGCCACCTCTTCGCGCAGGCCAAGCTCGATCCGCTCACTCGACCCACGCTGCACCGTCGTCTCGGCACGGCTCTGGCCATATTCGGCCACCACCCGCCAGGCACTCACATTGGCCGTGTCACCCAGCGTGGGCAGAAAGATGGTCGTGCCACCAGCATAGGTGCGTCCCTGGAAGAGCACCCGCTCACCATCGTAGACTGTCACGCGGGCATCGAGCACCGGGCGCTGGCGGGCATCAAGCACGTTGATCAGGTAGCGCTCGCTAACATCGCCACGCCGCACATCACGCGCCTGGTACTCCGCCAGGTAATCCAGGTAGTCTGCAAAAGCCGCGTTATCATCGATCTCGCCCGCCCGCAAACTCGCCTCGGGCGCGGTACGCTCAGCATCGCCCACCCCTGCTGGCGCCGGTACCGGCGGCAACGGCATACTACTCGTGGCAGAGCTGCCATCGCCCGTACTCATCGTCTCGGCTTCGCCAGCTAGCGGGGCGGCACCCGGCGCCAGCGGACCCTCGCGGGCAGCATCGCCAGGGGCCGAGCTAAACAGATCAGGCGCTGCACCATCAGCAGATCCCGCAGCGGCCGTGGCGGCAGGGGCCGCGCCACCACTGGCAGATTCCGCAACGGACGTAGCGGCAGGGGCCGCCGTTGGTATGATCGCACCGACCTCATTCTGCCGAACCGGGGTAGGATCGACATTCGTAGAGCCTGTCGGTGCCGCTGCGCCACAGGCACTCAGGCCGATCAGCAGGACCACGGCCAGGATCAGGGGGACACTTCGACGAGCCATGGGAACCTCCGTAGATGGTAGCGCTTCGTGCTCGACAGGGTCGCGGCTCAGGTAAGCACCCAGACCTATGTCTTGCGGAAGTAACGCCTCAGCCTGCGGTGAGGTTCCCTTCAGTTTTGGCTCACTGCTCCCAGAATTGGCGCACCCAGCCCCGCCGCGCCAGATCATCACGCAGCTCGAGCATCGCCGTGTAGGTCGGCAGCACGAAGAGCGTGGCCCCCTGCGGTAGGCCAGCCAGGGCCTGATCGACCGCCACACGCAGGTCAGGCTCCAAGGCGATCCGCCCATCAGGCAGGCCAGCATACTTCAGACGTACCGCCATATCGGCGGCGCGGGTGCCGCTGACGACAACCCGGGCCACCCGTGCTGCCAGAGGCTCAAATTCGGCATCCCACAGCCACGAGACATCGGTGCCGTCGGCATAACGATCGTTGATCGCAATCAGCACATGCAGATCAGCCTTCGCGGCGCCAGGCTCAGCCTGCACCAACATCCGCACCGTCTCGCTGGCCCCGACGGGATTCTTGATCAGGGCGATCAGCAACGGGGCACCGTCGGGGCCAGCCCTCAGCCGCTCGATCCGCCCAAAGGCCGCACTGAAGCCTTCCAGCGTGCGCCGGATAACCGGCACCGCGACCCCCAGCGCCAGGGCCGCAGCCGCAGCCGCCATAGCGTTGATCGCGTTGTAGAGCCCCGGCAGCGGCAAGGCCACCTCAAGTGCGCCACCGGGATAGAGCAAAAAGAGCCGGCTACCTTCCGTCCCATTCAGCTCAAGCCGGGCCAGGCGCACCTGCGGCAGCGGGCGCTGGTGGCCACAGGCCAGACAGCGATAGTGGCCCATATGGGCGTAGAACGCCAGATCGTAATGGTAGCGCTGCCCGCAGCGGCGGCAGAACTGCGAGTCGGCAATATGCGCCGCCGCCCCCGCCGCATGGCGCGCATCGTCCAGGCCGTAATAGCAAACCTGCGCAGCCAGGTCACGCCCTAGGTCGGCCACCGCCGGATCATCGGCATTGAGCACCACCGTCGCCGTCGCCGGCAAGCTCGCCAGCGCCACTCGCCAGGCCCCGGCCACCGTGTCTACTTCACCATAACGGTCAAGCTGATCACGAAAGAGGTTATGGATGAGCACCATGCGCGGACTGGTCTCGGCAAGCGCCTGGGGCAGAGCCGCCTCATCAGTCTCGAAGAGGCCCAGATCAGCCTGTGGACGGCCACGCCAATCGCTCGCCGCAAGCGCCGTCGTCGTCAGGCCCTCGATCAGGTTCGCCCCGGCCCGGTTGTGCAACACGCCCTTGCCAGCCCCGCGCAACATCTCGGCGAGCATACGGCTGGTTGTCGTCTTGCCGTTAGTACCCGAAAGCAGCACCACCCCCTCAGGCAGAGCCGCACTCAGTTCACTCAGCAGCGTCGGTGCCACCCAACGGGCCACCCGGCCTGGCAGCGTCGTGCCGCCGCCCAGGCCGAGACGCCGCGAAAAGAAACCGACCAGCTTGCCCGTCGTAACAGCCAGAGGTGTGCGTTGCATGGGCGCTATTATACCGTACCGCCCCCAACCCAAACACCAGCGTACGTGTTCACACTGCTCCTACGAAAGCCCGCGTTTCTGTCACGCTGAGCGCAGCGAAGCGTCCCGGTCGGAAACGCCGGTCATTTCGTCGGGACGCTTCGCTGCGCCGTGCGGCTCCGCTCAGCGTGACAACGCCCGTTCCCCCACGTGTGAACAGGTACACACCAGCGGATCGCGGCAGCGCGATGCTGCCAGAACTACGCCCCACCCGGCTCTGGCGGCGGCCCAAACTCCAGATCGGCCAGGGTACAGAGCGCCTCATAATCCTCAAGCAGCTCTACAGCCGCGCTGCGTACCAGTCTCGCCCTGAAGGCTAATACGCCGACGAGCCGGTGCCACGGGCGGCACGCCTCAGGGCCATGCGCAGCAACACACGTGCTGGTCGGGCGCTCAGGTCGGTCATGACGGCTTGCCAAGCTCGACTGAGCGGCGGTAGGCGGCCCAGATCGCATCGGCCAGCACCGTGCGCATCCCGCCCCGCTCAAGCTCCGAAAGGGCCGCCGACGTCGTGCCACCGGGTGAAGTGACGGCATTGCGCAGCTGGGCCGGGTGGTTGCCACTCTGGATCGCGTAGCGCACCGAGCCGAGCATGGTCTGCTGCACCAGCTCTTCGGCAATCCGCCGCGAGAGGCCCAGGTGAACCCCCGCGTCGATCATCGCCTCCATCATCAGGAAGAAGTAGGCCGGCCCCGTGCCGTTGATTGCTGTAGCCATATCAAGGTAGACCTCGCTATCAACGAAGAGCTCACGCCCAAGCGCCCCAAGCACCGTGCGCGCCCAACCCTGCTGGGTCGCATTCACCTCTGCCGCCGCTGTCCAGACCGTCATACCCTCACCAATCACGGCTGGCGTATTAGGCATACTACGCACAATCGCATGGTGATCAAGCACCTGGGCAAAGCCGGCTAGCGTGGCCCCGGCCACCACCGAAATGGCCAGATCATCGTCGCGCAACGTCCCGCGCAGAGGCGGCAAAACCCGCTTGAGTTGCTGCGGCTTCAGCGCGAAGATCACCACCCGCCCCCAGCGTGCGGCCGCCACATTATCGTGACTGGTCTGCACCCCATAGCGCGCTGCCAACTCCTCCAGACGCTGAGCACGCGGGTGGCTCACCAGCAACTGTTCAGGCCCGACCAACTCGCGGCGCAACAGGCCACCGATCAACGCCTCGCCCATCGCCCCCGGCCCGATCACCGCAATTGGCAGATCGCGTAACATAACGCTCCTCAACGCTACAACCCTACCGCTTAACTCAGGTGGCCCTGCTCATCATAGCGCCCGGCCAACTCATCCGGGCCACCACTGATCACCGGCTTGACCCCGGTCAGGTAGGCGGCCCGGTCGAGCATATGGGCGGCTACCGGCGCTGTGAACATAAAGAAGGCGATCAAGGCCAGCTGTTTGGTCAAGGTTAACACATCACCGGCATAGATCCCAGCGCCCAGCAGCACCCCGATGATGCCCAGAGTGCCGGTCTTACCGGCGGCATGGATGCGTGTATACAGGTCGGGCAAGTGCAACAGGCCAATCGAGGAGATCAGCATAAAGCTCACCCCGATCCCACAGCAGAGCACCGTCAGGATCTCGATAAGACTCATCAGTTGCGTCCTCCCTCAATATAGCGCGCAACTGCCACCGTACCGAGAAAGCCAAGTACAGCAACGATCACCAGTGCATCAAGCAAGCTATCCTCAACTACTACCACTGCGTACATTGCGATCAGCGCAGCGACATGGCTCATCAGCATATCGAAGGCCACAGCGCGGTCGGGGATACTCGGGCCAAGCACCAGGCGCAGGGTCGTCAGGCTTAACGAAAGAGCCGTCAGGGCCATCAGCCCACCCATAATCGTTACAAAGAGCGACATTGGCAACCTCACAATCAGGGAAAGAGCTCCATCACGCGCTGTTCAAAGCTCTCTTTAATCTCTTTACGAATGGCCTCCGCATCCTTAATGTCGATTGAGTGAACATAGATCGTGCGTCGATCTTGTGAAACATCAAGCGACACCGTACCAGGTGTCAGAGTAATCAGGTTGGCAAGCAGTGTAATTCCGATCTCGCTACGCACATCAAGGGGGATAGCAATAATGCCCGGGTTAATCTTGAGCTTTGGCCGCAGCACAATCCGTGCCATATCGATATTGGCCTTGATAATGCTCCAGAGCGTGAAGCCGATCAGCCCGAAGAGCTTGATCACCCGGCGCGGGTAGCTCCCTGGAGCCCGCTGCGCCCGCCACTGGGCAGTATCCAGCACCTGATCACGCAGCAGCGGCTCGGCCAGGCTCACAATCAGGAACCCAAAGCCAAAACCTACCGCCAGATCGACCAGGCTAAAACTGCGCTGCAAGGCCATCCAGATCAGCGCCAGGGCCAGATTGAGAACCAGCATCGATCACTCCTTCCTTGGACACCTAGCGCATAGCCGCCTCAAAGGCCGCCTCACACCCGGCCGGCCCACAGACGGCGGCGATATAGCTGGCCTGGTCGAAAAGCTGCCCCCCCGCCAGGCTACTGTAGTCAAACACCTTTGCCGCCCCGATCCCCGCCGCCACGCTCACCAACACCAGCAGCGCCCCAGGCATCAGCAGGGTCAGCCCGACTCGCGGTAGCTTGCTCAGATCGGCATAGGCCTTCTTCCAGAAGACTTCGTTCCAGATCTTCAGCATGGAGAAGAAAGTCAGCAGGCTGGTGCCCGCAGCCACCAGCGTGATCAGCCAGGCCCCCTGGGCCACTCCAGCCTGCAAGAGGGCCAGTTTGCCAAAGAAGCCGCTCAGCGGAGGAATGCCAGCCAGCGAAAGGATGCCGAGGAACCAGAAGAATGCCAGGGCTGGCTCACGCCGGGCCAAGCCCCCCATCTTCTTCAGGTCGCCGGTGCCGTAGATCTGCTCAGCGGCCCCACCAAGGAAGAAGAGCGCCATCTTAACGACCATGACATGGGCCGTAAAGAGCATGCCCGCTGCCAGGCCGGTGGCGCTGGCCAGGCCGAGGCCCATAATCGAGTAGCCGATCTGGCTGACGATGTGGAAGCTGAGGATGCGCCGCACGTTCATCTGGGCCATGGCTCCGAAGACGCCGATCACCATCGTCACCCCGGCGATCAGCATGATCCACGGTGCCAGGTGGCGCAGTTCGTTCTGCATCACCAGGCCCAGCACCCGGTAGAGCGAGTAGGCCCCGACCTTGGTCATCAACCCGCTGAAGATGGCGGTCACCGCCACCGGCGGTGTATGGTAACTGGTCGGCAGCCAGAAGAAGAGCGGAGCAATGCCGGCCTTGCCGCCGAAGGCAAAGAGGAACATGCAGGCAATCGCCGTCAGTATCCCTGGCTGCTGCACCGTCGCCATACGCTCGGCGATATGGGCCATATTCAGTGTACCGACCGTGCCATAGATCAGCCCACAGCCAATCAGGAAGGCCGTACTGCCGAGCAGGTTCAACACCATGTACTTCAGACCGCCCTCAAGCTGCGCCCGGCTACCGCCGAGCGTAATCAGGCCGAAAGAGGCCATCAGCAAGACCTCAAACCAGACATAGAGGTTAAAGAGATCGCCGGTAAGAAAGGCCCCACTCACGCCCAGTTGCAACAGCAGCAGCAGCGGGTAATAGAAGGCATGCTCATAGCCCCGCTCAATCGAGGCCAGGCTATAGAGCGCCGTGGCCAGCATCAGCAGACTGGCCAGCGCCAGCATCATCGCTGTCGCCGCGTCGGCCACCAGCGTAATCCCGAAGGGTGCCAGCCAGCCACCCGCCTGAGTCACCTGGATACCGGCGTTCGCCACCAGCCAGAGCAACCAGGAGCTATAGACCAGGCTGAAACTCATGCTAGCCAGGGTGATCGCCCGTGCCAGGCGTGTCTGGTGCCGGAAGCCCACAGCGAGCCCGGCACTGATCAGCGGCACAAGCAGCGGTAAAAAGAGATGGGTTGCCATGTATTTCCTACAGCTGATCGGTTGAAGTCATCTCGTCCAGATTATCGCTGTTGATCGACTGGGTCGCACGGTAGGCCAGGGCCATCACAAAGGCCAGCAGGCCAAAGCTGATCACAATCGCCGTCAGGATCAGCGCCTGGGGCAGCGGGTCGGCCAGGCCGGGCGCAACGACCCCGTTCGGGTCATCAAGTAGCGGCGGCACCCCACGTCGCACCCCGTCGCCCATCGTAAAGATCAGCAGGTTGACCGCATAACCCAGCATCGCCAGCCCAAGGATCAACTTGACCACATTGCGCCGTAGCAGCAGGTAGACCGCCCCGGCAAAGAGGGTACCAATCGCAATTGCCAACCAGATAATCATCGCCCAACCTCCATCCGTCTACCCCTCCACTCCTCTACACCTTCCCCTCACGCCGGTGGTGCGCCATCATCGCGCCGTATACCGGGTGGCAGTGGGAAGAGACTGGGCACTTCAGCCAGCAGCAGGGCGATCTGGGTCGTGACGGCAATTACCGTGAGAAAGACCCCTACGTCAAAGAGCACCGGGGTGCCGATCTTGCCGATCCCCGGAATGGGTTCGGCGATCCACGCGGCCTGCATATAGGGCTGCCCGTTGAAGAGGGCCGGCAAACCCCAGAAGGCCGCAAAGACGACCCCAAAGGCCGCCAGACCAGTGTAGTTCAGCGGCAATATGCGCCGGGCAAAGGCTGGCCCAAAGGCGACCATCTGCAAGATGATCGCACTGGAGGCAAGCAGGCCGCCGATGAAGCCCCCCCCCGGCAAGTTATGGCCACGCAACAACATAAAGATCGCCAGCAACAGCAGCAAAGGAAACATCAGCCGCGCAACCGTGCGCAGAATCACCGAGTCGTACATCGTCTACCCCCGCTCTTCAGCACGGCTCAGCACCAACTGCTCGTCCGCTTGATCGACGCCAGCCAGCAGCGGCCCACCCTCACCAGGCAGCACCGCCTGGCGTTCGCGCCCATCGGCGTGATGCTGCGGACGCTCGCTCCGAAAGCGCAGCAGGCTCAAAATGCCCAGCAGCGCAATAAACAGCACGGTGATCTCACCCAGCGTATCAAAGCCGCGGAAATCAACCAGGATCACATTCACGACATTGGCACCCTTGCCACCTTCCAGGCTGTTCGCCAGAAACCAATCCCGCAAGGGCGGGAAACGATCACTGTTGGCCGTTGCCAGCACCAGGCCCGCCATCAGCGCCCCAAAGCCTATGGCGATCACCCCGTCACGCAGGCGCACCAGCTTCGAGGAGATCCGATCAAAGCGCGCCGGCAAAACCGCAAAGACCAGCAGCATAAAGATCGTCGAGAGTACCTCGATCAATAGCTGGGTCAAGGCCAGGTCGGGCGCACTGAAGAGGATAAAGAAGAGCGAGACCATCGCACCGACCACACTCACCCCGATGATCGCCCCCACCCGCGAGCGCGCCAGGATCGTCGCCAACACCCCCACCGGAATGAGCAGAGTCGCCACCACTTCGTAGAGCTTCAAATCAGGGTCGAAGGGCAGGCGCAGCTGATCAAGGCCAAAGAGCACAAAGGGCACCCCCACAAAGAACATCAGGGCCAGGGTGTTGTAAAGCACATAGGCGCTCAAACGCCCCGACTGGATGCGCCGGGTCAGGCCCGTCGCCAGAGCCAGCATGCCCTCAATCAAACGGTCGAAGATCAGCGCCCCACTGACACCGGGGATAATCTTCGAAGCCGCCAGGCGCCGCTCCTGGGTCGCCAACAAGACGCCAGTGGCGATGGCCCCTAGACTCAACAGCAGGGCCAGGTTCACCTCTTTATAGAGGTAGAGCTCAAACGTGAAGGGCTTGCCATAGACGGCCGCCGCCGCCGGGCTGAGCAGGGTACTGACAAAGGGCAGCAAACCCAGTGGCAGGATGAACGAGAGGGCTGCCGGGATCGCCGGGCTGGCCAGCATCGCCATCGGCGGATCGACCACATGATGCTTCAGCACATCAGGACTGGCCTGACCAAGAAAGGTATGCTTAAAGAGCCGCCAGGCAGCGATGATATAGCCCACGGCCGCTACCAGGATCGCCGCCAGGCCCAGCATCGGCCAGGGGGCTGGCAGGCTACTCTCCAGGGCCGCCTTGAGCATCCACTCTTTGGCCACAAAGCCAAGCAAGATCGGGATGCCCATCTGTGACAGCAAGGCCAGCGCCGCCACCACCATCGTGCGCGGCATCAGGCTGCGCAGCCCACCCAGACGATTCAGGTCGCGGGTGCCGACTTCGTGATCGATAATCCCCGCCAGCATAAAGAGCGCCGACTTGTAGAGCGCGTGGGCCAGGATTGTCACCACCAGCGCCTCAGCCCCATACTTGCCACCCAGGCCGATCAGCAGCACCAGCCCGCCAAGCTGGCTGAGGGTAGTATAGGCGAGCAGCGCCTTCAGATCATACTGGCGCAAGGCCACCAGCGCCCCGAAGACAAAAGTGAAGCCGCCCACCGCCACCAGTGTGCCATTCCAGAGCAGGGTTCCACCCAGGCCAGGGGCCAGCCGCGCCAGCAGATAGATGCCAGCCTTGACCATGGTGGCCGAGTGCAAAAAGGCACTCGCCGGCGTCGGGGCCTGCATCGCGCCGGGCAACCAGAAATGGAAGGGAAACTGGGCCGACTTGGTAAAGGCCCCCAGGAAGACTAGTACCAGAGCTGGCGTATAGAGCGCCGATTGCTTGATCTGCTGACCGGCAGCAATGATCGCCTCGAAGGTGTAGGCTTGCGCCAGAGGTACGCCTGCCTGTTGAGTCGCTGCGCCAAGCAGCAACAAGCCAACCAGCAAAGCCAGCCCACCACCGCCCGTAATCAACAGCGAATGCTGCGCCCCGCGCCGTGCGTCGGCGTAATCATGCTTATAGCCAATCAACAGGTAACTGGTAACCGAAGTCAGCTCCCAGAAGACAAACATCGTCAGCACATTGCCCGCCAGCACCAGGCCAAGCATCGCGCCCATAAAGAGCAGCAGGTAGACCAGGAAGCGCCCGAGCCCGGCATCACTGGCCATATAGCTGCCAGCATAGCCAACGATCAGTGTCCCGATCCCCGTGATAATCAGCGCAAAGAGCAGGCTCAAGCCATCAAGGCTGAAGCGCAACTCAAGGCCCATGGCCGGAATCCACGCCAGGGCTTGCTCAACACGCCCCCCGGCGACAACTGTCGGCATCTGCGTTGCCAGGGCCACAAACAGGCCCAGCGGGATCAGGGCCAGGCCCCAGCCGATCAGTGGTCGTGGCTGGCTGCGTGCCAACAAGCCCAGCGGCGCCGCAGCAAAGGCGATCAACATGATCGTAAGCAGCATCTCTTCTCCATCTTCTGGTGGAATGGATCGATTATACTACACTTTTACGGTATTTTCCGGTTATCGTGTATGCTTAGCCCAGGTTTGGTGTGGAGCTGTGGCTCATCCCTCACCCCGCATCCTTCATCCCTCAGAAAGGCGCTCCAATGGCTCAACTTGCCCCCTCTGGCCCCTTTCGGCTGTTTCTTCTCCTGGCGCTACTCTTCGCCCTGAGCGCCTGCGGCAGCAGCCTGCCCCCCGAACGTACGCTTGAACTGACCGTCACTGCTGAGGGCTATGACCAGCCCCGGCTTGAGGCCATGGCCGGCGAGATGGTCACTATCCGCCTGCGCAACCGTGACAGCGTCGCCCACAACCTCAACCTCGAGCTCCCCTCAGGCCGACGCACCATCTCAGCCGACAGTGGCGTTGATGCCACCGTCAGCTTCCCCGCCCGTGAGGCGGGCACGATCCGCTTCTTCTGCAACGTGCCCGGCCACACCGAAACGGGCCTGCTGGTGATTAAGTAGCTTCTCCACTCCAGCTAATCAGCAGCACCCAGCGGCTTGTTCCCCCCGCTACGCCGCTGGAGAAAGGCGTATGTCCCCAGCACAATCAGAGTGACGGCAGTCAGCGGCAGCACAAACGTGAACATCACGCTGCTGTAGGCCGGCAAGGCGTCATGCTGGGTCGCCGCCAGCACCAGATAGGTGGTATAGGCCACATAGTAGCCCAGAAAAAGCAGCCCCTCCCAGCGGGCAATCGTCATCCCGGTAAAGAAGATCGGCAGACAGGCCAGCGCTACGGCAATCATCACCGGCAGGTCAAAGTTGATCATCGACGGCGCAACACTCAACCCACCCGGCGTCACCAGAGCCGAAATACCCAGAATGCCCAGGATGTTGAAGATGTTCGAGCCCACTACATTACCAATCGCAATATCACGCTCCTTGCGGATCGTCGCAATCACCGAGGTGACCACCTCCGGCAACGAGGTTCCGGCCGCCACAATCGTCAAACCGATGATCACATCGCTGACCCCCAGCGCACTGGCCATGCTGACCGCGCTATCGACCAGCAGGCGCGCCCCGACGATCAGCACCGCCAGCCCGGCCAGCAGCAAGCCCAGATTCAGCGCAATCGGGCGCAGACCCATCGCTGGCCCTGCAGGTAGGCCGCCAAATTCCTGGGCATACTCCGCCTTCGCCGCCGCTGTCTCACGCCGGCTACTGATCACCGACCAGGCCGTGTAGCTCACAATTCCCACGGTTAGCAGCAGCCCGTCGAGCAGGCCAAGCGTGCCATCAAGCGCCAGCAAGACAACCAGCAGCGAAACGCCGATCATCAGCGGCACCTCACGGCGTACCAGTTGCACTGAGACAACCAGCGGCGCAATGAGCGCACTCACACCGAGGATGAAGAGCACATTGAAGATGTTCGAACCGACCACATTGCCAACCGCAATCGAGGAGTTCCCGCTCATCCCTGCCTGAATGCTCACCGCCAGCTCTGGCGCACTTGTCCCAAAGGCCACCACCGTCAGGCCGATCACCAGGGGCGAGATCTTGGCGATCAGCGCCAGAGCCGAGGCACCACGCACCAGTAACTCACCCCCAACCACGAGCAGTACCAGCCCTACGATCAACGAGCCGATCACCACCATATCCATACGTCGTCCCCTCTATCACAAACCTTCATCTAGCCGCACACACCAAAAGACCACCACGGCTCAAATAGTCGTGGTGGTCTTGCCGTGTGCGCTGGGTGGCACATCTGCGGCGCCGAGGGCAATGGCCCCGTACTGACGACTCCGCAGCTCGCTTCATTTGCGAGTGGCTACTCCCCTACCGCTTACGAGTATAACGGATCTGCACAACCTTTGTCAAGCCTTGCAATTAGCGAGAATCACCCCTATGCATAACGCCCGATTAGGGTATAATGAACCCGTCGTGTGGGGAGTAGCCACCCGCCTGAGGCAGGCCGACGGTCGTCATCACAGGGAGCCCCCTCCCTCGACCGTACGGGCGCAGCATGTGTCGGCAAGACCACCGGGCAGGCTTCGCTGCCGGGTGTTTTTTGGCATCTGCCTGCACCCGTCGTACGTGCCTAATCTGCGCAGGCAAGGTTCACGCATACGCTGATCTTTGTCTCAGGAGGATCATGCTGTGGATGGCCAAATGCTCTGGCTCTGGGTTGGTTTTAATCTGTTTGTGTTGGCAATGCTCGCGGTCGATCTGGGTATCTTTCACCGGAAAGCCCACACCGTCTCGGTGAAAGAAGCCGCCATCTGGAGTGTCGTCTGGATCTCACTCGCGCTCAGCTTCAACGGCCTGATCTACCTCTTCTGGGAGCAACTTGTACCGGGAAGCGACTACAGCGCCGCTGATGCAGGTCTAGCTTTTCTTACCGGCTACCTGATCGAAAAAGCGCTCAGTGTTGACAACATCTTTGTCTTCGCCCTGATCTTCAGCTATTTTGCTGTCCCAAGCAACTACCAGCACCGGGTGCTCTTCTGGGGCATCCTTGGGGCCCTCTTGATGCGCGGAGCGATGATCTTCGCCGGTGCCGCCCTGATCGAGGAGTTTCATTGGGTGATCTGGATCTTTGGTGCCTTCCTGATCTTCACCGGGATCAAGATGGCCACCTCCGACAACGAGCAGATCGAGCCCGAGAAGAACCCGGTGGTGCGCCTCTTCCGCCGCTGGATGCCGATCAGCGCAAGCTACGATGGACAACGCTTCTTCACCATGCAAAACGGTGTGCGTATGGCCACGCCACTTTTGCTGGTTCTGGTCGTGGTCGAGACAACCGACCTGGTCTTTGCCGTCGACTCGATCCCCGCTATCTTTGCCGTGACCCACAACCCCTTTCTCGTCTACACCTCGAATGTCTTTGCCATTCTCGGCCTACGCTCGCTCTACTTTGTGCTGGCCGGGGTCATCCACAAATTTCACTACCTTAAGTTGGGCCTCTCAGTGGTTCTCGCCTTCGTCGGCGTCAAGATGCTGCTGCCCGACCTGAGTGCGGCGCTGCTTGGGGTGAGCTACAAGATTCCCACCGCCATCTCTCTTGGCGTCGTTGCCGCCATCCTGGCCGTTGCTGTCGCCGCCTCGTTTGTGCGTGATCGGCGGCTCCAGGCCCTATCGCGCAACGAGGAACTGGCCCCCCTGCCGGAGGCAGCCAACGCTGATTAACCGGGCCTATGGCAGTTTCAGCATTGGCTGTGTGAGCTTGACAATGGCCCGCCGTTTGCAGAACATGATGCTGTAGCCGTAGCTGACGGCCAAATTCGTTTGGTACATGCCTGCACAAACGTTGAGGGGAGGGCTTTCGGCCCTCCCCTCAACTGTTGCACGCTGTTTGATGCTTCTAGGCATCTTCGCCATTACGGTAAAGGCAAGCCCAACACCGTGGCCCCGCCGCGAACCCCGCCGCCGGGGAAGAGCGAGCGCTCGGCGATGATCGGCTGGCTGCCCCGCACCATTGCCGAGACCACCCCTTCGTCGGGGTAAAGCTCGTGGACGGCGAAGGTGTAGCGGGCACCGGGTGCAACCTCGAAGCTCTGGCTGGCCGTAGCCCCGCTCTCAAAGCGCAGATCGACCGTGACCCGCGCCGCTAGACGGCTCGGATTGCCCACCGAAAGATAGTAGCTCGCGTCACGGGTGCGACCATCAACAAAGGCCCAACCCAGGCGCGGCATGGTCGCCCCTGCACTAACGGTGCCGGCAGCCCCGCCGTTGAAGGTCATCGTGCGCTCGACCGCCAGCGGGCGATCGGCGTCGATGATCGTGCTCACCCCCAGATCAGGCACCACCTCGTTGACATCAATCGCCAATTGCGAGCGTGGGGGAATGGCATAGCGCCGCACCTCCTGCTGCCCATTGGGGCCAAGAAAGGTCGCTTCGGTGCTGGCTGGCTGGTTGTTCGGGTTCAGAAGCAGCAGACGCGTACGAAAACCGTTCTCGGTCGTCCCCTCGGCAAAGTACCAGCGCCTGGCCAGGCTGCTGATCCCCGGGCTGGTCTGGAGGCCGGTCAGGTTAGGCCCAAAACGCATCGTGCGCTCGGCGGCGATTGGCTGGCTGGCAATCACCTGAACGCCGAAGTTCACGCCCTCCATCGGGCGCGTGCCATCCGCCTGGGTGATATCGTTGACCGCAATCACCAGACGCGACTGGGCCGCAATCTGCACCGCCTGGGTCAGGTTGACCCCATCGCGGCGCATGTAGTTGACCGTAACCGCCACCTCATTCGGGTTCGGGTTGAAGAGAATGAGAAACGTCCGGCGCTCATCGGTGGTTGAGCCTTCGGCGAAGTACCAGACTCGCGCCAGCTCGCTGATTCCCGGCCCGCCACCAATATCAGTAGTCAGGCCCATACTACGTTCAGCCAGGATGGGCGCACTCGATTCGACGATTGCGGCAAGTGCCGGTGCATCTGGCACCAGATCGTTCACCGTCAGGTCGGCACGGGCACCGGCAGGCACGGCCACATTCTGGATGATCGGCGCAACCCCAGGACGGATGAGGATTACCCGGGCATCAGCAGCCGCACCAGTCGGATTGAAGAAGCTGAAGCGCTCGCTATAGTCGCTGGTGTTACCTTCGGCAAAGTACCAGCGTGCGCGCACCGTAGCCTGGTCAATCTGGGTGCGGATGGCTGGCAGCTGCTCAAGCAATGGGGGGAACGGATCGGGGGCCTCAGGTGCCACCTGGTTGTGGCCGGCCAGGTTCGGGCGAAGCACCGGCGGTGTGCCAACAGCATGCTGGCCGGTGGGTGCAATACCGTAGGCTTCACCAAGCCAGGCCAGTAGCGCCACCATGGTCGCCTGGGCCGCTGCCGTCGGCGCGGCATCACGCGGGCCAAGTAGGGCCACATGGACAGCCCGCCCACCGCCGGCCATGCGCTGCGCCGCCGAGGTGGGACCACCCTGGCGGCCCTCAAAAAGGTTGCCCTCAGGGTCGATCAGATAATGATAGCCCAGATCCTCCCAACCAAGGCCACTCACTTGCCAGGCGCTCAGGGCGCGCAGCAGATCGAGGGTCGTGCTGGGCGTCACCGTTGCATCGATCTGGTGAATGATCACCCCTTGCGGATCGCTCCGCTCGGACTGGGCAGCCTGGTTCTGGCCACTCCAATCAGTCCGCGTGATCAGGGTTGGGCGAGGGGTGCGTGTCACCGGCCCGGCAAGGATTGGCCGGCGCGGCAAGCCCGCTGGAAAGACCGCTGGTGTACTTGTGGTACTGAGGTAACTGATCGTGACCGCCTCGAGCACCGCCGAGGCCCGCGCTACGTCACTGGAGAAGGTAGCCCGCACCTGGAGATACTGGCTGGCCTCTGGCAAAGCAACCACATCAGGCGTCGCGTAGGCCCCCCGGCTCTCACGGGCTTCCGAACGCACCTCACCACTGAGAAGGGGTTGCCATGGCCCCCAACCCGCCTCAGGATCACCGGCGGGCGCGGTGGCCCGGGCGCGCATTTCGAGGCGCAGCGTCGTGCCAGGCACCAGATCAGCCTCCCATATCGCCCCGGCAGCATTGGCGGCAAAGGTTGCCTGGAAGGGCTGCGAGATGAAGCTCCCGCTGGTCTGCCCTTCGGCCAGGCGTAACTCACCGCCGCCATTGTTTGTCACCAGTAGCCCGCTCCCGCCGCCGGCCTCCCAGTCAGCAACACTCGAGAGCGTCCAACTCGCACTACGGGCCTGGGGCCCTGGGGCCTGGGCCAGGCTTACGGCGCTAGGCAGCGCCGCAGCAAACAAAGCCGGAAGGAGGATGAGCAGAAGCCAGTGCGCTACAGGTTGTCGCATACATGCTGCCTCGTGCGTCGCAGGTAGAGCCATCCTGCATACGACACACGCTATGGCTCGGCCCTGACGGCTCCGCCGAAGGCACCCTTATAGGAATTCGCCGAATCGTAGAGCATCCAACCATCGATCTCAGCATACTGCTCAGTGGCTTCAATCTGGGCACGTACCTCGGCTGGCCCATATTTAACCACCTTGTAGGCCCAGGGGTCGGTATGATCCTGCAGCCATGGGCGCAGGCGGGCATACCCGCCTTCCATCTCGACAAGGGCCGCCTCGTTCGCTGCCGCCAGCACCTTGTAGGGTTCATCAACTGGTGACTCGATATCGAAGGCCCCGACCCACCAGAGTGAGGGATAGGACATTGGTGCAATATAGTCGGTATGCCTGCCCATCAACTGCATATCCTGGGCAATGGTCAGCGAACCACCAAGCACAACCCGCCCGAAGACATCAACTGAGATTTTGGCCCCAGATCCGTTGACGGCGCGGTGGGCCTCGTCAAGAAAATCGGTCAGCACCTCAAACATGCGCTCCGGCTGATCAACTGGATCTATCGGTTCCGAGAAGAGCAACTGATCACGGAACTCAGCCTTTCGGCCATACCAGTCGGGGAAGCGGATGTAGTCATAGTTAATCTCGTCGAAGCCCATCAGCGCTGCTTCAACCCCGATCTGGATGTTATAGTCCCAGACGTTGCGGTTGGTCGGGTCGAGGTAGGCATAACGGATGCCGCCATCACGCCCGGCCGGATAGTCGGCATAGACTTCGCCTGTCTCACGCACGCGGATCGACCATTCGGGGCGCGCATCAGAGAGAGCATTGTCATGCGAAAAGAGCTGAATGCGGGCGATTGTATAGATCCCACGATCCTTCAACTCCTGCACCAGGGCTTGCATATCGATGTAGGGTTGCGAGAGGCCAAGCTCTTTGACCAGCGGCACCTGCGAGTCATAGTAGAGCAGGCCCAGGTCATCGCGCAGGTCGCTCTTCAGGTCGATCACGATCGCATTCAGTTCAGTCTGCTCGATCAGGGTGACATACTCTTCAAGCAGGCTGGGCGAACTGGCGACGGCTGCGGTAACATAAAGTGCCTTGACCTTGAAACGCTCAAGGGCGATCTCGGTAGGCACTTCACCTGGGGCAATCGAAATCACTTCGGTGCGATAACCCGGTGAGAGGATCTGTAGATAACCCTCTTCAGGCAGCCCCTTCAGCGTAAAGCTGCCATCACGACTATTGACGATGCGCTCGAAGGCCACATCCGTGCCCGGCAGCGTGGTGGTCGCAATGATCGCTGCATTGATCACCGGGTCGCCACTCGTCTCATCGACCAGCCGCCCTTGCAGTGTATCAGGACGCAAGACAGCATCAAGTTGCGTCGTACGGCCCAACTCCTGTGAAAGTGTCGCATAACCCTCGGCGCTGATCTCGACCAGATTAGCCTCGGCAGGCAGATCGCTCAGACGATAGCTCCCATCGTCTGCGGTAACTGTATTGGCCGTACCCACCTGAACCCTGGCCCCGGCCACACCCGTGCCACTGAAACGGTCAGTAATCGTACCGGCCAGCACATTCGAGCGCAGCACCAGGTCAAGCACTGTAGTGCGCGAAAGCTCCTGGGTCAGCGGGCTGTAGTCAGGCGCACTGACCTGCAGGGTAAAGCCCTCCGGCAGGCCGCTAAGCAGGTAGTGCCCTTCGCTGTCGGTCGTTGTCGTCACTGTGCTGGTCAGATTGAACGTCGCCAGCACCTCGGCAGCGGCTAACGGCTTGCCGGTATAGTCGTCACTGATCACCCCAGCCAAGGTATTGGGGCGCAGGCTGGTAGCAAGCGTAACCGTCAAGGCATCGCCAGCACTCACGGCAGGCTGCTCGGCAAGCGGCAGATTCAGCTCTTCGTAATTGGCAGCACTAACCGTGAGTGTATCGCGCTTGTTCCAACTCGACGTACTGTAGGTGCCATTGACATCGGTGGTCAGACTGGTGCCACCAATCACCACCTTTGCCTCAGGGACGGGCTGACCAGTATAGGCATCCGTGATCGTCCCGCGCAAGACGGTCTGCGGGCCGCCGCAACCGCTCACGATGACGGTAACAATCAAAAGGAGCAAACCAGGCAAGCCGAAGCGTGTAACGCGCCGGCGGAGACTCACGGCCATGGATCATCTCTCCTAGCTGAGCCAGGCAGCGTATGAACGCATTACTCCCTGACCCTGTAGTTTGCGCTGTATGATAAACTTTTTACACCTCATTGTCAAGTTATGCCACATTGAAGGGCAAGCAATCTAGAAGTGTCAGAAGTTGTTACAGACAAATCTCAAAAATACGGTGGGGTTGACGTTTGCCCTTCAGTTCGACCAGACCAAGGGGGCGCAATGGCCAGGGAGTCTGCCAGGTAGCAGGCAGGGCCTCGGTAAGATTATACGAGACGATCACCTGTCCGGCGCGGGCGAGTGCAGAGAGGCGCGAGGCAGTATTGACAACATCACCGATCAGGGTATAGTCCTGGCGCTGTTCAGAGCCGATGTTGCCAATTACTGCCGAGCCATAGCTGAGGCCAATGCCCATACCGATGCGATAGCCGAGTTCATGTTGCCATTCATCAGCGAGGTTGGCAAAAGCACGTTGCATTGCCACAGCGGCAGTGAGGGCGCGCTGGGGATCGTCACGATGGGCAATTGGCGAGCCAAAGATGCCAATCAAACCATCGCCGAGAAATTTGTCGATCGTGCCATCGTGGGTGTAGAGCACTTCGGTCATAGCAGTGAAGAAGCGGTTGAGCACCCGTTCAACCAATACCTGAGCGGGAGTACGCTCAGTCATAGCGGTAAAGCCGCGCATATCAGCAATCAGCACCGCCACGATACGCTCGGTCGGACGCCCGAACTCGCCGCCCGCACTGAGCAGTTGCTCGGCAACCTGAGGCGACACATAGCGCCGAAAAACGGCCCGTACGCGCTCATGTTCCTGGCGCTCAAGCCGTTTCAGCGGTGTGATATCACGCAGCACCACCACTTTGCCGAGGGGCTGATGGTCACTGCTCTGCACAGGCGCAACACTGACGCTGTAGCTCACATCGTCGGGCATCGTGAGTTCAGCGGCCCCACCAGGCGGCTGCGGCTGCTCAAGCAGGTGCATAATCCGCTCCATTGCCGGGGTGATCGAGGCAGGTGCATCAACTTGCAGGTGTGCCTGCACTGCTGCAAGGGTCAGCCCAAGGCGTTCCTCGGCAGCCCGATTAGCCAGCAGCAACTCTCGCCCGGGGCCGACCAGCAAGATTGGATCGGCGGCACCCCGCAGCACCGCGTCAAGGGTTGAGCGTTCGTCAGCGACGGCACGGTAAAGGCGCGTATTTTCGAGCACCTGCACCAGCAGGCTGGCCACTGTCCCGGCCAGATCAAGGTCGGCCTGCTCGAAATCACGTTCGCGCCCAGTTGCATCAATACAGATCATACCAAGCGAGCGTTGGCCAAAACGAAGCGGTACCACCAGAACAGCATCAATCGCCTGCATCCACGCCAGTGTATGGAGCAGAGCAAAATCAGCCCGGGACTGCACGCCACGCAGCAGCAGCGGCTCAGGCAAGCGGGTGATTGCTGCCTGTAACGCGGGGCGGGCCGTGATCAGCGCAGCCAACTCGGTTACCGTGCCGGGCGCAGCACCATGCATCGCGACAAGCAAATGCCCCTCTTCATCAACCTCATTCAAAAGGAGCAGGCCGGTATGCTGAACCCGGAAGATTTGCGCGACAGTCTCGGCGGCCAGTTGGAGATTTTGCGGCACATCAAGGCGGGCCGTGATCGCCACCGAAAGCCGGTTGACCTGGCTGAGTTGGAAGATGCGCTGCTGCTCGTTGGCCAGCAGGCGCGCATTGCCAAGGGCAATGCTGAACTGGTTCATCACTGCACTGAGCACCGCTTCATCGCTTGGCCCGAAAGCAGCCGGCTCAGGACTACGCACATCAAGCGTTCCCAGTACCTCACGGCGCAACATGATCGGCACAACCAGCTGCGACCGCGCCCGCTCATCGTCGGGTTGCAACGGCGCACTACGGCTATCGCCAGTCAACTCATCAGTGCGCACAACCTGGCCATAGCGCAGCGCCCAGCCATTCAGGCCCTGATCGACCCGCAGGCACAGCCTGCCTGGCGTCCAATCACCAAGCCCACCGGCAGAGGCCTGTAGAACCAGTTCATGGCCCTCACGCATCAGCAGGCAGACCAGGGGATAGCCGAACTGCTGCTGGATCATATAGACCAGCAGGCGGATCACCTGGTCGGGGGCCATCAACTCGGAGAGATAGGCATTAATCTCGTTAATCTTCCGCAACTCTTCGGCGCGGCGGGTCAGCAGTTCTTTCTGGCGCTGGGTAAGGCGAAAGAGTTCGGCACTCTCGAGCGCCACGGCACTCTGGGCGGCCACCGAGCTCAGCAACTCGATATGCTCGTTATTGAAGAAGCCAGGGGTATGGTGTACCAGGGTGATCACACCGAGGATACGCCCTTCACGCATCACCGGCATCGCCGCAACCGCCCGCACATTGGAGTGATAGTCGGACGAGGTGAACCAGCGTTCATCAATCCGTGTATCGTGGATGATCAACGGCATACGTTCACGCACCACCCAGCCAGCCACTCCATGGCGCAAAATATCGGTCAACACTGCTGAGGTCAGATTACGGCTACTGGAGTAGCAGAACGAGCGGTTATCCTCAAAGTCAGTCAGAATGATCGAGGCCCGCACGGCACCGACCGCATCAGCCAGATGATCAAGAAAGCGGGTCAGCAGGAGATCAAGATCGATACTGGCCCCAAGATCACGGGTCAGGTGCAGCAGCAGTTCAGTCTTGCGCTGGGCCTGTTGCAGGCCGCGTTGCGCACGCTGCAGACGCAGCATCGCCCGCACTCGCGCCAGCAGATCCTCGACCTCAAAGGGCTTAACGAGAAAGTCGTCGGCACCGGCATCAAGGCTAGCCACACTGACCTGCGGGTCAGCCTGGGCCGAGACCATCATCACCGGAATGAAGGGCTTACTGCGGTCGGTTTTAACCGACTGCATGACCTGGTGCCCATCAATGCCCGGCAAGCCCAGGTCAAGCAAGATCAGGTCAGGGGTGATCAGCTGCAGATAGGCAATCGCCTCCTCGCCGCTGCCAGCCATGGAGACCCGATAGCCATCGTTGGAGAGCACATCAAGGTAGATCCGACGGATAATTGCATCGTCGTCAACCACCAGAATGTGGGCCGGCTCAACCATAACACGACCAGGATTCAGGACGGAGCTGCGATGCTCCATTGTCTCAGCATACGGCTTGTGCCGCATGGGCACCAAGTGGCAAGTATAGCATACTCCATTGGCGTATTTAAAGCCAGCCCTATAGCTGGGCAGGGCTGATGCAAAGTCGCCTCAGGCAATCGCACGCGGATACCGCAGATGGAACAGATTCGCGCTGCGCTGCCGCAAAAAGCTCCGCGTCAATCCGTCAGATCAGCGCGATCCGCGTTCTCGTTCGGACTTTGCATCAGCCCTGTATAGCCGGGGGCCACGTCAGAGTCCGCTCGTGCCGGGTGCCGCCGCCGGGCTGCTGGTCTCTGAACCGAAGCGCCCGGCGTGCGGAGAGCCATCGACATTACCAGATTATCCGGAGAGTCTGGAAAACCTTCGCCGCGACTCGGGAAAGTCCACCCCCATCGCGCCGCCACACACCACGAAGAAGAGGAGTCCGCTTCCAAGGGCCAGGAGAAGTGCGGCAGGAGTGACCGGAGGCGTAGGGGGTGAATCCAGCATCATCACAATTAGTCCTGCGATCATCATGCCCACCGCGAACCACTGGTAGCTATGCAGATGAGCAACAATCTTCGTCAGTGGCTCACCGCGATAACCCTCCTCAATGAAGCGGAGAAGGCCTGCCAGTACCAGGTATAGCCCACCGAGAAGGGTTAAGGCAACACCAATGTTCCACAAAACTACGAGTACTACCGCGATCACTATATTGCCGAGAATCGAGTAGAGCTGGGTTGGATAGATGGGTTGCCCTTTAAGCCCGGCGAGTACCACCCGCGAGTGCTCGTTCAGCACGACAATTCCGGCATCCCCGCTCAAGGTGGGCGCTCCGTGACAACATCCCTGAACGATGCAGCGCAACCGACCGATCGCCTGCGTCCACGGTCCGGCGAAGGCAAAGGCTGTCAGCACGAGCAACGTAGACGGATAGAAAGGGAGTAGCAAAAGACCAGCGCTTACGATCCCGAGCAAGGCCCCAAAATATCCGAAGGGTCGGCTCAGCCCGCTCGACGATCCCACCATGAACTGTCCAACAAGTACGGCACCAAGGATACCTGCCAGTATCAGTAGCGCGACCACAATGACATGCTCCTTGCCGGCAACGAGAATGACAATGAAGGCACCCACGCCTCCGGCAAGACCAGCGAAGAGGGCATGGTTAATTACACGTAACGGGCCAATGCGCAGCGCACTCCACGAGTTGGCGAGTCGCTCGGTATACCCAAGAAGCCTTGCCCACAAAGCCTCCAGGCGCATGGTGCGGGCGATCAGCCTGAACAGATTCGCCATCCCGAGCACCGGATGGGGCAGTTCACCAAAGGTTCTGAGCAGGTAAGGGCGCTCATAACCGAGCACTAAGGCAGTGGCCGCAAGCGCCACAAGCGGCGTCACAAGCAATGCGCCCGTAGCGGAGCCATAGAAGAGCGAGACGCCGAGGCAGGTCACTACGAACCCCGTATAAATTGGGTGTGGCACCCATGCATAGATGCCCCCGACGACCAGTTCCTCCGGCGGGAAGGCATTCATGGGTAGCCCCTTGCCCCGTTGCCAGATGTCCCACATGCCCCACAGCATGACGATGAGTCCAGGCCCGAAGAGCAGCGCCCCGACCAACGGAAAACGTGCGATCACAAACGGGATCTCGATCTGCAGCGTGAAGAACACCAGAAAGAGCGGGAGGAAGACCACGAAGAGCAGACCGTAGAGAATCTTGGCCACGGTTGTCATATTCAACTCCATGTTACAACCTCGTGGATCGAGGAGCCCTTTGTCTCAACTCCTGGTAGCTTCAATACACACCTGCTGACCTGCTTATCCTCCTGGATCGCGCTGATCTTCCTGGCCAGAAACGTTCTCAGGAATTGGAAGGGCCCCAGGAGCGTCCGGGCAACATTCTCCCGGCGCAGCGTTCGCGAGTCCAGAAAGATCAACTCGGCCCGATTGGTCTGTACTCTCGCAGCATCAATCTTCCCAGTAACCGGCTGGGCCGAGTCGATCCATATCCAGGTACCGTGAGTTCCCCCTCGTAGGTCGATCCATACCACATAGCGGTTGCGATCATCGCTAATGAAGCGGCCCCAACGCAATTCGGTAAAGGGGAATTGCCAGGGAGGAATCGTCATGGTCAACCGCTCGACGTAGCCCGTTCCCGTTATGGCTTGCCCGTCTGCGTAGCCATGGACGGCGCAGTTGGCACCTAGACATTGCCACTCGATGTGCCCGGCGGATTCATTCAATACAAAAGTTCGAGGAATGGAGGCACCTCTGGTCCACGCGCCACAGACGTTGAGCGAGTCATTGGCCCAGCGGATCGTCCCCCCTGCCTCATGCACCGTTCCAAACGAGAGCGACTGCCGTTGGATCAATGGGTCTGCTGTCGCTTTGACGAGCCGTGCGCCATAGTTCAGCCTGAGCGAGCCCCACTGCAAACGCGCCGCATAGCCAATGAGAACCACACCCTGCGGTGTGACACAGTCGAAGTACCACTTCTCGAATCTGAAGCCTTCCCTGATGGTGTTCATCTCAGCTCCCTGCTTCTGGTGTCCTACACAGATCGTCAGCTGGATATGGAAACCCATTCCCCCGACTGATCACAGGCTAGCACCGACCCACCTGGCCCCTCCAGGGCTAGCACTCGCTAAAACTGGCCGGAAGAACTATCAAAAACTAGCTAGAACTCGCCGCTAGACAGTCAAAGGGGGTGAGGGGGAAGCTGGCTCCCTCCTCACCCCCTTAACAGTGGTAGCATGGCGATCAAAGTGAAAGGGGATCGGGATGTTCGCACCAATGGTGATCGTGCTGCTGCTTGGCTTCGCGAACTTTGCCTGGTTGGCGATCTACCTGTCCCTACGTATGGTGCGGCCAGGCCCACTGATCATCAGTGGCGTGGCGGGGCTGGGCGGGCTGGCGGTCTTCTTTGGGGCCGATGCGTTCAAGTACGCAACCACCAGTTACGCCCTCTACGAAACAGTACATCGCTGGACTTTCTGGAGCGCCTTTGTGCCGATTGCGATCTGGTTCCACTTCTGTTTGCTACTCTACCGGCAGGTAGGCTGGCCGAGCCAGGTGCAGTGGAAAGGCGCACTCACCGCATTGGTCGTCGCCGCCTATAGCCTCGCGCTGATCCTGAGTGTGCTTGGTGGTGCCACCGATCTGCTGGCCGACTACCAGGCGATCAAGCAGCAGAGCGACGGCACGTTCAGCATTGAGGCCGGGCCGTGGTACCCCCTGACGGTCGCCTTCAACGTTGTGCTAAGTGGCGGCGGGCTGCTCTGCCTGGTACAAGCCCGCCGTTGTGTGATCACGAATAACTGGCCTGGGCGCAACGCCTTGCTCCTGCAACTGCGTCTGCTGATCAGCGGCGGGCTGCTCTTCTGGGCTGGCTCACTCTGGTTGCCTATGGGTTTCTGGTTGAACAGAACAAGCCTCCCTGGCGTCTTGCTGGTCTACTGCGGCCTCGTCGTGGTTGGCTACGCCGTTGCCCATACCGGGCTGCTCTTTGCCGGCCAGAACATCCAGCGCGACTTTGGCTATAACTTCACGGGGATCATGCTCCTCGTCCTCATCTACCTGGGGGTGATCGCCGCTGTTGGCCAATTGAGCGTGATCATCAGCCTGGGCATCATTCTGCTGGTCATCGTAACCCACAGCACCTTCGACCTTGGCCGGAATCTGCTCGACCGCTTCTTCTTCAGCCCTGAGGAGCAACAGGCCCGGCGTGAGGCACGCGACTATGCGACCGTCCTGGGAACCCAGCCGGTCGATCTGCGCGGTTTGGATCGGACTGGACTGGCGCCGTATCCGACCTACCACCCGCTCCGAGCCGAGGAGGAGCCCGCTGAGGAAAGCAGCGATAGAGTTCTGTCGCTCGATGCACCGCTCCCAAGGGCTCGAGTGCTACAAGCCGATCCGGCTACCCCAGCCGCTGTCACACTACCCCACGCTGTGCCCGGCGCGGAGCAACCGCAGGCAATCACCAAGGAGTTCAAACAGACGGTGCGGCGGGCCATCACTGACCTGAAGAGCCCACCGCAGTTAGCGCAGAGTCCCCTCTTAGCCTTATCGCTGGTCACGGTGCGACTCATCCACGAGCAACGCCCCGACCATCGCCTGAACCGAGCGGGGATCCTACGCGAGCTGCTGTTGAGCTACATCGAGGCTTTGCGCCCGACCGACCAGGCCACGCCACCAGCAAGTGATGCGTGGCGCTTCTACAATGTGCTCTACTATCCGTACGTGCGCGAGATCTCGCGCAAGGCGGCGCTGAACAAGCTACGCCAGCTCCAGACAGGTGAGCCGAGTAACGATCCGCACGCCGCCGAGTTGCGCACAGTCCTGGACTGGCTGGTCAACATCGAAGAGGCAACCTTCTATAAATGGCAGCGTCGCGCTTCCGACATCATCGCCACGAGCTTGTGGGAGGATAATCAACGGGTAGGTTAACCTGTTCTATAAATGGCAGTAGAGCAAAAGTAACGCTGTTACCTGCGCCAGACCTGACAGGTCTCAATAGATGATACGGCGGAGAGATTCGCGAAAACTGCATGCAACAACCCTCGCATGGTATCATGGAGGGAACGGCAATCATCGGCGGTTTGCCTTGCCACAGCCGCAACTCCGGCTATCTGGCAGGCAGTATACCCATGTAAGGTCTGATAGCCAAGAAACGGATCGGCCACTCACATGGGTGTGCCTGGTTAATAAACATAAGAGAAGGTCTATGAATCCAGATCCTATTCCCGAGGCGCTGCGTGCCGCAGTCGCTGAGGTAATGTTGATCGATACACTTGAGACGGTACGCCAGGGGGAGATCGAGGCTCCCCGCTTTGTTGGTCGGCTCAAGCTTGAGGCTGAAGCAGCCTATGCCCTGATCAAACCACGCCTGCAAGCTCAAGGCTACCTGGGCCTGCTCCAGCAGCAGGGCGAGCAGGTGGCCTTGCTAGTGCTGCCCAGCCTGCCGCCGCCGCGCCCCTCGCGGCTCTGGCTGGCCCTGTTGCTCTTTGCCCTCACCATCGCCTCGACCATCTTCGTCGGAGGCCAGGAGTTGAACTGGGAGACTGGGGTATCCTACTTCAGCCTGACAAGCGGGCTGGCCTTCAGTGCCGCATTGCTGGGCATCCTGCTGGCCCATGAGCTTGGCCACTATGTGGTCGCCCGCCGCGAGGGGGTCGCGGTCAGCTACCCCTTCTTCATTCCAATGCCGATCTTCCTGCTGGGCACGATGGGGGCTTTTATTTCGATCAAAGAACCTGTGCCGAACCGGCGCGCCTTGCTGGCAATTGCCGTGGCAGGGCCACTCGCCGGCCTCGTCGTGGCCGTGCCGGTGCTGATCATTGGCCTGTTGCTCTCGCCGGTACGCAACATTGCTGAGGTACGGGCAAGCCTGCCCGATATTGGCTTCTTCACCGAGGGGAACTCGCTGCTCTATGCCGGACTCAAGCTGCTCATCTTCGGGCGCTTTTTACCCAGCGGCGGCGACGATGTCTATATGCATCCGGTGGCCCTGGCGGGCTGGGCCGGGCTGCTTGTCACCGGTCTCAACCTGCTGCCGGCAGGGCAACTCGATGGCGGGCACATCTTCTTTGCGCTCTTCGGCCCACGCGTAGCCCAGGCGATGAGCATGGTCGTTGCGGCGGCGCTGCTTGGCCTGGGCTTCCTCTGGAACGGCTGGTTCCTCTGGGCCGTGCTGGTGGCTGTCCTGGGTCAGAACCGCAGCCCGCTGCTGAATGAGGTGACACCCCTGAAGGGCCATTGGCGTACGCTGGCCCTGCTTGGCCTGGTTGTCTTTGCCCTGGTCTTTACACCTGTCCCGATCACCGTGGCACCTCTGCCATAACTAGTACAGCGTTCCGAACGTTCGTATCCCGTTTGTGGAGCGGTGGAGGTAGTGACCCATTAGCGCTTTTTGGCTATAGTGATAGTCACGTTCCTCATGCGCCTCTGAAGAAAGGATCCGTGCCCTATGAAACTGGTCACCTACCGCCATGGCGATGTCGAGCACATCGGTGCAGTTCGCGGCGACTCGGTCGTCGAACTTAGCAGTGTGGCCCCGTCGATCTTGGCCCTGATCGAGGGTGGCTCTAACCTGCTGGAGCATGCGCGGGTCTACGCTGCGGCGGCTGTCGCCGTCACGCCCCTGGCCGAGGTCTGCCTGATGGCACCCATCCCACGCCCGCGCAAGAATATCATCTGCCTGGGTATGAACTATGCCGCCCACGCCATCGAGTCGCTGCGTGCCAAAGGTTTGCCCGAGACTCTCCCTGAGTACCCGGTCTTTTTCTCCAAAGCACCCACGGCGATCAACCACCCCAACGCGGTCGTGCCGCTGCTGCCCAACCTCTCCTCACAGCGCGATTGGGAGGTCGAACTGGCCGTGGTGATCGGGCGCACCGCTCGTCATGTCGCCAGGGAAGACGCCCTCAACTACGTCTTTGGCTACACCATTCTCAATGATGTCTCAGCCCGTGATCTACAGACGCAGCACCAGCAGTTCTTCTTCAGCAAGAGTCTTGATGGGGCTGCGCCCCTCGGCCCCTGGATCGTCACGGCCGATATGATCCACCATCCACAGAACCTGCGCCTGCAGCTACGCCTGAATGGTGAGACTATGCAGGACTCGAACACCGCCGATATGATCTTCGATATCGCCACCTGCATCGCCACCCTCAGCAGCGGGATGACACTCGAGGCGGGCGACATTATTGCCACCGGCACGCCTAGCGGTGTCGGTATGGGCATGCAGCCCCAGCGCTGGCTCGCCCCCGGCGATGTGATGGAGTGCGAGATCGAGCAGATCGGCATCCTGCGCAACTCGGTGAACTGAGCCAGGCCTCAGGCTCAGCTAGCATACGCGGGCCGCGACAGCATGTATGGCTGGCAAGATGCCAGCCATACATATGCTTCAGCGACTGCTCAAGCGAAACGCTGGCGCCAGGCGTTGTAGAGGGCGATACTGCCGGCCACGGCCGCGTTGAGTGACGCGACCTGGCCGGCCATCGACAGGCGTACCAGGAAGTCACAACGCTCACGCACCAGGCGGGCCAGGCCGGCCCCCTCGGCCCCAACCACCAGGGCCAGGGGCATACACAGGTCGGCCTGATCAAGCTCCTGTGCTGCGGGGTCATGCTCCAAACCGACCACCCAGACCCCGGCTTGCTGCAACTCAGCCATAGTCTGCACCAGATTAACCACCAGCACGACCCGCAGGTGCTCGCTGGCACCGCTGGAGGCATTGACGACTGCCGGGGTAATCTCGGCGGCGCGGCGCCCCGGCAGAGCCACCCCATGCGCACCAACAACCTCGGCGGTGCGCAGCAAGGTGCCGACATTCTGCGGATCTTGCAGATGGTCAAGCAGCAAGAGCAGGGCCGGCTCTTTGCGCTCTTGGGCAGCGGCCAGACACTGCTCAAGTTCGACATAGGGGTAAGGGCCTGTCTCGAGCATCACGCCCTGGTGATTGACTTCGCGCAACTGGCGGTCGAGCACCTGGCGCTCGCTACGCTGCACGGGTACGCTGGCCTCTTCGGCCAGGCGCACAATCTCGGCGATCACCCCAGTCGGCTGCACCCCACTTGAAATGGTCAGCCGATGCAACTGCCGCCGCCGCGCCCGCAGGGCCTCACGTACCGCATTGCGCCCGTAGAGAAGTTCAGCCATAGCGTAATACTCACAAACCGAAGGCGTCTTTGATCCGCCCGAAGAAGCCCTCGTCACGTTCACCGCCCTGCTGCTCAGGCTCGAAGCTGCGGGCAAGCTCCTGGAAGAGTTGGCGCTGCTGGTCAGTGAGTTTCTGCGGTACAACCACCCGCGTCACCACAATCTGGTCACCACGGCCCTGCTGGCGCAGGAAGGGCACACCCTTGCCGCGCAGGCGGAAGGTTTGCCCGGTCTGGGTTGCAGGCGGTATACGCAGCTTCTCCGTACCGTCGATGGTCGGCACGGCGATCTCTTCGCCAAGGGCAGCCTGAGCTACGTTCAGCTTCAACTCAAGGATCAGGTCGTTGCCTTCGCGCAGGAAGAGCGGGTGCGACTGCACATCGATCGCCACATAGAGGTTGCCGAACGGCCCACCACGGGGGCCAGCCTCACCCTCGCCGCTGATGCGGATCTGCTGATTGCTATCGACGCCTGCCGGCACTTTGACCGTAATCTTGCGCACCTGACGCACCCGCCCTTCGCCACGACACTCGCGGCAGGGGATGGGAATAACCACACCGGTACCGCTACACTGGTCGCAGGGTGCGACGGTTACCATATTGAAGAGGGGCGCACGTTGGCGCACCTCACCGGTTCCGCCACACTTGGGGCAACGTACCGGGTCGGTGCCGGGCTCGGCACCACTGCCCTTACAACTCGAACAACTCTCAAGCCGGCGGTACTCGATCTCCTTATCGACCCCGAAGACGGCCTCTTCAAAGCTCAGCCGCAGGTTATAGCGCAGATCGGCACCGCGCTGCGGCCCACGCTGGGTGCGCTGGCCAGCCGTCGCCCCCCCAAAGAAGGCATCAAAGATCGTACTGAAGGGATCGGCCCCACCGAAGGGGTCGCCATAACCGGCCCCGCCAAAGCCACCGGGCGCACTGTGACCAAATCGATCATAGACCGAGCGCTTCTCCTCATCGGAGAGCACCTCATAAGCCTCGTTGATCTCTTTGAACTTGGCCTCTGCCCCGTCGTCTTTATTTACATCAGGGTGATACTGGCGCGCCAGCTTGCGAAAAGCCTTCTTGATTTCGTCCTGGCTGGCAGTACGGCTAACGCCGAGCACCTCGTAGTAATCGCGCTTCGCACCTGTGGTCATAGACCTTACCCTCACCCGTCTCGTCGCGCCCTACGTGGCGCCTGCTTGACTCGCCACCAGACCGCCCAGGTTCAGTTAACCAGGGCGGTCAATTGCTGCCGGTCACGGCTCAGTCGGCCTTATACTCACCCTCAACCACCTCATCGCTCGCCCCACCGGCAGACTGATCGCCCTCGTCGGCATAGAGCGCCTGGCCGATCTTCTGCATCGCCACACTCAACTCAGCGGTACGGTTGCGGATCAGCTGGCCATCTTCACTGTCCAGCACCTCGCGCACGGCGCTGACCTTATCCTGCACTTCAGTGCGGATGACCCCTTCGAGCTTATCGCCTGCCTCACGGATGGCCCGCTCGGCGGTATAGATCGTGCTATCGGCACTGTTGCGCGCCTCGATCAGTTCGCGGCGGCGGCGGTCGTCATCGGCATGCACCTCGGCATCATGCACCATACGATCGATCTCGGCATCACTCAGCCCCGAAGAGGCCGTAATCGTGATGCGCTGCTCTCTGCCAGTCGCCTTATTGCGCGCCGCTACATTCACAATCCCGTTGGCATCAATGTCGAAGCTGACCTCGATCTGTGGCACGCCACGCGGTGCCGGAGGGATTCCAGTTAGCTCAAATTTACCAAGCGTCTTGTTAAAACGCGCCTCGGCCCGCTCACCCTGCAGCACATGGATCTCGACACTGCTCTGGCTGTCGCTGGCCGTCGAGAAGATCTGGCTCTTGCGAGTGGGGATGGTCGTATTACGGTCGATCAGAGGCGTCATCACCCCGCCCAGGGTCTCAATGCCCAGAGTCAGCGGAGTCACATCAAGCAGCAGCACATCCTTGACTTCGCCGCCGAGCACACCGGCCTGGATCGCCGCGCCAACGGCCACCACCTCATCGGGATTGACCGTTTTGTTGGGCTCTTTGCCAAAGAACTTGCGCACAGCATCCTGAATGGCTGGCATACGGGTCTGGCCACCAACCAGGATCACCTCGTCAATCTGCCCAGGCTTGAGGCTGGCATCATTGAGCGCCTGGCGCACCGGGCCCATACTGCGCTCAATCAGGTCGCCGGTTAATTGTTCGAGCTTGGCCCGTCCAAGGGTGACATTCATATGCTTGGGGCCTGTGGCATCGGCCGTAATGAAGGGCAGATTGATCTCGGTCTGCCCAACACTCGAAAGCTCCATCTTCGCCTTCTCGGCAGCCTCCTTGAGCCGTTGCAACGCCATCCGATCCTGGCGCAGGTCAACCCCATTATCGCGCTTAAATTCCGAGGCCAGCCAATCGATAATGCGCTGGTCGAAATCATCGCCGCCAAGGTGCGTATCACCACTGGTCGATTTCACCTCGACTACACCATCGCTCAATTCAAGCACCGAGACATCGAAGGTGCCGCCACCCATATCATAGACCACGACCACCTCATCGTGGCCCTTCTTATCCAGGCCATAGGCCAGGGCCGAAGCGGTCGGCTCATTGACGATGCGCAGCACTTCGAGCCCGGCAATCTTGCCAGCATCTTTGGTCGCCTGGCGCTGGCTATCGTTGAAGTAGGCTGGCACGGTGATCACTGCCTGGGTCACTGGCTCGCCAAGGTAGGCTTCAGCATCAGCCTTGAGCTTCTGCAGCACCATCGCCGAGATCTCCGGCGGGGCGTGCTCCTTGCCGCCCATACTCACCCGCACATCGCCGTTCGGTGCTCCACTGAGCTTGTAGGGCACCAGGCTGATATCGCGCTGGACGACCTGCTCGGTGAACTTGCGGCCAATAAACCGCTTAGCCGAGAAGATCGTATTTTCCGGGTTGGTAACGGCCTGACGGCGGGCCACCTGGCCGACCATCCGCTCGCCAGCTTTATTCATTGCCACCACTGAAGGCGTCAGGCGCGCACCTTCGGCATTGGGGATCACCACCGGCTCGCCACCTTCAACCACTGCAACAACGGAATTGGTTGTTCCGAGATCGATACCTATCACCTTAGGCATATGCCTTATTACTCCTGACTGACGGATCTAACCGCGTCCAACTTTGACCATACTCGGCCTGAGCACCCGGTCGCCCAGTTTATAACCGCGCTGGAGTTCCCCAATCACGATGCCGTCCTGGCCCTCAGCGTCCTCATAGAGCACCGCTTCGTGCAGGTTCGGGTCGAAGGGTGTGCCCACCGCCACAATGGCTTTGACGCCCTCACTCTCCAGAATGGTGCGTAATTTCTGGGCAATCAGCTGGGTGCCGCCCCACCAGGCGGTCTCAGCAATCTCCGGCGAGATATTGTCAATCGCCCGTTCAAAATCGTCCATCACCGGCAGGAGTTTGAGCAACAGGGCCGAACTGGCACTGCGAATCAGTTCGCTGCGTTCAAGCTCAGCCCGACGCTTAAAATTCTTATAGTCAGCGGTGGCCCGTAGCCACTGGTCTTTATATTCGCTGGCCTGCGCCTCAGCCTGGGCCAGGCGCGTCTCGAGATCGGCCTTCTGCCCATTCGTCCCGGGTGACATCTCGGTCACGGTCTCGGCGGGTTTCTGCTCTTGGCTCATAAGGCTCCTCATGCTCCCTGCCGCTAAAGGCGCGGGTTTAAAGGTTAGCTTGCCCCTTGCTCAGGTGGGCGCGTCTCGGCGTTATAAAGCTCGGCCAGGAGGTCGCTCATCAACGACGAGATATAACGAACGGTCGAGATCGAACGTGGGTAGGCCATACGGGTCGGACCAATGATGCCGAGCACGCCAGCCACGGCACGGTCAACCCCATAACGGGCCAGGATCACACTATACTCACGCATCTCGTCGGCACTGTTCTCACCACCAATGATCACCTGGACACCATCAGAAGCGAGCGCCTGGGGAATAAGCGGGCCTAGACCACGACCGCGCTTAAGGATCTCGAGCGCCCGGCGCATCCGCTCAACCGCCCGCTCAGCATCGTCACGGCCCAGGGCGGGGATAAACTCGGGCTGACTGAGCATCTCGATCAGCCCATCACTATAGATCTGCTCCTGCGATTGCTCCTCGAAGGTCTGCATCGCCCGCACGACAATTTCGGTCGCGGTGCGCTCCAGGCTTCCCAGTGCGGGCTGCGGCAGGGCCGCATCACGGGTCAGCAACTCCTCAATCACCTCCAGGCCCAGGTCGGCCAGGATATCACTCAGGCGGGCGGCAATACGCCGCAGATCGTCGGGGCTGCGGGCCGCCTCAAGGGCAAAGGTCTGCTGCTTGACAATGCCGCCATGAAAAACGACCACCGCCAGGGCCACACTCTCGTGAACCGGGACAAGCTCGAGGTGGCGGAAGCGCAGGCGCTCGGCGGTACGCGGCGGTGTGACTACCGAAGCATTCTGGGCTGTACGGGCCAGTACCGCCCCGGCCAATTGGATCCACTGGTCAAGCTCACCGCGCACCTGGTAGAACTGGTGGCGGATCGTGCGTTGCTCAGGCAGCGAGAGCGGCGTGCGCTCCATCAGGTTCTCAACAAAGAAACGATAGCCAGCGTCGGTGGGCACCCGCCCGGCCGAAGTATGCAGATGGGTCAGGTAGCCCAGCTCCTCAAGGGCCGCCATCTCGTTACGCACCGTGGCCGGTGAGACGTTCAGGTGATATTTGCGCACCAGATTTTCCGAGGCAACCGGCATGGCTGTCTCGACAAACTCCTGGATGATCAGCTTAAGGAGGATCTGACGCCGCTCGGTGAGCCCCACCGACATAGGGGTAGCTTCCTGTCGCTTCTTAGCACTCTCAAGACGAGAGTGCTAAGGCTCTAAGCTAAAGGAGTGGCGTGCACCGCAGTGCACGCCGCTTTGATTGTACCATGACTCCAGGGCCGTTGCGATCAGACCGGACTCTGGGCGGCGGCCTCAATCAGCCGCAGCAGGCGTGGCACCATCAGGGCCGGGTTCTCGTGCAAGCCCTCGATCAGCAGGGCGTTATCGTAGAGTTGCTCGATAGCTGCCGCCGCGACCGGGTCGTCAGGCTGCTGCTCGATTCGACGAGCCAGGGTGGCCACCAGCCCACTGGCCGGGTTCAGCTCGAGAATGCGCCGCTCCGGGCTTGCCTCGCGCCCAAGCATCTGCTGAATGCGCTGCATTTCGCGGCCCATCCCATCTTCATCGCTGACCAGGCGTGCCGGACTGTCGCGCAGCACCTTCGAGGAACGTACCGCCTTGACCCGCTCACCAAGTAGGGCCGTCACCCATTCGGCCAGGCGGTTAAAGAGTTGCTCATCAATCTGTGGCTCGGGTACACTCGCCTCGCCGGGCAGCTGCAGGTCGGCCTCATCCACATTGCGCAGCTTCAGGCCCTCGTACTCACGCAGACCGGCGAGCATAAAGCCGTCCATCAAGTCATGCAGCAGCAGCACCTCGATCCCCCGGGCGTTGAAGGCATCCAGATGCGGGCTGGTGCGGGCCGCCTCCAGGTTTGTGGCGAGCAGGTAGTAGATCTCGTTCTGCCCATCAACGATACGACTCTTATACTGGCCTAGGGTCGCCAGTTCGTCGCCGCTGCGTGTCGTGTTGAAGCGCAACAACTTCAATAGATCGTCGCGGCTCTCATAATCGGTGGCCACACCCTCTTTGATGAAGATGCCAAACTCTTTCCAGAATTCGGCAAATTGCGCGGGCTTCTGCTCGGCCAGGTCGTTCAGTTCGCGGTGCAGACGCCCGGTGAGCGATTTCTTGATCCGCTGCAGCACCGGCGCACTCTGCACACTCTCGCGTGAAACGTTCAGCGGCAGATCCTCACTATCGACCACCCCTTCGACAAAGCGGAAGTAGGCTGGCAAGAGATCTTTGGTCTCTTCCAGGATCAGCACTTTGCGCGAGTAGAGCTTGACCGCGCCCTCAATCCGCCGCTCAATCAGCCCACGCTCGCGGTGAGCAGGCACAAAAAGCACCGCATGCAGATCAACCGGCACGTCGGTCGAGAGATGCATATGCAGCATGGGCGGATCGCTGTCGAGGGTCAGCTGGCGGTAGAGATTCTGATACTGCTCGGCCTCCACTTCACGCGGAGGGCGCCGCCAGAGGGCCTTCTGCTGATTGATCTGGCGCTCACCGCTGTAGATCGGGAAGGCCACAAAATCGGAGTGACGCTTGATGATCTGCTCGATGCGCCAACTGCTGGCAAAGTCGCTGGCATCTTCCTTGAGCTGCAGGGTGATCGTCGTGCCACGGTTAGCCCGCTCAGTTGTGGCGATGGTGTAACTGGCGTCGCCGGTACTCTCCCAGATCGCCGCCTCAGCCTCAGGGCGGTACGAACGCGAGACCACCGTCACCTTGTCGGCGACCATAAAGACCGAGTAGAAACCGACGCCGAACTGGCCGATGATCTCACTAGCCGTGGCCTTGTGACCCTCACGGGCCTGCTGCACAAAGTCGCGTGCGCTCGACTGGGCAATCGTACCCAGGTGCGCAATCAACTCGTCGTGGGTCATACCGATGCCCGTATCGTGGATAGTGAGCGTACGTGCCTCACTATCGGCCTCGATACGAATGGCCAACTCGGCCTCGGGGTCAAGCACATCACGGTTGGTCAGCATCTCGAACTGGATGCGGTTGAGGGCATCCGAAGCATTCGAGATCAGCTCACGCAGAAAGATTTCGCGGTCAGTATAGAGCGAATGGGCCAGGATCTGCAGCACCTGCTGCACCTCAGCCTTAAAGCTACGGGCCTCCGGCGTGGGGGCCGGCGTTGTCTCCGTGGTCATAGAGCACGGGCTCCTTTTTTGCAAGGCAACCTGACGGGTGCCGTCGGCGACAGACAAGCTAAGTCAACTCTAACATGGGTGTATTAGAAACGTGTTAGATCCACACTAGAGTGCCGGTAGAAGCCAGGCAAGAATCGGTCGGAAGGCTGAGTTGGGGTGCATTGACAGGAAACCTGAGGCTATGGTATGCTTGCCATAGTCTGAACGAGGTGCTGTATGCACCCGGCATCAGGACTATCCTCTGAATGTAACGGAAGGAGCGAAGCCATGGTGAAGATTGCACGCAACCGCACCCTTGTCGGTTTCGCCGACGCGGGCCTCATGGTTCGGGCAGTGGTTGCCCGCATCACCGAGGGACTTGGCCGCCCCACCTTCCGTCTGCTCGGGAGCTAAACGCTCCCCATAGACGAGTTCGAGGCTGTGGGCACGCTAAGTCAGCGCCCACAGCCTCGTTGATTCACGGGGCCGTGGCGCGCAGCGCCTACGGCCCCTCGCTTTCCCTCGGGGTCGCGCCAGCCTGGTACGTGAAATCCTGGAACAGTCAGCCAAAGGATCGGTACACCATGATACTGATTGACCAAACCGCTGCCGCCACCCGCACGTCGCCGGACCTTATCCGCGAGACTCCGCAGGGGAGGCCCACGTTGATTATCTTAGAGCGCGACGGTTCGCTCCAACATTACCCGCCCGCAGAGGCGACCACAGAAGATCAGCACGCCCGCGCCGAACTCACGGCGAACGAAGCCCGTCCCGGCGTGATTGCCCGTATTCTGGACATAACGTTTGATCTGCTTGGCCTGAATCATCTGGAGCTACACATCCATGAGCATCCCTAACCCTGAGCCGGGCAGTACCACAACTATGCCCCCAACCCGCCTGGTCGGCACCGTCCTGCGTGCGCAGTCCGGCTTCTTCTGGGTGCAGACCGATCACGGTCTGGTTGAATGTCGCCTGCGCGGGCGGCTCAAGCGAGATCGCATGGCCACTGACATCGCCGTGATCGGCGACGAGGTCGAACTCAGCCTGATCAGCCCGACCAGTGGGGCCGTTGAGGCGGTACGCCCGCGTCGCTCCAAGCTGGCCCGACGGGCTGCCGGGAACCGCGGGGCTTACAAAGAAGATGTCCTGGTCGCCAACCTCGACCAGGTCATGCTCACCTTTGCCTGCGATCAGCCCGCCTTCAGCCCACGTATGCTCGACCGCTACCTGGTGATCTGTGAGGAGGGCGGGTTGGAACCACTCATCCTGGCCACCAAGGTTGACCTGGTTGGGGCCGCAGCGGCGCGGGCGCTCTTCGCCCCCTACGAGCGCATTGGCTACACCGTCCTCTATCTCTCAACCCACAGCGGTGAGGGTCTTGAGGCGCTGCGCGAACGACTGGCGGGGCGCATCAGCGTCGTGACCGGCAAGTCGGGGGTCGGCAAATCAAGCCTGCTCAATGCCCTTGACCCTAACCTAGAACTGACGACCAGGGCCATCAGTACAACTCTGAACAAGGGCCGCCATACCACCACCGTTGCCCAACTGCTCCCTCTGCCCCTGCCGGGCGGCGGATATGTCGCCGATACGCCCGGTATTCGCGAGATCGGGCTCTGGCACATCGCCCCCGACGAACTGGCCTGGTGTTACCGCGAATTACGGCCCTTTCTCGACGACTGCTACTTCGCCGGTTGCACCCACATCCACGAGCCCAACTGCGCCGTGCGCGCTGCCGTCGACAATGGCCAGGTTGACCCACAGCGCTACGACAGCTACGTGCGCCTGCGCCGGAGTGAATAGGCCACCCGCAAAAAAAGCCTCACACGACGATCTGCTCACCTTCAGCGGCGGCGAAGAGGGCCAACTTCGCCCCGCTGGCAACCAGTTCGCTACGATAGTAGGCCAGCAGGGCATCGATCTGGTCGTCGGTGCGCGTCGGCGCATGGTGGTAAAGGTAGAGGCGCTCCACCTCCGCCTCAAGCGCCAACTCGATGGCATCCTCAGCCCGGCTATGGCCATAGTCCTGAACCTGCTCATCGCGGGTGTAAGGCGCACTATGAATCAGCACCGCCGCCCCACGGGCAAAACCAAGCGCACGCTCCCAGATCTGCTTATCGCTATAGCGCACATCAGTGATATAGACCAGGGCACGTTCACCCTCTTCAACCCGGTAGGCCCAGATTGGCGAGTGTTTGTGCCTGGCCAGGGGCATCGCCCGCACAGTCAGCCCACCGATCTGCACCGGCTCGGTCGAGACGGGCTGAAAATTGTGGGTTGCCCCGATATGGGCAAGCCCGTAGACCGGCGAATAGACCGGCGAGAGCACCCCGTCATAGACCATCCTGAGCGAACCACGCGTAGTATCAGGCCCGATGATGCGCAGGTCATTGCCGGGGATATGCACCACTCCAGGAAAAGGAAGACCCAATAGGTGATCCCAGTAGGTATGAGTGATCAACAAGGTCAACTTACCGGTGCCCAGGCGGAATTCGCGATCCATGAGCTTATCGCCCAATTGGCAGAAGCCGGTGCCGGTATCAATGACGAGCAACTCCCCATCCGCGCCGATTACCTCAACACAGCAGGTATTGCCACCGTAGCGCAGGTAATCCACCCCGGGGGTCGGCACGTACCCACGCACGCCCCAGAATTCCAGGCGCATCAAGAGCCCCCTTTACGCAGCACCATGCCCTCGCAGGCACCACGCACCTCAAGGCCGGGGCGGGCTGCCGCACGTTCGGCCAACACGATCCGGTCGAGCTCATCGTCGGTGCGATGCGGGTCATGATGGAAGAGCAGCAACTCGCGCACCCCTGCCGCTTCGGCAATCTCACGCGCGTGGCCAGCGGTGCTGTGGCCCCAATGGGGAAATTGCGCGTATTGCGCGTCGGTAAACTGCGAGTCGTAGAGCATCCAGTCGGCATCGCGGGCTAGTTCAACAATTCCGGCCCGCATCTCGGCCAGTTCGCGCAGCTCAGTATGCGAATTGGGCAAAGGTTTGCCCGTCCACTCAATACGCTCGTCGCCGAAGAGCACGGTATGGAAAGGCCCGGTGTCAGGAATAAAGACCAGGGTCGCCTCATCGGCTTCAAGGCGATAGGCCAGGGCGCGGTAGGGATGGTTGGCCATAGCGGTACTGATCTGCACATGGCCCAGGTTGAAGCAGAGCCCCTCGTGGATCTCGTGGAAGATCAACTCAGCGCGCAGATCTTCGAGTTCGACTGGCAGTAGCGGATCGCTCAGGGCATTGGCCATTGTCTTGCGCAGGCTGGACTGCGTACGACGCAGCCCGTAGATGCTCAAGCTGCAGGTTGATTCATAGATCGGGGCAAAGAAGGGGAAACCGGTGATATGATCCCAGTGGGTATGGGTCATCAGCAGGTCGATCTGCCGGGGCGGCTCAGGCTCACGCATCAGGGCCTCGCCCAGTAGACGCATACCGGTGCCAGCATCGAGCACAATACTGCGATCACCAGTGCGAACTTCTACACAGGTGGTATTGCCCCCGTAACGTAGCACATCAGCGCGGGCCACCGGATAGGAGCCACGGGTGCCCCAGATGCGTACAATCATTGATGGATCCGCTGTCACAACCAAGCCAGCGCACCTTGCGCTTCAGGCTCTAGTGTACAGGATGAACGCAACCTGTGTTGAAACTTTCACGCCCCGATCCTGCACGGGCCTTCATGGTATCATGGTTTGCATACACCCATACACAAACCCCAGACATGCCTGTAAGCTTTGCCTAAGGAGATCCGATGCGTTCGATCAGGATCGGGGTGCAACTGCACCCTCAGCAGACCACATGGGCCTCGTTCGCCGACGCCGTGCGTCACGCCGAGCAGATCGGCGTTGATACAATCTGGAACTGGGATCACTTCTTCCCGCTCTACGGTGACCCCGCTGGGGCTCACTTTGAGGGCTGGACGACCCTGACAGCGATGGCTACGCTCACCAGCCGGGTCGAGGTGGGCTGCCTGGTCATCTGTAATAGTTATCGCAACCCGACCCTGCTCTCCAATATGGCCAAGACGCTCGACCATATCAGTGGTGGACGGCTTATCCTGGGGCTGGGTGCTGGCTGGTTCGAGCGCGACTATCGCGAGTATGGCTACAACTTCGGGACAGCCGCCGAGCGCCTACGCGCCCTGGGCGAAGCCCTGCCGGTGATCAAGCAGCGCTGGGAGGTAGATGTGCCCCCGCCGACGCGGCCAATTCCTATCTTGATCGGGGGTGGCGGTGAGAAGGTTACCCTGCGCATTACCGCCGCGCATGCCCAGATCTGGCATGGCTTCGGCACACCCGACACCATCCGCCATAAGAATGGCGTACTCGATGCGTGGTGTGCGCAGCTTGGGCGTGACCCGCAGGCGATTGAGCGCAGTGTTTCACCCTCCAAAGGCGAGAGTCTGGAGGCCTATGTTGAGGCTGGCGTCAGCCACTTTATCTTTGGCATGGGCGAGCCTTGGGATTTCGGCCCGGTCGAGCAGGCCCTGCGCTGGCGCGAAGGGCTCTAGAGCGCTTCGTGCTGGAGTTGGGGGGGTAAGGGATGGGGGTTGCCACGTCTGGACGCCATCCACCACGCGCAGGTCGGCTCAACCTTTCTGAGAACCGCTCTAATCGGAGCGATCCGCATGGGGCGCAGCGTGCTGCGTCCCTACTCGAGCGTGGCGTAGAATTCGGCCTGCAGTTCGCCGAAGCTCTTACCATAGATGCCCTGGTAATCGGCAGAGCCAGCGGCACGACCGCGCCCGGTACGGTAGAGTTGGTTGAAGGCGTCCCAGCCGTAGGTGCGGGTCAGGTAATCGACAAAGGCGGCCCACATATCGTAGGCTGTATTCAGATCACCGCGCCCAAGCCCGGCCAGGCTACCACGATAGCCAGCCTGGTAGAGGTTACGTGCCCGCTCGTGGAAGGAAGGCGACTCAGAGAGGCTCAGCCAGTATTCGCCAGAGATCCAGCTGGCCAGGCCCTCAAGCAGCACAAGATCTGAGCGGGATTGGGCCTCTTTGCCGTAGGCCTCAGCCTGCAGGGCATGGCCTAACTCGTGCGAGAGCACCACCAGGGCATTATGGCTATCCTCACCGGGCTGGTAGTAGATCCGCACATTGGTCTCACCGTAGGTATAGGCAATCCCACGTGTGCCGCGCCCAGGTGCCAGCCCAACGCTATAGACACCCACCGAAACGCGCTGGCTCAAGGTCGTCGCAAAACGCTTCTGCATATAAGAGAGGGCGCGTTCGGCACCAACCGCCATAGCCTGCACCTCTTCAGGCGTAAAGGTGCCCCCGCCGACATAGAAGTCGAGGCGGCGGCTACTCTCAACCAACTGGCCGGGCAACTGCGGGCCGCGTCCCGGCAGGAAGCTTGTTGGGGCCACCTTGACGGTCAGCGCGGCGCTCTCATTAAACTCGCGCCGGGCCAGGGTCGGCGTCAGGGGGATGGGGGTCGCCGCCAGCGGCGCAGCAGTGGCTGATGGCGTAAGCGCCTGGAGCAGCGCAGGATTGTCACGCAACGGCACGGATGGGGCTGGCGCAGCGGCACCAAGCAGACTGAACAGGGCAATGATGGCCAGGATCGTGCCAAGGCTCAACAAAGCGCGGTTATGTGGAGACACGATGCGAAGCTCCTTGGGCACAGGCATGGTGCCACAGCGGATCGAGGATTCGCAGGCCCACAGGTTCCGGGCGGTTATACCACAAGTGCGCCACGAGTGTCAACTAGTCTGGCAATGGTATAATCGCCCTGTTTTGGTAGCTTCTCAGCCTGTATCGCTTCATCTCTCAGCAAGAGCGAGTCTTCAGCTATGCCCAGGCGCAACGATATCCAGACCATTCTGATCATCGGATCCGGGCCGATCGTGATTGGCCAGGCCTGTGAGTTTGACTACTCAGGGGCCCAGGCCTGCAAGGCTCTGCGCGAAGAGGGCTATCGGGTAGTGCTGGTCAACTCCAATCCGGCAACGATCATGACGGATCCGGGGCTGGCTGATGCCACCTATATCGAGCCGCTGACCGTGGCGAGCCTGGCGCGCATCATCGCCAAGGAGCGCCCTGATGCGCTGCTGCCGACCGTCGGTGGGCAGACGGCGCTCAACCTGGCGGTCGATCTGCATGAGGCCGGCGTGCTTCAGCAGCATGGTGTCGAGTTGATCGGGGCCTCGGTCGAGGCCGTGCGGGTGGCCGAAGATCGCCAGCGCTTTAAGGACAAAATGCTGGAGATCGGCCTGCAGGTGCCGCGCTCAGGCACGGCCCATACTGTCGATGAGGGTCTGGCCCTGGTGGCCGTCACCGGCTTCCCGGCGATCATTCGACCCTCTTTTACCCTCGGTGGTGCTGGCGGGGGAATCGCCTACAACATGGAGGAGTTTAAGGAGATCGTCGAGCGGGGCCTTGATGCATCACCGGTGACCCAGGTGCTGATCGAAGAGAGTGTGCTGGGCTGGAAGGAGTTCGAGCTTGAGGTGATGCGTGACTGCATGGACAACGGCGTGATCATCTGCTCGATCGAGAATATCGACCCGATGGGCGTCCATACCGGCGACTCGCTCACCGTTGCCCCGGCCATGACCCTCACCGACCGCGAGTACCAGCAGATGCGCGATCAGGCCCTGGCCGTGCTGCGGGCGGTCGGAGTTGAGACCGGCGGCTCGAATGTGCAGTTTGCGGTCAATCCGAGCGACGGGCGCATCTATGTGATCGAGATGAACCCACGGGTCTCACGCTCCTCGGCGCTGGCCTCCAAAGCCACCGGCTTCCCCATCGCCAAAATCGCCGCCAAGCTCGCCGTCGGCTACACCCTCGACGAACTGCCCAACGATATTACCCGCGAGACGCCAGCCAGCTTCGAGCCGACGCTCGACTATATCGTCGTCAAGATTCCCCGCTGGACCTTTGAGAAGTTTCCTCAGGCTGACCAGACCCTGACCACCAGTATGAAGTCGGTCGGTGAAGTGATGGCCATCGGGCGCACTTTTCCCGAAGCCTTTCAAAAAGCCTGGCGCTCGCTCGAACAGGGCCGTATGGGCTGGGGTGCCGACGGCAAAGACCGCATCAAGCCCGAGCGCCTGCGCGAGCGGCTGATCACCCCCGGCCCTGAGCGCTTCTTCTACATCCGCTACGCCCTGCAGAGCGGCATGAGTGTGGCGCAGATCCAGGCCCTGACGCGGATTGACCCCTGGTTCCTCAATCAACTTGAGCAGATTGTCAACCTTGAAGGCCGCCTGCGCGCCTTTGATCTGGCTAGCTTGCCGCCCGATCTGCTGCGCCAGGCCAAACGGATGGGCTTTTCCGATGCCCAGCTGGCTTTCTTGTTGCGGGCCGAAGCCGATCCGGCCCTGGCCCGGCTTGGCCAGGTCGCGCCTGAGTTGGCGGTACGCACCCGGCGCAAGGCCCTGGGCATTATGCCAACCTTCCACCGGGTTGATACATGTGCCGCCGAATTTCCGGCCTACACGCCCTATCTCTACTCAAGCTACGAGAGTGAAGACGAGGCCGAGCCGACCACACGCAAGAAGATCCTCATTCTCGGCTCAGGACCAAACCGTATCGGCCAGGGCATCGAGTTCGACTACTGCTGTGTCCATGCCGTCTTTGGCCTGCGTGACCTGGGCTACGAGACGATCATGGTCAACTGTAACCCCGAGACGGTCTCGACCGATTACGACACGGCCGACCGGCTCTACTTCGAGCCACTAACGCTCGAAGATGTGCTCAACATTGTCGATCTGGAGCGCCCCGACGGCGTCCTGGTGCAGTTCGGCGGGCAGACCCCACTCAAGCTGGCACAGGCGCTGGAGGCGATGGGCGTGCCGATCTGGGGCACACCGCCTGAGGCAATCGACCTGGCCGAGGATCGTGACCGCTTCGGGGCCTTGCTGGACAGGCTGGGTATTCCGGCACCCGCCCATGGTAGTGCCACCTCCTGGGAAGAGGCCCACAAAGTTGCCACGACCATTGGCTACCCGGTAGTCGTGCGTCCCTCGTATGTGCTGGGCGGGCGGGCGATGGCGATTGTCTACGACGACGAAGCCCTTGAGCGCTACATGCGCGAGGCCGTCGATGCCTCGCCGGAGCACCCGGTGCTGATCGACCGCTTCCTGGAAGACGCCTTTGAAATGGACGTTGACTGCGTCTGTGACGGGCAGGAGGTGGTAGTCGCCGGGATTATGGAGCAGATTGAACTGGCCGGGGTTCACTCCGGCGACAGTGCCTGCGTCATTCCAACCTACATGGTCGCCCCTGAACATGTCGCCACGATGCGCGACTACAGTGTGCGCCTGGCCCGGGCCCTTGGTGTGGTTGGGCTGATGAACCTGCAGTTTGCGATGCAGGACGGCATCGTCTACGTGCTCGAAGTCAACCCACGCGCCTCGCGCACAGTGCCCTTTGTGGCCAAGGCGACGGGGGTGCCCTGGGCGCAGCTTGCCGCCCAGTGTGCGGCAGGCCGCCCCCTGGCCGACTGGCGTGAGGTAATCCTCACAGGGGCCGCACGCCAGGCCGAGGGGGCAACGCCGATCTACCACGTGAAAGAGGTTGTCCTGCCCTGGGCGCGTTTCAGCGGCGTTGACACCCTGCTCGGCCCGGAGATGCGCTCAACGGGCGAGGCGATGGGTAGCGGAGCCAGCTTTGGCGAGGCCTTCGCCAAGGCCCAGCAGGGCTGCGGGCAGGATCTGCCCCTGAGTGGCAACGCCTTCCTCAGCGTCAACGACCGCGACAAGGCTAACTTGCTGCCGGTCGCCCGCGGTCTGGCCGACATGGGCTTTACCCTGCTTGCCACGGGTGGCAGCGCCGCCGCGCTACGCGAGCACGGCCTGGAAGTGACGACGATCTACAAGGTCAACGAAGGACGGCCCAACGCGGTTGACTACATCAAGAACGGCCAGATTGCTCTGATCCTCAATACGCCCCTGGGCAAGGCCAGTTTCTTCGACGAGGCCGCGATCAGGCGGGCCGCGATCGTCTACGGCGTGCCCATGCTCACCACCCTCTCCGGCGCCGCTGCCGCAGTTGAAGCCATCCGCGCCTTGCATGACGATGTCTGGACAGTGCAGAGTTTGCAGGAACGTACGCTGTCACCTTCCCGTAACAAGCAGGAGCTATAATTTCATCCTGTACGCACAATCGGCGTGCCGCTAAGGAGCGGCCTGATGTACTCTCCTGGTTCGCCTCCACTGCTCAACCGGCTTGCGCCCGGCTTTGCCGTGCTTGTCGCCGGAGTTGGCATGCTCAGCTTGTTTGGCTGGGTGGCCGAGCAGGTCTGGCTGGCCCCATTCCAGCTTCCTCCAGGGGCGTTCTCGCCGATTGAGGCCATCCTGCTGCTTAGTGCTGCAGGTGCCCTGGTGAGCCCAACTGTACTGGCACGGCTCATCGGGGTGGGGCTGTTGCTGGCTGGTCTGGTAATGCTGGGGTACAGCTACGTTGATCCGGTTGGCATCCCGACCAGCCTGCTACCAGTGCCAGCTATGTCTATGCTCGTGAGCATCTACGGCCTGGGGCTCATCCTGCGTGACTGGAAAGCACCGCACGGAGCCTGGCTCGCCCAGATCTGCGCCCAGGTGATGACCATCATCGGCGGCTTTGGTCTGTTGGGTCAGCTTTCGATCAACTTCAACGGCGACAGACCACGCTTTGCTTCGGTCACCGGGATGGCCCTGCATAGTATCGTGGGCACCCTGTTGCTTGGCCTCGGCCTGCTCGTCTCGCGGCCTAACGACGGCTTTATGGCTTTGCTTGGCAGCCAACGCCCGACCGGACGCCTGCTGCGCCGCTTGCTCTGGGTCAGTCTGATGGTAAGCCTGCTGGTAGGTTTAGTCACCAACATCGTCTGGAGCAACGGGTTGCGCAGCACAGGCATTGGCCTGATGGTTGCCCTGCTCGGTAACCTGCTCATTGCCTACCTGGCAACGGACGCCTATGATCGCGCCAATCGGGGGCTCCATATAGCTGAGGTACGGTTAACTCAACTCCAGACGGATCTTGAACGCCAGGTGGCTGAGCGGATTGCCGAACTGGACGAGCGTGAGGCGCAGATCCGCATCGTCAGTGACAACCTGCCGGGTGCGATGATCTACCAGCTTACGATCGACCCCGACCTGCGCCCCCGCTTCACCTACCTCAGTGCCGGGGTCGAACAGGTATGGGGCGTCAGCCTGGAAGAGGCGCTGGTCAACCCGGGGCTGCTCTACGCAACCGTTGACCCGGAAGATCTCACGACCCTGCGCGAGCACGAGGCCCGCGCCCATGGCCAGAGTTCACTCTTTGACATTGAGGTGCGCAAACGCACGGTCGACGGCAAGCGACGCTGGAGCCATATGCGCTCGATTCCGCGCCGCCTGGCCGATGGACGGATCATCTGGGACGGGATCGAGCTTGATATTACCCCTCAGAAAGAGGCCCAGGCCGCCCTTGAGCGCGACCGGCGCTACCAGGCCGCCCTCTTCGCCTCCTCACAGGCCCTCTTGCACCCGGCCCGAACCCAGGCTGAACGCGATGCGGCCTTATACCTTGTGCTTGAACAACTTCGTCTTGGCTCCGATGCCGACCGGGTCTTCCTGGTACAGATCCTGCACGACGCCCCATCCGAAGCGCAAGTGGCCTACTATGGGGATGTATGTGCGCCGGGTATTCCGCGTATTACCACAGGTACTTCTGTGCGAGCAATGCCCTTCAGTTCGCTGTCAAAACAGATTCTGGACAGCCTCACCAATGGCATACCCATCGCCACAAGTGCCGCCGAACTGAGCATAGCCGCACCCGAAGTTGCCGCCATCCTGCAGAGCCTGGACATCCAGGCAATCAATATGCTACCAGTACGCCAGGGCAGCCAGCTCTGGGGCGGCCTTGGATGTCATATCTGCACGGCACCACGGGTGTGGGAACCACAAGAGCTGCGGCTGATCCAGACCGTCGCCGAATTGATTGGTGCCGCCCTGCAACGCTGGGCCGACGAGGACGAACTGCGCCGGCGTGAAGAACTGCTCACCACCCTCTTCGACCTGCTGCCGGTGGGCCTGGTCGTGGTTGACCAGACAGGGCAACCCATGCGGGTCAACCGTGCGATGACCCATATCGCCGAGCGCTGCCATGCTACTGTAGGGACAAGCCATTGTGAGAGCAAAATCTGTTCTCAGGACGGGCGGCCCTTTGAACCAAGGGCGTGGCCAATCCTGCGGGCGATGGCTGGCGAGGTGGTGCGCGATAGTGAGATTGAACTACTCAGCCCGCAGGGCGAACAGATCTGGCTTAGTGCCAGTGCCGCACCCCTCCCCGCGACCGAAATGGGTGCCACGATGGTTGTGCTCGACATCACTGACCGTAGGCAGGCCGAACACGAACGCCTCACTCTCGAGCGCCGGCTGCTTGAGGCGCAACGTATGGAGAGCCTGGGCGTGCTGGCCGGCGGGGCAGCCCACGACTTCAATAACATCCTGACTGCGATTATGGGCCACGCAGAACTGGCCTGCCTTGATGCACCGTCCGGCAGCGAGCTTGCCGCCAGCCTTGATGCGATCTTGCTTGGTGCCCGCCGAGCCGCCGATCTGACTACCCAGATGCTTGCCTACGCCGGGCGTGGGCGAACAGTGATCGAATATGTCAACCTGGAAGAGGTCGTGCTTGAACTGAGTGAACTGATCCGCGCCACCCTACCCCGAGGGGTCAAGATCAGCTACAACCTGGCCCCTGGGCTGCCAGCGATTCTGGCTGACGGCACCCAGGTACGCCAGGTGCTGCTCAACCTGCTTACCAACGCTGCCGAGTCGGTCGCGGTCAGTGGCAAGCCAGGCACGGTCAGCGTTCACACTGGGAGTTGCACCCTGAGCGATCAAGACCTGACCAGGGCTATCGTCAGCAGCGCCCGCCCGGGCCAGTTCGGCTTTCTGGAGGTGCGTGATACCGGCCATGGCATCGCCCAGGCCGACCTGCGGCGCATCTTCGAGCCCTTCTTCAGCACCAAATTTACCGGGCGTGGCCTGGGTCTGGCGGCAGTCCAGGGCATTGTGCGCGCCCAACACGGCAGCCTGATCGTCGAAAGTAGCCCAGGGGAAGGCGCATGCTTCCGCGTCTGCTTCCCCTGCGCTCCGCCCAATGAGCAGGTGATCGCCAAAGCGCAACTTGAAGCATTACCCGCTGTGCGCTAGAATGCGTAGAATATTCTGGTTTAACCAATTGAGGCCATTATGAAACGTACCCTGCTGCTCCTGCTCCTGGCAACTACTGCCATCGGCTACATCGTAACGCTGCGCAAACAGCTTGAGTCTGCCCGCCTGCGCGGCGATATGTATCGCGACATTTCCGCTCGCCTTGATCGCCGAGTTGCCGAGCTTACGGCACAGCAGTAAACCACCCACCAGCTATGACTGCCTCCTCACAATTCTTCCGCCACGCGCTGATCGGCAACCCTGCCCGTCCGCTGACATCAGCCGTGTCAGTCACGATCCGGCCAGCGCGCATGGGGGATACCGAGCGCATCCTGAGCCTTCACGCTGAGGCCTTCGCCGACAAGTTCGGGGCAGCCTTTGGTGATGCCATTGACCGCGGTGTCGTCGCCCTCGCCGAAACGTGGCGGCGTCAGGGTCCTTTTGCCCTGCGTGGCATGTTTGTCGCTGAACACGAGGGGAGCGTGATCGGCACAACGACCGTGCGCACCTGGGATATGCGCAACGATGATGGGAGTGCCGCCGAGATCGCCTTCCACGAGACACTCGGCCTCTGGCGGGCAACACGCTCGCTCTTCACGCTCTCGCTGCTCGATCACCATATCGCCCACCACGAGGGCTTCATCACCGATGTAGCAGTCCTGGAACCCTACCGACGCGGCGGAGTGGCGCGTGCACTGATGCAACGCGCCGAAGAGGAAGCCCTGCTACGCAACAAACGTTTCCTTGGGCTCTACGTCAGCGCCCGCAACGAGGGTGCCCGTGTGCTCTATCGCAGCCTCGGCTTCTACGAGGCCCGTGTCCGGCGCTCACTGCTGGCCTGGCTCTTCTTTGGCCAGGGGCGCTGGTACTATATGCGCAAGGATCTCGACTGAATAAGCTGCGGCAATGCCCACGCCGCACAGAGAGGCAAGACAACGATGTCTGAGCAGACCAATCCCTTTCGGATCGCCCAACAGCAGTTCGACATGGCCGCAGATCTCCTCGATCTGCAAAACAACATCCGGGCCGTGTTGCGGGTTCCCCAACGCGAACTAACGGTCAACTTCCCGGTCAAGCTGGATGATGGCTCGATCCGCGTCTTCACTGGCTACCGGGTGCAGCATAACCTTGGGCGCGGTCCGGTGAAGGGTGGTCTGCGCTATCATCCGGCTGTCGATATTGACGAGGTACGCGCCCTGGCGATGTGGATGACATGGAAGTGTGCCCTGGTCAATATTCCTTATGGCGGGGCCAAGGGTGGGGTAATTGTCGATCCGCACCAACTCTCGATCGGCGAACTCGAACGCTTGACCCGCCGCTTTGCCAGTGAGATTAGCATCCTGCTTGGCCCCGAGAAAGACATTCCGGCACCTGATGTCGGCACCAATGCTCAGGTGATGGCCTGGATTATGGACACCATCTCGATGCACCGCGGCTATACCGTGCCCGCCGTGATTACCGGCAAGCCGATCAACGTTGGTGGCTCACTCGGGCGGGTTGAAGCGACCGGGCGCGGCGTCAGCCTGATGGTGCGCGAAGCTGCTCGCCGCACCGGGCACCAACTCGCCGGTATGCGCGTCGTCATCCAGGGCTTTGGTAATGTCGGGAGTAGCGCTGCCACCCTGCTCGACCAGATGGGCTGTCGGGTGATCGGCATTGCTGACACCAGCGGGGCCTACTATCGCAACTCCGGGCTAGATATCCCGGCTATGCGTGCCTACGCCGCCAGCCATCCCTTCGGCCAGTTAGACGGCTTTAGTGGCCCTGGGGTCGAGCACATCTCTGGTGCCGATATGCTCGAACTCGACTGCAATATTCTCATCCCGGCTGCGCTCGAGAACCAGATCACCACCCAGAATGCCAGGCGTGTGCGTGCGCAGATCATTGTGGAAGCTGCCAACGGCCCAACCACCCCCGAAGCCGATGTCATCCTCCACGAGCGTGGCATCATTGTGGTGCCCGACATTCTGGCCAATGCTGGCGGCGTGATCGTCAGCTACTTCGAGTGGGTACAGGGCCTCCAGGAGTTTTTCTGGGATGAACACGACGTACATGAAAAGATGGAGCGGATCATCGTCGGGGCCTTCGACGCAGTCTGGGCAATGGCCCAGGCCCGCCACCTTCCATTGCGCACCGCAGCTTACCTGCTGGCCGTCAAACGGGTCGGCGATGCGATCAGCACACGGGGGGTCTATCCGTAAGACAGTAGTCGTGGTAGACGGAAAGGATGCGCCTTGCAGATCGTGCTGGTAGACGACAACCCACTGATGCAGCAGGTAATCAGTCGTTTTCTGATCAGCCAGGGCTATCAGGTGACGGCAATGGCCAGCGCCACCGAGGTGCTGCAAACAATCGAGCCGCAGACCTGCCGCCTGCTGTTGATCGATATGCGCCTGCCAGATCAGGACGGCCCCGATCTGCTCAGCGCGTTACGTCGCATACCTGACATGGCCACCTGTCCCGCCATCGCCGTCAGTGGCCTTGGTGAACCAGATCGACCTCGTACGGTCAGCGCTGGCTTTGATGCCTTCCTGATCAAGCCAATTGATCTGGACGAATTGCTGGCGCTTGTGCGTCGTCATGTTGACGCTGATGTTGATACGGAGATGGTACGCGCATGGAACGGCTGATCCTGTGGGATCTTGATGGCACGCTGCTCAGTACCGATGGGATTGCTGCGGCCGCCATGCGCGCAGCGCTGCGCGAGGTGGTTGGCCCAGACATTCCCGTCGCACGCACCGCCTACGCTGGCAAGACCGACTGGCAGATCATCCGTGATAGCCTGCCTGACCTGCCCCTTGCGACGATCAGCGAACGCCTGCATGAGTTTAAGGCAGCCTACCTGAGCCGACTCGAAGGTCAGCAGGTCAGCCTGGCGGCCCGCTCCCAGGTTTATCCAGGGGTGGTTGCAATTCTCGAAGCCCTGGGGGCAACTGCTTACCAGGCCCCGTTGACCGGCAACATCGCCGCTGCGGCACGGCTCAAATTGGCCAGTGTGAACCTACTGCACCTGCTCGATCTGGAGGCAGGTGCCTATGGTGATGACCATTACCACCGCCCCGAGTTGGTGCCGATCGCCGTCCGGCGGGCCGAGGCCCGCTATGGACAGACCTTCAGCGGATCGCAGATCGTCGTCGTGGGTGACACCCCCCACGACATTGCCTGTGGCCGAGCCAACGGTGCCCGCACCGTCGCCGTAGCCACGGGTCCCTTTGACCTCGACAGCTTGATCGCCGAAGGCCCGGATGTTGCCCTGAGCGACCTGCGTGATACGAACGCCGCCATCGCCGCCGTGTTGGGGGGTGTAAGGTAGCCGCCCTCACAGGTCTGTGAAACCTGTGAGGGCTTCTGCTCATACTCGCCAGAACCGTACCGTCCCATCGGCTGAACCGCTCACCAGCATGCCTGGCTCTGATCCGTAGAGGAGGTGCTCCACGGCGCCGGCGTGACCACTGAGTGTCGTTGGCGCACGGCGGCGAGCAGCGCTGCCAAGGGGCCAGATTTTGATCATGCCCAGACTATCGCCGCCGGCGAGGCTGCGTCCATCGCGAGCAAAGGCCAGGCTGGTGATTGGCTGGCTGCTGCACTCCCAGGCGCCCCGTTGCACCCCGTCACGGGTCTGCCAGAACCTGATCGTTCCGTTCTCTCCACCGGCAGCTAATAATTCACCGTCACGGCTAAAGGCCAGACTACGGGCGCGCCCCGCAGCGAGTTGCAGCATCAGGGCCGGCTCGGCCCGATCATCGGCGAGGTCCTTCAGCCACCACAGCCTGATTGGCCCCTCGTCTGAGGCCACCGCGATGGCCAGGTGCCCAAAGACGATCTGCCGCGGGTGCCCGCGCAGGCCACGCAAGACGCGCCAGAACTGGCCGCCTGCCCGCTCGCCTGAGCCTGAGAGCCGCCAGAGCTGTACGGTGCCTTCACTGTCGCTACAGGCCAGTAATTGCCCGTCAGGAGTGAGGCCGACTGCCTGGAGTGCGCCGTGGGTCTGCATCACAATCCGTGACTCGCCGCTAGCAGTACGGCAGGCGCGGATTGTACGATCACGCCCAGCGCTGATCAGTACGTCGTCATTGGTGAAGGCTGCGCTGATCACCGCTGCCCGATGCTCGCTCTGGCGCAACTGCAGGCCGCCCTGCTCATCGGTACGGTGGACGGCGACACCTCCGTCACTGCCACAGATTGCCAGTAATGTCCCGTCCTCATTCAAGGCCAGGCTGCTCACACGCCCACTCAGCAGGCGGAGGGCTGCTGTCTGGGTGTCCTCATGTACATGCCAGGCCAGCAAGCGGTCGTCCTCAGCCACCGTGGCCAGCCGATCACCGGCCGGGTTGAAGGCCAGCCCGGTCACCGGGCCGCCGTGGGCGCGCACTGCCCGCAGCAAGCTCCCATCGGCGCGTCGCCAGAGCCGCAGTCCATGGTCGGTGGAGCCGGTGGCCACGAGCGTGCTGTCAGGGCTGAAGGCCAGTGCCTCGACCGCCCCTTCGTGGCCCTCAAGGGTTACCTGGGTACGCCATGTGCGGGTGTCCCAGAGCCGTACCTGACGCCCGCGTGAGCCTGCAGCAAGGCTCAGGCCGTCGGGGCTGAAGGCCAGGCACTCCACTGTGCCGCCGTGATTGCCCAGCGTTTGCAGACGAGCACGATCAAGGGTGCGCCAGACCCGCACGTTGCGGTCGGCGCTGCCGGCCGCCAGCAGGCTTCCATCAGGGCTGAAGGCCACACTGGTGATCCTATCGCTATGTTCGGCCAGAATGGCGAGTGGTGCCGGCGCATGCCCATCCTCATGCACCCGCCAGAGGCGCACTGTGCGATCATGGCTGCACGAGGCCAGGTTACGCCCGTCGGGTGCAAAGGCCAGCCCACTGACCGTTGCCGTATGGCCTGTGCAGAAGCCCAGCAGCACACCTTCGGCAAGATCCCAGAGGGCGATCTCACTGCCACTCGCCAGGGCCAGCAAGCGTGTGGTTGGGCTCAGGGCTGCGCAGCGAGTTGGACAGTCGATGGCCCAGCGGGGCGGGCCACCATTCAGCGCAACCAGTACCGGTCCTCCTCCCGAGATCACCAGGATATGCTGATCATCAACAAAACAGACCCCCCGCGCCACTCCGCGCCCAAGGCGTCGTACTAAGCCCTGGCGCTCAAGCCGCGGCAGGGTCAAGCCGCCTTCAAGCAACAGGGCTGGTGGGGTGGGCTGTGCAGCCGGTGGCGGCGGGGCTGGTGGCGGCATCAACTCGGCGGCGTGGCTCTGTAACCTGCTCAACAGACGCTCATAGCCACTTGCGCTGAAGAGATCAAGCACATGGGCCTGCTGCAAACCCGACGGCAGATCACAGCTCGTCAGGCGCAACGCCATCGTCAGCCTTCCTGTTGAGGGTGTGAGCTTCAGCAACTCGATCAACTGCTCTAGGGTCGGCGTCGGGACACCGCCAGGCAAGGCGCGCCGCGAAAGGCAGATCAGCACCACCCCTACCTGGCGCAGCTGCTCACGCAGCGCGGTCGGCGTCGCGCTGTGATCGGCTGCCAGCGTCACCGCAAGTCCATCAGCCTGGAGGCGCTGAGTGATACCGCGCACAGCTGGCAGATCCTCACTGGCACAGCCGATCAACACCGTGAACGGGCGAGCAGCACCGCTGCTGGTCTGCATAGAGGCCCTCCGCGCACATCGCGGTGAAGCTGGAGTGTAGCATCCGGGAAGCTGAGCATCCAGTATAGCATGAGCCGTATCTGACCGTGTTATACTGGATCCAACGACCTTTGCAGGTGAGTTGTCGGTGCGTCTCTGGTCGCTCATTACCGTACGCCCTACGACTCGCTTCAACTCTCCAAGGAGCGCGCTCATGGAGGTTATGGATAGCCATCCCTTTCGCACCCTCTCGATGTCAGTGCTCATGACCCCGGATACTGCCAATTTCGCTGGCAATGTTCATGGTGGTCACATCCTCAGGCTGCTCGATCAGGTTGCCTTCGCCTGCGCCTCGCGCTACTCTGGTTCCTACGTTGTCACCATTTCGGTAGACCAGGTCGCCTTTCATGAGCGGATCCATGTGGGTGAACTGGTGAATTTTCATGCATCGGTCAACTATACCGGCAAAACTTCGATGGAGATCGGCATCCGCGTGGTCGCCGAGAACATCACCGGGCGCACCCAGCGCCATGTACTCACCTGCTACTTCACTATGATCGCCGTCGACTCAAATGGTCACCCCCGTCCGGTCATCCCGGTGCCGGTGATCACTCCTGAAGAGCGCCGTCGCTGGGCGGCGGCCAAGCTGCGCCGTGAGCTACGCAAAGAGATCGAAGCACGTAGCCTTGAGATCCGCCAGCACCCCGAAGAGATTCTTGCTGAAATGGATGGCGAGCCGCATTAGATGGAAGCACAATAAGCAAACAGTGAGGGGTGCAGTAAAATACTGCACCCCTCGTGATTCTCTTGGTAGCGGCGGCAGGATTCGAACCTGCGACCTTCGGGTTATGAGCCCGACGAGCTGCCACTGCTCCACGCCGCGTCGCTCCTACACCTATTGTAGCAGAGCGTCTAGCACGATGTCAAGGCATTTTGGCGTGGATGCTCGAAACTGTCACTCTGGCGCTTCCTCGGCCAGCGCTGTCGCGACGGCGCGGTGAACGACGGCGCGAAACCTTCCCCAGCTATGCCAGTCGCCAGCGATCTCCCCGTCATAGCGGGCCTCGAGCGTATCAAGCTGCCTGGCCAGATCAAGCAGACCGGGTAGGTCTACCTCACCATAGGCTTCAAGCTGTTCGTCCGGGTCAGACGCACCGAGCGTTCCACCAAGCTCGTCGAGCAGAAAGGCGAAGCTGTAGAAAGCGTAATCACCGGGTGGTGTCTCAGGCGTATGGTAGCTGATCTGGGCCAGAAAGCGGCGCAGAGCCACCTCCAGCCCGGTCTCCTCGGCCACTTCACGCAACAAGGCCGCCTCAATCCCTTCGCCATGCATAATCCCGCCCGTTGGCAGGCGCATCACCCCTGGCGGGTAGATCGTCTTGCGCATTGTCAGTAGATGGCCACTGGGTCGCCGGATGACCATACAGACCTCGCCCACCCGATCGGACTTGCTCAACGGGTCAAAGGCTGCATCGAGAAGGGATGCCTCAATCTGCGCCGGGACTCCGTAGCGCCCGGCCAGAGTGAGCGCTTCAGCGGCCAGGCTTGCGGGGATCTGCATCAAGACACTCCTCTCTATGCAGCGTGGGCGGGCTAACAGACGCCCAGGCGCTCCAACAACGGGCGCACCAACTCCCGTGGCACCTGCGCCAGGGGCTGCTGCGGGTGGTGCGAGTCCGAGCCGCCCGAGACGAGCAAGTTGTAGCGTGTGGCCAGGGTGGCGTAGAAGCGCTGCTGTTCAGGTGTGTGGCTGGGATAGTAGACCTCGATCCCGTCCAGGCCAGCGGCAGCCATGGCTACGATATCAGCTTCGTCGGCAGGAATGGCGTAGATGCCTTTGCTGCGCCCGGGGTGGGCCAGCACCGCCAGGGCACCCAGGCGATGCGCAACCCCAATAATGGTCGCAACCTCCAGGGGACGGTAGGCCCCCGGCAATGCTGTCAGGAGAAAGCGCATACCAGCCTCTTCGTCGCCCTCAGCGGCTACACGCCCCGGCAGTTGGTTCAGACGTGCGAGAGCCGTCGCCACCTCAGCCACATTCGGCGCACGGCCCAGACCGTCCAGGCCTGCCAGATGGAAACCCTGGGCGGGTAGTTCACGCAGCAACTGCTGGGCATCCTCGGCGTTGCGCGTAAAGACGGCGTTGCACAACTCGATCAATTCTGGCGCATGCGGGTCGGCCCCGTAGACCAGTGTATGCCAGAGCTTGCCGCCAGCCGCGCTGTCGAGCTCTACGCCTGAGATTACCTGTACGCCATGGCGGCTACCGGCTGCACAGAGTGCCGCCACCGAGGCCGTCGTCTGATGATCTGCCGCAGCGATCACTTGCAAGCCTGCCGTCGCTGCCGCTGCTGCCAGGTCTTCCGGCTGCCAGGTTGCGTGGTGCGGCGTAGCATTGGTATGCAGATGCAGATCAATCATGTGCCTCCTGCTGCCGTCTCCGCTTCAAGTGCTGCCCGGCGCACCCGACGGCGTTCGGCGCTCAGGTTGATCCAGTTACCCAACAACATCAAACTAGCCCCGGCCAGTACAAAGGGTTGCAGCGGCTCGCCATAAAAGATCGCCCCAACCAGTGCGATCAGCGGCAGGCGCAGGAAGTCCATCGGCACCACGACCGTAGCGTCAGCGAGGGCCAGGGCCCGCGCCATACAGTAGTGGGCGCTAAGCGCCGTCAGCCCTACCAGGGCCAGCCAGGGCCACATCGCTGGGGAGGGGTTGCTCCACTGGGTCAGTGCCGGTAACAGGCCCAGTGGGAGCTGCATCACCGTCATATAGAAGAGGATCGCCAGGGGTGAATCTTGCCGCGCCAGGCTGCGGGTGAGCGTATGCGAGAGGGCGTAGGCCAGCGCGCTAGCCAGGACAGCCAGGGCCGCCGGGTGCAGCCCCTGCAGGCCGGGGCGCAAGATTAAGAGCAGCCCGGCGCTGCCAAAGGCAATCGCCGCCACACGCGGCCCACTCATCCGCTCGCCGAGCAGCAAGGTGGCCCAGATTGCCGTCCAGATCGGTGTCGTAAACTCAATTGCAAAGACCTCGGCCAGGGGGATGAAGGCCAGCCCGTAAAACCAACCAAACTGCCCGCCAAAATGGGCCAGGTTACGCACCGCGTGCAGGCCGAGCCGCCCGGTGCACGCCTGGTCCCAGCCTCGTCCGCTGAGCAGCGCCGTGATCACCAGCAGGCCGATCAGGCTGCGGAAGAAGAGGATCTGAAAGGTGCCCAGTTCGGCAGAGAGCTCACGTCCGCCAATAGCCATCGCCATAAACGAGACTAGAGCCCCACCCATCCAGGCTGTGGCCAGCAGGATCGCATTCGGTGCTGTGTGGTGCTGCATAGGCCCTCTCTTAGCCACGCAGCAGAGCCTCGACAGGATAGCCAGCATCGCGCCAGGACTGGAAGCCGCCCTCAAGGGCTATCACCTTCGGGTAGCCCAGTTCCATAAAGATCTGCGCCCCGCGCATACCCGATTCGGGCCGGGTGGCATCGCCATAGGCAATGATCACCACCTCAGGCCCGGCCTGTGCCAGACTAGGCTCAAGCTCACGCGAGGTAATCGTCAGTGCCCCTGGGATATGGCTCTCAGCGTAGACCTCGCTTGAGCGCAGGTCGATAAAGATCGCCGTGCCAGCATCAAAGAGTGCCCGCGCCTCAGCCAGGCTGATCTGCTCTACCGCTGGTCCGTCCGGGTTAAGCCCCCCATGTTGAACGTCTGCCTGCGCAGTCGGAACTGCAGGGGCACCCGTCGCCAGCACTGCCGGTTGGGCCGCCGGAGCGGTAGGCTCCTGGGCTACCGGGGCAGGCGTACGCGTCAACAACACAGCTGCCAGGGCGGCCACCAACACCAGCCCGCCAATCACGGATGGCATCAACCAGCGTGGCTGCCTACCTGAGGTCTGCCCATTTTGCTCTTCACCAATCATAGGTACCTATTGTGCTCAAAGCTACTTGTCCAGCTTGTAGCGAACATGCGCTATTCTACCGTATGTTAGATCATCAGCAGCAAGCCCATCATCGAGGAGATTCCTATGGCGATCAGCGAAGTGACCCCGACGATCATGCGCGTACCGTTACCCTTACCCTTCGCCCTGAACAGTGTCAACTGCTACCTGCTGCGTGATGCTGAGGGCTGGACTATCCTCGATGCCGGGCTCCATACAGCAGAGGGCGAGGCTGCCTGGCAGGCTGCGTTTGCCGAACTTGAGCTCAGCCCTGGAGCCATCCGCCAGATTGTGCTGACCCACTTTCACCCCGACCATTTTGGTATGGCCGGGTGGTTACAGCAACTCACCGGGGCCCCCGTGCTGCTGGCCCCGCGTGAGATTGAGCAGGCTCACCAGATGTGGGACAAGCCCACTGCGCAACTTGAGCCGCTGGTGCCGCTCTACCTCGCCCATGGCGCACCCGAAACGATTGTGGCGAGCATTGAAGCTACTGTGGTACAACTACGCGCTGCCACCTTTCCCCATCCTGAACTGACCCCTCTGGCACCTGGCGCGGAGGTGTTGATGGGTGGCTATCGCTTTAGCGCCATCCACGCCCCCGGTCACAGCGACGGCCAGTTGATCTTCTACGACGCCGACGCAGCCCTGATGCTCTGCGGCGACCATCTTCTAAACCAGATCACCCCGCACATCGGGCGCTGGCCCGACAGCGAGCCCGATCCCCTGGGGCGCTACCTTGGCTCCCTGGCGAGCCTGAGCGAGCTTGAGGTACGCCTGGCCCTGCCTGGCCACAAGAGCCTGATCCATAACTGGGCCGGGCGCATCGCCGAGCTACAAGCCCACCATGACGTCCGCCTGGCGCTGATGCTTACAGCTGTCGGCGAGGCCGCCAACGCCTATACCGTTGCCACACGCGTCTTCCCCTTCGAGCGCTTCACGGCCCACGAGCAACGTTTTGCGATTGCCGAGACCATCGCCCACCTTGATCGCCTGACGATCACCGGGCACCTGCAACGTGAGGATGGCCCCTCGGTGATCTACCGCCGCAGTGGCTAGCAGGGACTACGCCCCAACTCAAGGCCCCGCTTGCCACTACCGACAAGCGGGGCCTGATCTTCAAACAAAACCAGTCTCAAGGTGTAGGGGTTGCAGCGGGAGTAGTCGTTTCGAGAGCTGGCAGGCCACGCTCAACGATCAGATCTATGGCTTGATCGATCGGGATATGTACCTTACCTTCAAGCGTATAGCCATACGAGCCCAGCAACTCATCCTGCGCAGGGAAGTAGTCGAGGTAGGTCGGCCCATCGAGGGCGACGACAGTTGGCGTGAAAGGAATGCGACCCGCGAGCAGCACCACCAGACTAACAATCACAAAGACGACCAGCATAGCCAGCATAAGTGAAACTGCCTGCGGCATCGGCTGAACTGGAGCCTGCGCTTGCGCCTGGGATGGCGGATCATTCCGATAGGGGGCCTGGTATCGGTAACTCATAGTTAGTGATGACCTCCAACCTTCAGCGCGTCCATATTCGGGTCGCGGAGCGGGAGTAGGGGTGCCCGCTGCATATTCCAGGCCCAGACGGCCAGCCAGATCCCGACCAGGCCCACGGGTGCCGCCAGATCCATCCAGTCAATCCCGGTAACCGACTCGTGGAACTGGGGCAGAATAACCCAGGCCACATCAACCAGGCGGAAGACCAGGATCCAGATAGCGACAGTTGACAGGTAGTTCAGATTCTGCTTCGGCTTCCGCCCCAGCAGGGCGAAGAAGGGGGCGAAGAAGGCGAAGAACATCAGCATCAGGGCTGGCCAGATCCAGCCATTCTCGATGCGTCGGATATACCAGGGCACAAACTCGGCCACATCACCGGCCCAGATGATCACCCACTGGCCAAAGGAGATATAGGTCCAGAGGATAGTGAAGGCGAAGAGTAGCTTACCCAGATCATGGATGGGCTTGATCGGCACATGCTCTTCGAAGAGGCTGGTGCGGCGTACCTGAGTCAGGGCGAGGATGAGGAAGGCCAGGGTGCTCAGACCACCATTGACCATGTACTGTACGCCGAACATGGTCGAATACCAGTGCGCATCGAGCGACATACCCACATCGAAGGCAAAGAAGGTAATGCTAATCACAAAGAGGGCCACCCCAATCCCGCTGAGGCCACGCATACGCCCGGCACTGGCCACCGCATCGGCACCACGATCCTGCTGGCGCGACCAGGTGCGCAGCAGAATAGCCAGGGTGCTCCAGACCAGGAAGTAGATCGCCATGCGACCGGCGAACCAGGATGGGCTCATCCAGGGCGTACGGTGGGCGACAATCGGATCAAAGTGCGCACCGCCGGGTGTGACCACCTCTGGATCGGCCCAGTGATAGATAAAGTGGTCGAGGTTGAGCGTTTTGTTATAGGCGATCAGCACCACCATCAGGCTGAGGACAAAGAAGACCGGCATCGCCAGTGCGCCTGCCTCCAGCATGCGGCGCACCGTAACCGCCCAGGCCCCGCCCGTCAGGTGCTGCACCAGCAAGAAGCCCAGGCAGCCCAGGGGGAAGCCCATTGCGAAGTAGAAGCCGAAGATATAGGCTTCAGCAAAACGGGTGGGGTTCACGAAGAACCCGAGGGCGAGCAGTGCCAGGCCGATGACGGCTGCGCCCAGGCCGAACAGTTGCAGTCTGTTCAACTGTGGAACGCGTGTCTGAGCAATCGTCGTAGTCGCCATGCTCAACCTTGTCTAGGATATTGGAGACCGGAGGTCGGGGCTGGTGGCAGCAGAGTGAGGATCAAGCCGAGCCTCCTCTGCGCCAGTGTCAGGCTCCGTTCGCCGCTCCCTACGCGGACAGGCTTTAATTTCCCAGGTTACCGCGCTGATCGGGCGGCACATCATCAACCGTTGCGTTCTGACTCAACTGCAGAGCACGGATATAGGCGGCAATCGCCCAGCGATCTTCGGGTTGGATGCGTGAAGCGTAGGAATACATCGACTGGTAGCCGTCTTTCGCCGGGTCACCGCGATAGACTCCAACCGTGATAATGTTCACGACGTGGCTGAGTGGGGCCTCGCGCAGACGCTGCTGGTGGAAGTTGGCTGGCACAATGCCGCCGCGTTGGGCCACGACACTCTGCCCATAGCCCGATCGTCCGTGGCACACAGAGCAATAGATATTGAACTGCTCCTGGCCCCGTTCCAGCAATTCACGGGTAACCTCAATCGGCATCTCGTTACTCTCAGCCCCGTCAACCAACCCGGTGAGGAAATACTGGTCGGTCTGTACCTGACCCAGGCCAACCGCGCCAGCGACATTCGGGCGTGAGCCGCGCCCATCGGCAAAGAAGCTACTGGGGTCGTAGGTCTGCACCTTCGGCTGGTTATACATGTCGAAGTGGCAGGCCCCCAGCATGAGGGGTAGCAGAGCTACCCAGGCGTAGCGCAGGACATGGCTCAGGGAGATTGGGCGTAGCGTCTGCATCGCGTGGTCCTCTAGTGGTTGACCTCAGAGACCTGCTGGGCTCCCAGACCTCGCAGGAACGACGAGGTCTGAGCGCGATCGAACAGCGGATCCGTCGACTCGATGCACAGGAAGAAGGAGTCCTGGGAAGCATGATCGAAGCGCGGCGTATTGAAGACGGGGTGATAGGGCATCGGCAGGCCATTGAGCACGACCATCGAGATGGCGGCAGTGAAGGCGGCGAAGAGGATGCCCAACTCGAAGGTGATCGGGATCATTGACGGCCAGTTGCTAAGATCGAGTGGGCGCCCGCCGATATTCATTGGGAAGTCAACGATGTTGCCCATGTACTGCAGAATGAAGCCTGCGGCGGCACCGCTGAGCCCGGCGACCAATACCAGCCGGGGGACGCCCGTATCGCCCTGGGCAATCTCTTCGACCACCTCCTCAATAGGGAAGGGCGTATAGGCATCCATCTTGCTGTAGCCAGCGTGTTTGGCGGCGTGGGTGGCCTTGATCAGCGCCTCGGGGGTCGCAAACTCGGCCATGACACCGTAAATCTCATTACTATTCTGCATAAGCGCTTCCCTCAGTCTGCTGACGCCGTGCCAGCCTCGCTGTGATGAGCGGCGGCCTCAAGGCGATGATTGCGCTCATCCTCCTGATACTTGAAGAGCCGCATCTCGAAGATGTTGATCATCGGCAGGACGCGGACGAAGAGGAAGAGCAGGGTGAAGAAGAGCCCGATTGTGCCAAGGTAGAGCGACCAGTCCCAGACCGTCGGGATGTACTTGTCCCACGAGGAAGGGAGGAACTCACGCTCAAGCGAGATGACGATGATCACATAGCGCTCGAGCCACATCCCGATGCTGATGAAGGTCGAGATGATCAGCAGAGCTGGCACACTCTGCCGCACCCGTTTGAACCAGAGGGGCTGAATAGTCACCGCGTTACAGAAGAGCAGACCGTAGTAGGCCCACGAGCTTGGCCCGTTCAGACGGTTGAAGAGCAAGTACTCTTCATAGCGGTTGCCGCTATAAAGGGAGGCCCAGACCTCCATAAAGTAGCCATAGACCACAATCATCCCGGTTGCCAGCATCACTTTGGCCATTACATCAAGGTGGCGCACGGTGATGTAGTTCTGGTAGCCATAGAAGTGGCGTACCGGGATCATCAGCAGCAGCACCATCGCGAAGCCCGCGAAGACGGCACCGGCGACGAAGTAAGGCGGGAAGACCGTCACCTGCCAGCCAGGCACCTGTGAGACGGCGAAGTCGAGGGAGATGATCGAGTGAACCGAGACCACCAGGGGGGTTGAGAGGGCCGCCAGCAGCAGCGAGGCCATCTCATAGCGGTGCCAGTGGCGTGACGAGCCGCGCCAGCCGAGAGCCGCCATACCGTAGATGCGCTTGGCCCAGATATTAGTCGCCCGGTCACGCAGGGTAGCAAAGTCGGGCAACAAACCCACCAGCCAGAAGACCAGTGAGACGCTGGCATAGGTCGAGATGGCAAACACGTCCCAGTCAAGGGGGCTGCGGAAGTTCGGCCACATGCCCATCGTATTAGGATAGGGGACGAGCCAGTAGAAGATCCAGGGCCGTCCAAGGTGCAGAATGGGGTACTGGCCAGCGCAGGCCACGGCGAAGAGGGTCATTGCTTCAGCGAAGCGGTTGATCGAGTTGCGCCAGCCCTGGTTGAGCAGCAACAAAATGGCCGAGATCAGCGTCCCGGCGTGGCCGATGCCGATCCACCAGACGAAGTTGATGATGTCCATACCCCAGCCGACCGGGATGTTAATACCCCAGATACCGACACCCTTGATGAAGAGCCAGGTCACCGAAGTGAGAAAGACCATCAGCAGGGCGAAGGCGATCACAAAGCCGGTCAGCCACCCTGAAGGGGTTTTCAGGGGCGGGGTTAGCGGCACATCACCGATCTTGTGACTGATCGAAGTGTAGGTCTCACCGGGCAAGAGGTAGGACTCGCCCGGATCGTGCTGCGGCGTAGTGCGGATGGGTTGCGCCTGTGCCATCGGCTATCCTTCTAGAGCTACTGGCTCGCTGCCTGTCTCCCGCGACGATCCGCGATCATGGCGCTCCGGGCTGGCCTGATCTTAACCACTATGCTCCTCACCTTCGGGGGCCTCAAGCTCACCATTCGGGTTGCGTACCCGCGCCAGGTAGGAGGTGCGCGGGAGGGTGTTGAGCATCCCGATGAAGGTGTAGTTATGCTCCTCTTCCTTCCATTTGCGCACGCGGCTGCCCTCGTCGTTGATGTCACCGAAGACAATCGCCTGGGTCGGGCAAACGGCCTCGCACGCGGTGGTGATCGCCCCATCAGCGATGGTGTAACTACGCTCGCCAGCCTCTACGGCCGCTTTCTTGGCCGCAACCCGCGCCGCGCTGATGCGCTGAATGCAGTAACTGCACTTCTCCATCACACCACGGTTGCGTACCGTGACTTCAGGGTTGCGCTGGAGTTCGAGGCTCGCCGTGGTGATGTCGGTATACTGGAGGAAGTTGAAGCGACGAACCTTGTAGGGGCAGTTATTGGAGCAGTATTTGGTGCCGACGCAGCGATTATACACCATATTATTCAGCCCCTCATAGTCGTGGATGGTAGCCGCGACGGGGCAGACCAGTTCGCATGGCGCCTGCTCACATTGCATACAGCCGAGGGGCTGTAAGAAAGTCAAGGGGTTGTCCAGATCCGGGCCGCTGAAGTAGCGGTCGATACGAAGCCAGTGCAACTCGCGTCCAACGGCCACCTGATCTTTGCCGACGATAGCAATATTATTTTCGGCCTGGCAGGCGATCACACAGGCATTACAGCCGATGCAGGCGTTGAGATTGATCGTCATGCCCCAGGCATTGCGCCCGCTGTAATCGACCCCTGGCAGGATCGAGAGGTAGCCATCGGTGCCGGGGCCGGGCGTCTCTTTGCCATACTCTTCCAGGTAGATCTCTCTGGCAATGTAATGGGGATCCTCCTTGAAGAGATCGAAGATCCCGGCGCGGTAGATATCGCGCCCGTCCATCGTCCAGTGATCCTGGGTCGAGACCAGGGGGTAGCTCCGATTGCCGTTGAGAATTTTAGCCTCACCGCCAAACCAGAGAGCGTCACTCGTGCGCAGCGGGTAGACGTTGACGCCGATATTGTCACCCTTGAGGCCCGCAGCGGTACGCCCATAGCCCAGAGTCACGGTGACTGAGTCATCGGCGTGGCCAGGGGTGAGCCAGAGGGGCAGTTCCATTGTGCCGCCACGATAATCAATCGTGATCACCGTACCATTGGCAGCGGTCAGCCGCTCGAGGGCCAGTTCACGCGTGAACCAGTCGTCGCTACGCAGATCCTCAATCCCCGGCAGGCCCAGGATGCGTGCGGCCATGTTCGGGCTCATCAACACGGCATTGTCCCAGACCAGTTTGTTAAGCGGGCGGGGCAGTTCGAGCAACCAGCCATTGTTGGCGTAGCTGCCATCCCACAGGGAGGGATCGGGACGGAAGACGACCTCGCTCCCGGCGGCAGGCTCAGGCAGCGTAATATTGAGGCCAGCATTGAGGGCCGGGCTGGCGTTTGCTGCGGCGCTATCAGGCACGACACCGCTGGCCAGAGCACCCTGCCAGAAGGCTTCAAACTCGGTGCCACTCAGGCCACTCTGGGTTTGCCAGAAGGCGCGTACCAGATCGTAGGGTTTGGCCTGGGCATCGCCAAGCAGCGCGGCAAGCAGTTCGTGGGGCGTTTTACCACCGTAGATCGGCTCGATCAGCGGCTGGACGAGTGAAACAGTGCCGTCGAAGGCCCGTGCATCACTCCAACTCTCGAGGGTGTGGGCGGCTGGCACATGCCACGAGGCTAGTTGGGCCGTCTCATTGACATAGAGGCCGTAATAGACCACCAGGGGCACGCGCAGCACCGCCTCTGCGAAGCGCAGGTCGCCGGGGGCATCATAGGCGGGGTTGCCACCGATGATCACCAGTAGTTCAACCTTCTCCGCGTTGATCTCATTCACCAGGCCAGCGATCTCGCTCGTCTGGTTCGTCGGGCGAGCCTCAACCGGCTCGGTGTAGATCACCGTCTGGCCGACGTTGCCGAGGTTGGCATTGAGCGCATGCGCCAGGGCATGCACTTCGGGGGGCTGCTGATCACCAGCAATAACCAGACTGGTGCCGCGATGAGCTTCCAGATCTTCAAGCAGAACCTCAAGAAACTTGAGTGCCGGCTCGGATAACTCAGGGGCACTTCCGCCCCCGCCAAGGTTGGCGTAGAGGGCAGCGGCAAAGCTGGCCACGGCACTGGCCTTGAGCGCCAGGCGGTGATCGGCAGTAGCACCGGTAGTCGAGGGCGAAGCCTCAACCACATAAAGCCGATTCATCTTCTCGCTCGTCTTGGTGACACGGCGACCATCGGCGAAGGTACGCGCATAGGCGGCAAAGCCGGGGCCGGGAGCGAGGAAGTCAGCATCGAGCGAGACGACCAGATCGGCCTTGCTAAAGTCATAGCGCGTCGAGACATAGTCCCCGAAGGCCAGGCGAGCACCCTCGTAGACATTGTCGCGGTTGATCGGCTCGTACTGATACCAACGTGCCGCGGGGAACTGCTCAAGCAGGGCGGCGATCTGGCTGGCCAGGGTAGGCGAGTTGACCGTCGTGGTGAGCAGGCGCATAGTTGCGCCGCCAGTCGCACGCTGGGCCGTCAGGCCGGTGCCGAGCGTACTCACAAAATCGTCCCAGGTGCTGTTTGCGCCGCCGTTGAGTACGCGCTGCGAGCGATCCGGGTCGTACATATTCAGGATGTCGGCCTGGGCGAAGATATCGGTGCCGCCGAGGCTGGCCGGGTGAACCGGGTTGCCCTCGATCTTGGTTGGGCGGCCATCGTTCGAGCGCACAATCACGCCGGTCGCATAGCCATTGAGGGTCAGCGCAGTGGCAAAGTAGTTAGGAATGCCCGGCACGCGGTTGAGCGGCATGCGGTCGAAGGGAGCCAGTTTTTCAGGCGGCATGTAGGTACAGCCAGTGACCCCGGCCAGGGCCAGCGACGCACCCATCAGCTTGAGGAAGGTGCGCCGACTGACCGGGTCGGCCATCTCGGTGGCACCACTGGGAAATTCTTGTTCGACCAGTTCGCGGAAGGCGGGGCTGTCGGCCAGTTCGTCGAGCGAGCGCCAGAACTGCTTGCCGCGACTGCGGCCCAGACGCTCGCGGACGGCCTCAAGCTCGGGGTTGGTGCTTGTCATTAGCGCATCGCTTTTCTAGTGAAAACGGGGTAGCGCGGTAGCGGATGGGGCCACGTCAGCAGTCGGGCCAGCACACGCGCTTACCTGCACGCTCTAAACGTTGGCTCGGGATTAGCGGTGGCAGATCCAGCAGTTGGTCAGCTGATCCTCCGGCATAATCCCGTACTCGGCGACAAGCTGTCGCCCCAGATCGAGCTGGTTGGCCGGATGGACATAGTCCATGTTGTAGACCTCTTCACGCGGCCGAATGTACTGTTCAGGGTTACGGTGGCAATTCAGACAGTAGCCCATAAAGAAGGCCTGTTGCTGCCAGACTACAGGCATTTCGTTGACCTGCCCATGGCACTCTGAGCAACCGATACCCTTGTTAATGTGGATCGAGTGATTAAAGTAGACAAAGTCCGGGACACGGTTGACCTTCTCCCACAGAATCGGTTCGCCAGTGGCATAGCTCTCGCGTACCAGGGTCAGCTTGGTGCTGGCCGTCTTGATCTGCGAGTGGCAGGTCATACAGGTCTCCGTCGCCGGGATGTTGGCGAAGTAAGACTGATTGACCGAGACATGACAGTAACGACAATCCATGCCAAGGGTGCCGATGTGCAGTTGATGACTGTAGGCCACGGGTTGTTGGATGGCGACGTTGATCTGCCGGTAGGCGTTCGAGCGGAAATAGACGGCGGTGATGAGCACCAGCTCGGTGACCAGCAGAAGGCTGGCAAAGATGCTCAACCTGACTATCAGGTTGGCATTGCGGGGAAAGATCTGTCCCATGCCGTGTGACCTTCTAGGAGAACCCTGTGCAGGAGAGAACTCGCCTTAATTATAGCGCGCTTTACTTTTGTGTCAACCAAAGCCGATCCCCGTCCAGATGCGGATGCGGCGTCAGATAGCAAGATAACGCCGCAAAGCCGATCCTGTGGAAGAGATCAAACTGATCTTTCATTTACATATAATGCACTCTAACGGGTGAGGCGCGGCCAGGTGGAGTGGGCAGGGGAATGCATGAGACACCAAACCGGAGGCAGGCTTGCCCTGCCCCCGAGACACTTTGAACAATACGCCGGGAAGTTACATGCGGGTGACAGGGAGGGGCGCTGGTGAGGTGGATCGGAATGCTATGAATCCTGCTCGTCACTCATCACTGGTAGTTAGGCAAGGAAGCGCTGAAAGACACGGTTGCCGAGCATACGCCCACGGCTGGTAAGCTGTACCCGTTCGCCATTAGCTTCAAGCAGACCCAATTCGACCAGTTCGGCCAGGACGGGGCCGTAGGCGTCGGCCAGGCTGAGGCCGCAACGGGCGGCGAAATGGGCCGCACTGACCCCGCTGTTCAGGCGCAGGCCCATGATCATCGTTTCGGCCTGGATGTCGGCGGGCCTCAGGCTGATCGTCTCGGCAAGGGGGCGCCGTCTGGCGGTGACGGCCTCGATATAGGCCTCAATGCCAGTGATGCCAGCGCTGCGCCGGGGGGCCTGGTGGCCATGGGCACCGGCCCCGGCGGCGAGATAGTCGCTGTTCAGCCAGTAGGCCAGATTGTGGTGGCAAGCCCCAAAAGGGATGCCGGGCAGCACTTCGTGCTGGCCGGGCCTGACCCAGTTACTGATCTCATAGTGGGTGTAGCCAGCCTGGGCGAGCACCTCCATAGCGGTCTCGTACATTGCCGCCGTTGTATCATCGTCTGGCACGTACACACTTCCGGTGGTAACCTGGGCGTAGAGGGGTGTCGGCTCTTCGAGGATCAGGGCATAGAGCGCCAGATGATCGACATCCCAGGTGATCAGGCTTGCCAGGTTGGCCTGCCAGTCGGCCAGGGCTTGCCCAGGCAAGCCGAAAATGAAGTCGAGATTCAGGTTGTCGAACCCGGCAGCACGGGCCTGCTCATAGCTGCGACGGGCTTCGGCGGCGGTGTGGATGCGCCCGAGCAGACGCAGGGTCGGGTCGTGCAGACTTTGCACGCCCATACTGAGCCGGTTAATCCCCAGGGTGCGCAGGCCGCGCAAGTAGTCCTGGTTGAGCACCGTGCCGGGGTTGGCCTCGCTGGTAATCTCAGCCTGCTCCAGGGGAATCAGAGCGGCAGCGGCGTTGAGAATGCGTTCGAACTGCCCCAGACTCAACATGGTCGGGGTGCCGCCACCGAAGAAGATACTAGGTCGCAGGGCTGCGGCCTCGTTTGAGCTGGGCGGTGGTGGGAGCGGCTCGCTGGCGATCATGGCCAGCTCAGTGCAAAGGGCGGTGACGTAAGCCTCGATGCGGTGATCAAGATTGGCGTAGGTGTTGAAGTCGCAGTAGCTGCAACGACGCTGGCAGAAGGGGATGTGCAGATATAGGTGATGCATCAGTTCGAGTGCCGTAGAAAAAAGAGCGCATTGACCAGGGCAGCGCTGGTGTAGAAGCCGGCGGTGACGAGAAAGAGAGGCGCAAAGCCATACTCACGCTGCACCTGGGCGCTGATGGTCGGACCGATGATATAGCCGAGAGCGAAGGCTCCATGGATCATGCCGATCACGATTGGGCGGGCCGCTTCGGTGCTGTGTTCCATTGCCAGCGCATCGTAGAGCGGGGTGGCCATATTCATGAGGGCACCGCGTACCAGAGCCAGTCCCGTCGCCAACCAGAGACTAGGGGCAATACCCAGGAGCAGCAGGCAGGGGATGGCCAGGGCCTGGGTAAGGACAATGCTGCATGGTTTGCCCAGTCGTCGCGAGAGCAGTGGCGCAATCAGGGTTGCCGCACCAGTGCTGATGCCGATGGCGGCGAAAATCAGGCCGAGGGTCGCATCCGTAGCGGCGAAACGCTGGCGGAAGTAGAGATTGAGAAAGGGAATCAGCAGGGCCGCTCCGCAGGAGATCAGGAGTGGCGAGAGTGTGAAACGGATTCCACCCAGGAGTGCATGGAACAACGTCTGCCATGCAGGGATCCGTCCAGCCTGCGCATCGGTTGGATTGGTGGCGGGCGTTATCGGGCCTTCGGTCGTGAGCAACGGGACAATGGCTAGTCCGGTCAGCAGTGCGGCGACGAGAAAGACGCTGCGGTAGGTCAGCGCCCCCTGCGCTGGCAGGTTGAATAGACTGGTGGCGAGGCCGGGCAGCAACCCGCCGATCAGGTTGGCGATGCCGGCGATGGTGATGGCGAGGGCGGCGCTCAAGGCGAAGAGCATATCGCGCTCACGGGGGCCACTGTGGCGCAGCATATAGGGTGCCGCGCCTACCTGAGTCAGCACACTGGCCGGGCCGGCAAGACTGATACTGATCAACAAGGGCAGCGGGGCAGGCCAGAGGGCGACGCTGGTGAGCGTCGCCGCATGCAACAGGGCGCCGGCGATCAGAGCTGGCTGGGGACCGATCCGGCTGACCAGCCACCAGATGGGCAGGCTGCTCAGGCCCGCTATAAGTACTGGGGCGCTGTTGAGCACACCGAGCATGGCGAGCGGGCCGAGCAGGGGGAGCGTCAGGCTACGTTCGGTGTAGCCCAGTTCGAGCAAAAGCAGGTTAAAATAGAGGCTGCTGATCGCCAGCCCTGCCGTGAGCAGGGCCAGGTGTAACAGGTAGCGCCGGGCGGCGCGGCTCAGGCTGCTCATCGGGCCGGGCCGTGCAACGGCGATCAGGCCTGGGTACCGGCAAGCCGGTAGGTGCGGTAGCGCGGATGCCAGATCGTCGCATTGATCTGCTGTTCGATCTCCTCAAGCGTGTGTACTTCCGCCAGACCCTCTTCCATGGCCACACGGGCCACTGCCAGCGCAACCTGCTTGGAGACGCTGCGTACATGCTCTAGAGCCGGGTAGAGTGGTGCGGTCGGGTCGTTGCGCATGGGGGAGCGGGCACTGAGGGCGCGGGCGGCGGCCACAAACATGCTGTCGGTGACCCGGTGCGCGCCACTGGCAATTACGCCCATGCCCATGCCGGGGAAGATAAAAGCGTTGTTGCACTGGCCAATGCGGATCGTGCGCCCGCCAAAGTGAACCGGCGCAAAGGGGCTGCCCGTCGCTACCAGCGCCCGCCCATCGGTCCAGGCCAGCAGGTCAGCAGGGCGCGCCTCGCTTTTGCTGGTCGGGTTGGAGAGCGGGAAGATCAGCGGGTGTTCGGTATGGGCCGCCATCGTACGAACGGTGACCTCGTCGAAGGCTCCGGGCTGGGCGGCGGTGCCGATCAGAGCGGTGGGATGCACCCGCTCGACCACGGTACGCAGGGGGATGCGCGCTATGTCGGGGCAGCCCCATGCATTGATCGCTTCTAGCGGGCGGGCATAGACCTGCTTGGCCGGTTCGAGATCGCTGCGGCCATGGTGTACCAGCCCGCGGCTATCAACCAGCCAGATCGTGGCGCGGGCCTGCTCAAGCGTTTTGCCCGTGGCGACAATTGCCGCAACAATCTGATCGGCGATCCCCGTGGCCGCCGAGCCAGCGCCGAGAATGACGATGCGCTGATCAGCCATGGGTACCCCGGTGATGTCAGAGGCGGTTAGCATACCCGCCAGGGTGACGGCCCCGGTGCCCTGGATGTCGTCGTTGAAACTGCACAAGTCATCACGGTAACGGGCCAGCAGCCGCCCGGCATTCTGTTTGGCGAAATCTTCCCATTGCAGAATGGCGTGGGGGAAACGCCGCTTGACTGCGTCTACAAAGCGGGCCACAAAGTCGTCGTAGGCCTCACCGCGCACGCGCTCGTGACGCCAGCCCAGGTAGAGCGGGTCTTCGAGCAGTTCCTGATTGTTGGTGCCTACATCAAGGGTGATCGGCAGGGTGCTGGCCGGGTGGATGCCAGCGCAGAGGGTGTAGAGCGAGAGCTTGCCGACGGGGATGCCCATCCCGCCGACGCCCAGGTCGCCCAGGCCCAGGATGCGCTCACCGTCGGTCACGACGATCACCCGCACCTCCTCGGCAGGCACCGTCGCCAGCATCGTGTCGATATGGTCGCGGTGGGGGTAGGCCAGGTAGAGGCCGCGCGGGCGGCGATAAATATGGCTGTACTGCTGGCAGGCCAGGCCGACCGTCGGGGTGTAGATGATCGGCAGCATCTCAGTAATGTGGGCCTGCACCAGGGCGTAGAAGAGGGTCTCGTTACGGTCATGCAGGGAAGCCAGGTAGATATGCTTCTCCAGGTCGCTCGACTTGGTGATGTAGCTATCGTAGGTGCGTTCAAGTTGCTCATCAAGATCGGCAATGTGCGGCGGCAGCAGTCCGAGCAGATCGAGCTCAAGCCGCTCGGCATTACTGAAGGCGCTGCCTTTGTTAAGCAGGGGATTGTCGAGCAACTGTTGGCCGGTCAGGCTAACCTCAAGGGGGGGCAACTCAAGGCCGTTCGCGGACGGGGGGATGCTCAGGGTCATGAACAGATTCCTCACTATTTGCGGACAGCCGGCTCGGTACTCTCTTCGCCAAGGCGTGCCAGCATGGCCTGGGTATCGATTAAGTGGTTGTTGAAGATCGCACGAGCTACGTCGAGCAACTGGAAGATCATCGGGTCACGCACGCGATAGAAGACAGTGGTGCCCTCTTTGCGCGAGTCAACCATATTCTTGTTGCGCAACACGGCCAACTGCTGCGACACGCTTGACTGATCCATCTCCATGGCGATCTGTAACTCCTGGACGCTTCGTTCACCGGCACGCAGCTGCTCGAGGATCACCAGGCGGGCCGGGTGGCCAAGCGCTTTGAAGAACTCGGCTTTGAAGCGGTGCAGAGGCTGGTTCATCACGCCTCCCGCCAGGCCATGGGTTGGGGGTAAGTCAATGCGTTGCATGTGGGCATTTGCCTAGTGTAACAGCCTGTTGAGGGCTGTCAAGCACCTGTTGACAGCCAGGCACTCTCTATGCTACACTCGATTTCGTAAATATGCAAATATCATAGTATTTTCATACTATACGAGGAACCCGGCCCATGTACGCTCTGCTCGCCCGTTTGCCGTTACTTGCGCTTCTGCGTCGTGAGTTTGCTGGCTATGCACGCCCTGCCTTTCAACGTGATCTGCTGGCGGGGGTGACGGTCGGTGCCGTCAGTCTGCCGCTGGCCCTGGCTTTCGGGGTCGCTTCGGGTGCCGACGCCCCCGCTGGTCTGGTCACGGCTATCCTGGCCGGGATCATCATTGGGGGCCTGGGCGGGGCGGCTTACCAGATCAGTGGGCCGACCGGGGCCATGTCGGCGGTGTTGATCGTGATTGCCAGCAGCTATGGTCTGGAGGGCGTCTGGGTTGCTACGCTGCTGGCCGGGATCATGCTCATCCTGCTGGGCATCTTTCGCCTGGGACGCTATATCGCTTTCATCCCTTCGCCGGTGATCGCTGGCTTCACCAGTGGGATCGCGCTGATCATTGCCATTGGCCAGCTCGATAATGTGCTGGGCATCAGTACGCCCAAAGCAGAGAATGCCTTAGAGAAGTTACTGCACTACTTCACCCACCCGGTATTGCCCGACTGGCACGCGCTCATCCTGGCCGTTCTGGTTATGGCGACGATGATTGTAATGCCGCGCCTGAGCAAGACGATCCCCGGCTCGCTGGTCGGGATTGTGCTGGCCACCCTGGTAAGTACCGGTATGGGCTGGCAGGTGCCGATCATCGGTGCGATCCCTCCGACGATCTTGCTTGAGCAGCGCCTGACCTGGGCGAGCATCCCCTGGCAACACCTGAGCGACCTACTGGCCCCGGCGGTCTCCATTGCCGCCCTGGGCGCAATCGAGAGTCTCCTCTGCGGCTCGGTAGGCTCGACGATGAGTGGTAAACCGTTCGACAGCAATCAGGAGCTGATCGGCCAGGGCCTGGGCAACCTGATCATCCCCTTCTTTGGCGGCGTGCCAGCCACGGCGGCGATTGCCCGTACCAGTGTGGCGATCAAGAGCGGCGCGGTGACCCGCGTGACCAGCTTTGTCCACTCGGCCCTGTTCCTGCTGAGTGTCTTTGTGCTGGCGCCAGTGATCCGTCTGGTGCCGCTGGCTGCCCTGGGTGGGGTGCTGCTGGTGACGGCCTGGCGGATGAACGAGTGGGAGAGCATCCACTTCTTTGTCAATGCCCGCCTCAAGCATGCCTTGATCGGCTTCACCCTGACCATGCTCGCTACGGTTGCCCTCGATCTGACCCAGGCCATCCTGATTGGTGTGGCCATCTCGGCGGTGATCTACCTGCGCCAGTCGGCTACCAATACCACCGTTACCAGTGCGCCGGTCAATGTACAACAACTCCAGGCTCAGGGCATGCCGATCACCGTCTCCTGCCCGAGTATGCATGTCTATTACCTGACCGGCCCGGTCTTCTTCGGTAGTGTGACGACGGTGCTCGAAGCCTTTGAGATGGCAGGCGACTACCATAGCCTGATCATCAGTATGCGCGGCGTGCCGCTGATCGACGTGATGGGAGTACAAGCCCTACGCCAGATCGTCGAAGAGCACCAGGCCCGCGGCGGCGAGGTACTCTTCACGGCGCTCCAGCCGGCGGTGATGGACATGTTCCAGCGAACCGAGTTGCTCGACCTGATTGGGGTCAGGAACATCTACTGGAGTTCGGTCAACGCGATCATCGAACTGCACGAGCAGCGCATGGTCGGTGGCTGCCCGCGTTGTCACAACCATGGCGAGCAGTGCGCTGTTTTGCGTATGGCCCAGGCGCGCCTGGCGCATGAGGCTACCTCACCAGAGCCCCGTCCGGCCCCAGTGACAGGCTGAGTAACCGGGGCTACTGACTCACTTGATGTGCATAGGCTTCAAGCTGAGCCGCCGAGATCAGGCCGTCGCTGGTCGCCCGCAGGCTACATGCGTGCCGTGCCGCAATCTGGCCACGAATAATGCTCTCTGTCAATGGACGGCCCTCCAGCACATAGCTGCTGAGAAAGCCCACGGCCAGGCTATCACCGGCACCGTTGGTATCGATCACCGGCAGATCCAGGTGTGGTGGCGGGAAGAAATTGATGCCCGTGGCAGTCCCAACTGCACAGCCATGGGCACCCATCCCCACCACCACCGTCAGTTCAGGATGGCGTTCAAGCAGGACATGCACCAGTTCACCCGGCGGGTGGTTGACTGCTGAGCAGAAGACGACGGTCGCTGCGGCGATGAAATCGGCGCGGTAGGGATCATCCAGATCAACCAGGTCTTGCAGGTCGCAGGCGATGGTCAGGCCGAGGCTTTGGGCGAGGGGCAGCAGTCGGCGGGCCCAGTTGGGCAGGTTGACATGGGCCAGGCGCGCCCCGCTGAGCACCCGCTGGCAGAGCTCGAGATCGGGAACGAGCTGCATATGGCCTTTGCCGTCATAGAAGTTCTTGCGCCGTCCGTCGCGGTACATGAAATTGACGCTGCGGGCGGTGCCAGCAGAGTCGATCCAGAGGGCCTGTGTATCAATCCCGTCGTGGGCCAGCACTTCGCGGATGTAGTGGCCACCGGGGTCGTTGCCGACGTGGCCGATAAAGGCAGTGGTATAACCAAGGGCGGCATAGCCGCGGGCGGCGTAGCCGCCCGCCTGGCCGACATAATCGAGGTTCTCGGTAAAGTTGGCCTCGACCTCCCAGTTGATCGCCTCACCGTAGGGGTAAACGTTGGTGTCGATGCCAATATTACCGACGACGACAACTTCTGCTTGATTGTTTGACATAAAAATCTTCCGGTAACTGCGGAGAATGTTATACTACATGATACCGAGATTCAGCAAGATGATCGACAGGGCAAGCATGAACGTGAACTTCTACGCGACGCTGCGCCCAATTGTGGGCGGGCGCACGGTCGAGCTTGATCTCCCCACAGGGGTAACCGTGCGTGAGTTGGTAGCCGCCCTGGTTGAGCAGTGGCCGCCGCTACGGGCCCAGCTGCTTGATGAGCAGGGTGAGCTCTACCGCCACGTCCACGTCTTTGTCAACGGGCGTGATGCGCCCTATGGCGAGGGGGGCATGGCGCGAGTGATTGGCCAGGAGGATGTGATCGACGTCTTCCCGGCCGTAGCGGGGGGCTGATGCAGGTTGACCTTGACACACCGATCCGCGGCGTGCCCCTCTGGCTGCTGCGTGAGTACCTGGAAGAGCTAGGTGGCACAGCCCACAGCCCTGAAGAGGTGCATGGGCCGGGTTGGCAGGTGCGTCTGAGCCAGCTTGAGCCCTTTCAACTCGGCTCGCTGCGGGTAGGCCAGGTGGGCCTGGCCTTCAGCGGCACCCCAGAGGCCCTGGCCCCCCTACGCGCAACCCTTGGGCGCAAACTGCTGACCAGGGGCGGAGGGTGAGCCAGAGCCCAGCATCGGCCATACCAGCTTGACCATAGGCTTCTGGTTTTTGTGCTGGCTGCGAAAGGCACAGCCAACGCCTGTAACGGAGAAACTTCGTTCACACACTACTCATATAGTGTGTGAACGAAGTTTTTGCATTTCTGGCAGCGCGTGCCGCTGGCCCACATGCGGGCGGGAGGCCCGCGCACCCAGGGTGGTAACTACACCACCTCAAGCTCGGCGAGCTTGCTCTCGGGCACTACTCCGTTGCTCCAGCCACGAGCCGCGTAGTACTCGGCGAGCATCTGATCAAGCTCACAGACATGGCCGATCGAGCCACCCATGGTCGAGGGCTCCTTGGTGAAGCGGTCGGGCAAGTAGTCACTGCCTTCACCGAGGCCAGCCAGGTTGTTGAAGCGGCGCTCGAGGTTGTAGATACGCTCACCGGCACGCAGGACATCCTCGGCAGTGAAGGTGACGCCGGTGTAGGCGGCGTACTGCTGGGCGTACTCATCGGCACCCTGGGCGAAGGCGCTGAATTTGCAGAGGTCGAGGCTGTCAGAGAAGGCGTGCAGATCCTGCAGCAGCTTGGTCAGCTCGCCCTTGCCTTTCCACTCGAGCGGGTCGGCCTTGAGCGGAATCACACCCAACTCGACGGCCGGGGTATAGGCGCGCAGGTGGCAGGCCCCGCGGTTGCTGGTGGCATAGGCGATGCCCATCCCCTTGAGCCCGCGCGGGTCGTAGGCCGGGATAGCCTGGCCTTTGACGGTCATCGAAAGCTCAGGATGGCCGTAGTGGGCCGCCACGCGGGCCGGGCCTTCGGCCAGGATATCACCGACTCCCTGGCGCAGAGCGATCTTCTCTGCCCACTCAACCATGGTCATCTGGTCGCCCCAGGCAAGCGGGCCACCACCATTAGTCGCCCCACGCTGCGAAAGCTCCATATAGACCGAGAAGACGTTGCCCAGTTCGATCGGATCCATTCCGTAGTCGTTGCACTGGTCGATCAGCTTGGCCACACTGTTGATGTCGCTGTTGTCGCAGTTAGCACCAAGAGCCCAGGCTGGCTCGTACTCAACACTCTCCATGCGCAGACCCTTCCAGGGCCCCTCCTTGATCTCAACCTCCTTCTTACAGGCGACCGGGCAGGCGTGGCAGGTCGGGTTATCGACCAGGATATTGGCATTGACATATTCGCCGCTGATCAGCTCGGCGCGCTCACCAAAGGAGGTAACCTGGCTGTTCTTGGCGGGCAGGGCACCGATGGTGCTGGTGATATTCATCAGCACGTTAGTGCCATAGACCGAGAGGCCACCTTTTTTCGGCGAGGTGATGAACTGCTCGTCCATAATTGCGCCAAGGGCACGCTTGTGGGCAGCCTTCCAACCCTCGCGGTCGTTTGCCTTGGGAATATTCTTGCTGGCCTTGATCACAATCGCCTTGAGCATTTTGCTGCCGCCCACGGCCCCGGTGCCACCGCGTCCGGCTGCCCGGTCATTCTCGTTGACCCAGCCAGCATAGCGAATCAGGTTCTCGCCAGCCGGACCAATCGCCATGACACTCAGATCCTTCTCGCCATGGCGCTCCTTCATAATCCGCATCGTCTCGTGAATGCCCTTGCCCCACAGATCGCTGGCATCACGCAATTCAGCAGTGCCATGCTCAATGTAGAGATAGACCGGGCCGCTGGCCTTGCCGGTAACGACAAGCCCATCCAAACCGGCCCAGCGCAGGCGGGCGGCCGACCAGCCGCCGATGTGGCTGTCAGTGACCGTGCCGGTCAAGGGCGACTTGGTGACTACCGCCTGCCGCCCGCTCATGTTGGCATCGGTACCGGTGAGCGGCCCATTCATGAAGCAGAGCATGTTCGCCGGGCTCAATGGATCCACTTCGGGCCCATTTTCGAAGACATAGCGTACGCCGAGACCACGCGCACCAATGTAGAGACGGGCCCAATCCTCGGGGATGGGACGGTAGTCGATCGTCGCGGCGCTCAGGTCAACGTGGGCGATCCGGTTGGCAAAGCCTCCAAGCATGCGGGTTCCTCCTTGAACTCAACTGACAGGGGCATGGATCTGAAGCGATCACAGTGGCCATACTGTGACAAGCTACGCGGGGAACAACCGGAGACTATCAAACCAAGTTTGATAGTTACGGCCAGACAGGGGCTACCGATCAGCGCGGATGGTTCCAGGGAAAAAAGGTTCTGGTTCGAGTGTAGTATTCATTATGCACAGCGCTACAGCGATTGTCAACCGTGACACGCACCCTGGTTAGGGCAGATCGGCGCGCAGCGTATGCTTCTGTACTTTGCCCATGGCATTGCGCGGCAGGGCTGCACTGAAATGGATGGCCCGTGGACGTTTGTAGGCCGCCAGGCGTTCACGGCAAAAGGCTGCCAACTCGTCGGGCGTAGGCGGGCGAGTGGGTTCGGTCGGCACAATCACCGCCACCACCTGTTCACCGAAGTCGGGGTCGGGCATACCAAGCACGGCACACTCGGCAACACCAGGGTGGGTTAGCAGTAACTCCTCGACCTCACGCGGGTAGATGTTATAGCCCCCACTGATGATCAACTCACGCGCCCGCCCGGTAAGGGTATAGTAGCCATCGAGGCTACGCCAACCCAGGTCACCGGTGTTGAACCAGCCGTCGGCATCAAAGACCTCGGCGGTAGCCTCGGGATTACGCCAGTAGCCAGCGAAAAGGTGTGGGCCACGTACCTGGATCTCGCCGATGGAGCCATCGGACAATGGCAGACTGCTTTTTATGTCAACTACTCGTGCCTCCTGGCCGGGGAACGGCCCACCGACGGTGCCGGGCCGTCGTTCGCCCTCCAGCGGGTTGGTCAGATTCATACCGGTCTCGGTCATCCCGTAGCGTTCAAGGATCTGCTGGCCGAACTGCTGCTCGAACTCGCTGAAGGTCTGCGGGCTGAGGGCTGCCGATCCGGAGACAAAGAGTCGTACTGGCCCTGCCTCTACCCGCTCTTCGGCCTGGCGTGCGGCTTCCAGCAGGCGGGTATAGATCGTCGGCACGCCGAAGAACATACTACAGGCACCGCTACGCAGCCTCGCAAGCACCTCGGCGGGCTCGAAACGTGAGCGCAGTTCAAGGCTAGCCCCGGCCATCAGCGTGCCATGCACCCCAACCCCCAGGCCGTGGATATGAAAAAGCGGCAGCACCAACAGCAGCCGGTCGTTGGACGACCAGCCCCAGGCGGCAACAATTGCCGCGCTGTTGGCAGCAAGACAGCCATGGGTCAGCATCGCGCCCTTCGAGCGTCCGGTGGTGCCCGAGGTATAGGCGAGGATGGCCAGGTCGGTGGGTGCAGGTAGCATGGGGGGGGCATGCTCAGGCTGGACAGACACGCCGGGAGGCAGCAGTTGCGCAGGCTCAACCAGCAACTGGGTATAGTTACCTTCAGCATCAAGCCTGCCCAACTGTTCGGCCCCGACTGCATCGCTAACCACCACCCGAGGCTCGCTATCGCTGAGAATATGTTCAAGTTCGACCTGGCGGTACTGGTTATTGATCAACACGGCTGCCGCACCAGCGGCGTGGGCCCCCAGGTAGGCCCCCAGAAAGGCTGGCCCGTTGGCCAGGTAGAGCCCCACCCGATCTCCGTGGCGCAGGCCAAGGCCAGTATAGTGGCTGGCCCAGGCCGCCGCCGCCGCAACGATGTCGCGGTAACTGAAGCTATAGTCATCCCAGATCAGGCATGGCCGTTGCGGATCGCCAGCAGCATGGGCGACAAGCGCGGCGAGGAGCGAGTTTGGCCGACGGATCATTGAAGCTTCCTTGACTTGTCCCATAGTCTGTCGATACGCTCTATAATAGCCACACACCTTGTCCAACTATCAGGTGGGTGGCTATCACCTGAATCGTCTGCCGTTATCGTATGGTTTTGTGTCTACCTACAACAAGGTGAGAGGAGTTTGCATGAGTTCAATCTCACGGCGTGGGTTCCTCAAGGGCATGGTCGCGCTTGGGGCCGGGGTCTTTTTGCACCGCTACAGCGGTGGCTTCCGCATCGTCAATGCCGCCGCCGGGCCTGAGACGCGCCAGATGCGCCTGGTGCATACAAACGACCACCACTCACGGATCGAGCCCGCCCCCAATGTCTCGCTTGGCCGAGTCAATGGCGTCAGCCAGACACGCAACCTGGGCGGGGTCGCCCGCCGCAAGACGCTCTTCAACCAGATCGCTGCTGATCGAAGCTGGACGCCAATTGCTGCTTCGCAAGCTGATGTGCTCTTCCTCGATGCCGGCGATGTCTTCCAGGGCACACTCTATTTTAACCAATTTAACGGTGAGGCCGATCTCTGGTTCTACAACCGCCTTGGTTATGCTGCGATGGCGGTTGGCAACCACGAGTTCGACAAAGGCGACCAGGTGCTGGCGAAGTTCATTGCCGGGGCCGCTTTCCCTGTTGTTGCGGCCAATATGCGCGTGGTCGCCCCGTCGCCGCTGGCGGCCCTCTACCAGGAAGTTGTTCCCGCCGCGTCAGGGCAGGTGATCGGCAAGTGGGGCAAGCGCACGATCTTAAGCCTGCCAAGTGGCCAGAAGGTCGGTATCTTTGGTCTCAGTACCGTGACGACCAAAAATATTTCCAGCCCGAGCGCCCAGGTCAGCTTTGATCCGGAGTATGCCGTCGTTGCCAACGCTCAGGCGGCGGCGCTACGGGCTGCTGGCTGCAGTACGGTGATTGCCCTGACCCATATTGGCTATGATGCCGACCTGGCCCTGGCCCCGCAACTCAGCGGTGTGGATGTGATCGTCGGTGGCCATTCCCATACGCCGCTGCTGCCCGAGTCTGCTACGCCACTACCTTTTGGCGCAAGTGCCCGTGCGGCCTATCCGCAGCTTCTCACCGCAGCCGATGGTGAGAAGATCCTGGTTGTTCAGGACTGGGAGTGGGGTAAGTGGGTTGGCGACATCGTGATCGGCTTTGATGCCAATGGTGTGATCACCCAGGTGGTCGGGGCAACCATTCGCCCGGTCTGGGCCGATGGTGTGCTGCCTGAGGGACGTGCGCTGCTGTCCGGCGAAGGGGCCGAGCTTACCCCCGATGCTGCTTTCCAGACGCAGATCACCAGTGCCTACAAGCCGACGATCACCGAGTTGAGCAATACGGTGATCGGCTCGACTGCGGTTGATCTGCCGAGTGCCGATGTGCGCATGGCCGAGACGGCACTGGGCAACCTGCTGGCCGACGGCTTCCGTGACAAGGCCCTGGCGATGCGCAGCGACAACCCGGATAATTTGCCGGTGGTTGCGATCATCAATGGTGGCGGCATTCGCACCAGTATCGACAAAGGTCAGATCACCGTCGCCGAATTGTTGGCGGTGGCCCCCTTCGGGAACACCTTCTGTCGGCTCAATCTGACCGGGGCACAGATTAAGGCCGCGCTTGAGAACGGGGTGAGCGCCCTGCCGCCCGATCCGGCGCTTGACGCCAGTCGTAACCCGCTTGGCACGGGCCGTTTTCCCAATGTGGCCGGCATGCGCTTCCGCTTCAACCCCCAGCGTGCCGCAGCCCAGCCACCTCTTGCCGCAGCCAGTACGCAGCCAGCCCTCCCGGCCCGTAAAGGTGAGCGCATCGCCGGTATCGAAGTGCTCGAGGGTGACACCTACAAGCCGCTCGATCCTGGCAAAACCTACCGTGTCGTTACCAACAGCTTTATGTTCGGTGGCGGCGACGGTTACGCAGTCTTTACCAGCAGTGGCGACCAGGCCGATCCCTCAGTGGGTGGGGCGACCAACCGGCTCGATACGGGTCTGATCGACGCCGACATCTATCGTGAGTATATCCTGGCCAAGGGCAACACCCCCTTGAATCCGACTATCGAGGGGCGCATCACCAGGCAGATTGGCCGCTCAGGGATTGCCTCCCTTGAGCAGACCGATCAGCCGCTCGCTCTGGCCGCTGACTAGCTTGCTTCAGGGTGGGCGAGGGAAGCAGGTTCCCTCGCCACCCTGAAGGCCATTGGTCGCGCTCAAGTCAAGCAGGGGAGCGGCGGGTTGTAACCCACCGCTCCCCTTCAGAGTTACGCAGACGCGTGCCTACTACAGCGTCCGAGCTCATTTGCCGGATTGGAGGGGCGCGGGGAGGGCAAGCCCTCCCCGAAAAAAACTGCTTCTACCCGTCAGAGTAGCTCGGACGGAGTACTACTTATCGCGCTTGCTTTCGCCGAGGGCAGCCTGGGCCGCTGCGAGGCGGGCAATCGGCACACGGTAGGGCGAGCAGCTCACGTAGTTGAGCCCGGCTTTGTGGAAGAACTCGATCGAGGCCGGATCGCCGCCATGCTCACCACAGATACCGACCTTGAGGTTGGGGCGCGTGCTGCGCCCGCGCTCGGTGCCGATCTGCACCAGTTGGCCCACGCCACGCTGGTCGATCGTCTGGAAGGGGTCGTCGCTCATGATCTTGCGCTCGACATAGAGTGGCAAGAAGCGCCCCGAGTCATCGCGCGAGAGGCCAAGCGCCGTCTGGGTAAGATCGTTGGTGCCGAAGCTGAAGAATTCAGCCAGATCAGCAATCTCATCGGCAGTCAGGGCGGCGCGGGGCAACTCGATCATGGTACCCACCAGATAAGGCACCTCGACCCCGGCCTCGGCGAAGACATCGCTGGCGGCCTGGCGCACAATCTCAGCCTGCGGCTTGAACTCGCTGAGATTGCCGACCAGCGGGATCATCACCTCGGGGTGAACATCGACACCCTCCTGCTTAACCACCACGGCGGCCTTGAAGATCGCCCGTGCCTGCATTTCGGTGATCTCAGGGTAGATGATACCGAGCCGGCAGCCACGGAAGCCGAGCATCGGGTTAGCTTCGCGCATGCTCTCGACCTTGGCCTTAACCTTACGCCCATCGAGGCCAAGCCTGGCAGCCAGGGCCTCAATCTCATGATCCTCGTGGGGCAGGAACTCGTGCAGGGGCGGGTCGAGGGTACGGATAGTCACCGGCAGGCCATTCATCGCCCGGAAGAGGCCCTCAAAGTCGCCTTGCTGTAGCGGCTCGATCTTGGCCAGGGCGGCGCGGCGCTCCTCAAGCGTATCGGCGATGATCATCTCGCGCACGGCATCGATGCGATCACCCTCGAAGAACATGTGCTCTGTGCGGCAGAGCCCGATCCCTTCGGCACCGAAGCCACGGGCCACCTCGGCATCGTGGGGGATGTCGGCATTGGCGCGCACGCCGAGCTTGCGAAACTCGTCGGCCCAGCTCATCAACTTGGCAAAGTCACCCGAAAGCTCCGGCTGCACCGTCGGCATTTCGCCAGCAAAGACTTCGCCCGTGCTACCATCAAGGGTCACGGCCTCGCCTTTGCGAATGGTAACGCCATTGACCGTCACCGACTGGTCGGCGTAGTTGACGCGCAGCTCACCAGCACCGGCAACACAGGGCTTGCCCATACCGCGGGCAACCACGGCGGCGTGGCTGGTCATACCGCCACGGGCGGTCAGGATAGCCTGGGCGGCGACCATACCGTGGAAGTCCTCGGGGGCCGTCTCGACGCGGATGAGGATGACCTTCTCGCCGGTGGCGGCCATCTGCTCGGCCTCATCGGGGTCGAAGACCGCCTTGCCACTGGCGGCACCAGGCGAAGCTGGCAGGCCAGTAGTGAGCGGATTAGCCGTCTTGCGCGCCTTGGGATCGATCGTCGGGTGCAGCAGCTGGTCAAGGGCGTGGGGGTCAACCCGCTGTACCGCGGTTGCCTTATCGATCACGCCTTCGGCCACGAGATCGACCGCAATCTTGACGGCGGCGGAGCCGGTGCGCTTGCCAGAACGGGTCTGGAGCATCCAGAGCTTGCCCTTCTCGATCGTGAACTCGACGTCCTGGACATCCTTATAGTGAGCCTCGAGCTGCTTGGCAATGCCGTGGAACTCGGCATAGACCTCGGGCATGCTCTCGGCCAGCTTGCTGATCGGCTGCGGGGTACGCACACCGGCCACCACATCCTCGCCCTGCGCATTGACCAGATATTCGCCGAAGATCTCGCCCTCGCCGGTGGCCGGGTTGCGCGTAAAGGCCACGCCGGTCGCCGAGTCGTCGCCCATATTACCGAAGACCATTGCCTGCACATTCACGCCGGTGCCCAGGCTGTCCGAAATCTTATTGACCCGCCGGTAGTCACGGGCGCGACGGCCATTCCATGAGCGGAAGACCGCCATCACCGCCTCGCGCAGCTGCGCCTGCGGATCTTCGGGAAACTCGACACCCATATCCTGTTTAATGATCGCCTTGAACTCTTCGGCGATAGAGAGCAATTCCTCGGCGCTCAGGTCGGTATCCTGACGCTGGCCATGGCCCTTGCGCTCGTCCAGCACATGCTCGAAGCGCTCACCCTCGACCCCCAGCACGATCTTGCCGAAGAGCTGGATGAAGCGGCGATAGGCATCAGCAGCGAAGCGCTGGTTATCGGTCAGTTTGGCCAGACCCTCACGGGTTGCCTGGTTCAGGCCCAGGTTGAGCACCGTATCCATCATGCCCGGCATCGAAAACTTCGCACCCGAGCGCACCGAGATCAGCAGCGGATTAGACGGATCACCGAACTGCTTGCCGGTCTGGGCTTCAATATCTTTGAGCGCCGCGAAGACCTGTTCCCACAGCCCTTCGGGAGCCTCCTGGCCGTTCTCGTAGTACGTATTGCAGGCTTCGGTCGTGATCGTGAACCCCGGCGGCACCGGCACGCCGGTACGGGTCATCTCGGCGACCCCCGCACCTTTACCGCCGAGCAGATCACGCATGGTTGCGTCACCTTCGCGGAAGAGGTAGACCCACTTCTTCGTCATCAACAGCCTCCTATAATCCTTGTCGCATCTGCCTCAGTTTGGTGAACTATAACGCTCAGATCTGCAAATGTCAAAGCCTTGCGTAGACTGTGCAGAGCCTTCACAAGTCTCAGCGGTGTACAGAATTATTTGTTGCTTGTGAAGCAAAGAGTTTATTTGAGGTTAAGAGAGGGCAATAACAGCTTTTTTTGCGCATCAGGACGCTCTAAACCCCTCTTTTTTTAGGCTTGCACAGGTTTTGCATATAGTTATGCGATATTGACTTTCATGTTATAATCCGCTTACATAAGCGTAGTTTTCAGTCTGCACTACAGTCTACGAGGCTGGCGTGGCAAAGCCCTTAGAAGCTGACCAGCACAAGGCGCGTTTGCGCCACTATTTCGATGGGATCGGGTTTGATCGTTGGTCGGCAATTTACGGCCAGGCTCAACTCTCCCCTGTGCGTCGCTCAATCCGCGAAGGTCATACCGCCATGCTGGATCAGGCCCTGGCCTGGCTGGATGAGGTACCCCTGCATACTGCGACCCCGACGGTGCTTGATGCCGGTTGCGGTACGGGCCTCTTCAGCCTTGAGTTGGCCCGGCGTGGCTATCGTGTCACCGCCGCCGACATGGCACCCCAGATGGCGCGCGCAACGGCGGCCGCTGCTAGCAGCGCCGGCCTCGCTGACCGCGTTCATTGCCAGGTTGCCGACCTCGAAAGCCTGGCCGGGCGCTACAGCCTGGTCGCCTGCTTCGATGTGCTGATCCACTATGCGGCCCCTCCCTTTACCACTATGCTCAGCCACCTGGCTGGCCTTTGTGAAGAACAGTTGCTCTTTACCTACGCCCCCTACAGCCCCTTCCTGGCTGCTATGCATCGTGTTGGCGGCTTCTTCCCACATAGTGAGCGCCGCACCACAATTGAGATGATCCCCGCTGACCTGGTGCGCACAACCCTCGCTGCTTGCGGCTTGCACATCCGGAACGTTCAGCGCGTCAGCCGTGGCTTTTACCACGTTACCCTGGTTCACGCGACCCGTAGCCCCAAGGTCTGACCCAGCCCGTGCGTTGCTGGCTGCGGGGCAGGTTTGTTCGGTGGTTTTTTTTCTTCACACTGTAGTTCGGATTCTTTACTACGAGGCCGGTGGCTGACACGCAGGAGTAGCGACACGCATATGCGGATTATCTTCCTGACGATTGACGGCAACCACGCGGCGGCGCTGCAGACGGCCGCCGCACGCATCCGCAGCGAGCATAGCCTTGCCTTGACGGTCGCTTGTTATGATGCCGCAACGCTGCGCGACGAGTCCGGTTGGCGCCGGCTCGAACGTGATTTCCAGGACGCTGATCTGGTTTTTGGTGCGCGCCTCTTTGGTGAGGAATATGTGCGCCCGCTTGAGCGCTTGCTTAGCGCCGCCCGCTGTCCCGTGCTGGTGATTACATCCAACCCGGCCCTCATCCGTCAGACTCGCATTGGTAAGTTTAGCCTGGCGGCGAAGGAGGAGGAGGAACGTGGCGGGGGTATGCTGCGCCAGTGGGCCAAGAAGTTTCGTCCCCAGGGCGGCGCGGGTGAGGCCCGTCGCCAGCTTGCGGTGCTGCGTAACATCAGTAAGGTGCTCAAACTTATCCCCGGTAAAGCTCGCGATCTCTACACCTATATTGTTGCCCACCAGTACTGGACCAACAGCTCGCCTGAGAACCTCTATCGCCTGGTCTGCTTGCTGGTAGAAGCCTATGTGCCCGGCTATAAGGGCCGTCTGCCGGTGCTCGACCCGGTTGCCTATCCCGAACAGGCGCTTTTCCACCCCGATGCTCCGGCCCCCTTCGAGAGTCTGGCCGAGTATGAGAAGTGGCGCACTGCGCGCAGCAAAAGCACCCGCGGATCGCGTACGCAGCAACGCGGCAGTGTCGGCATCCTCGCCCTGCGCACGGTGGCGCTGAGTGGGAATACCGCTCACCTGGCGGCCCTCGTGCGGGCCATTGAGGCACGTGGCCTTGAAGCCCGCATGGCCTATGCCTCAGGCCTTGATATGCGCCCGGCGATCCAGGCCTTCTTCACCAGGAAGGAGAGTGGGCGCAAGTCTAAGGATGCCAATCAGAACGGTGTTGCTTCGGTTGATCTGTTGATCAACGCCAGCGGCTTCGCCCTGGTCGGTGGTCCCGCCGAAAGTCGTCCCGCCGATTCGCGGGCCGCTCTTGGTGAACTCGATGTTGGCTATTTTGCCCCGGTACCGCTCGCCTTCCAGCGAGTTGAAGACTGGCGCAAAGACTGGAGTGGCCTGGCTCCGGTGCAGGCGGCCCTCTCGGTGGCCATTCCCGAGCTTGAGGGCGCGGCTGAACCGCTGGTCTTCGGTGGCCCTACCGCTGCCGGCGATGGCTTTGTGCCAGCCCAGGAGACGATCGAGTTGATCGCCGACCGGGTTGCCCGCCGCGTTGATCTGCGTCGTACGTCGAACCAGGCCAAGAAGATCGCCCTGGTACTCTTCAGCTTCCCGCCTAACCTCGGCAATATCGGCACAGCCGCCTATCTTGATGTCTTCCGCAGCCTGCACACGCTGCTGGTCGCCCTCAAGGCCGATGGCTACCAGGTTGAAGTGCCCGCCGATGCCGAGGCCCTCCGCCAGTTAATCGTTGGTGGCAATGCGCTCATCCATGGGGCCGATGCCAATGTAGCCGCCACCTTCCCCGTTGATGATTACCGGCGCCTCTTTCCCGCCTTCAGCGAGATCGAGCCCTGCTGGGGCCGCGCCCCTGGCGAATTGCTCAACGATGGACGGCGAATGTACATCCTTGGACGTCAGTTTGGCAATGTCTTTATTGGCGTGCAGCCGCCCTTCGGCTATGAGCGTGACCCGATGCGCATGCTTATGGCTCGTGACGCGGCCCCCAACCATGCCTTTGCGGCCTTCTATACCTGGCTCCGCTATAGCTTCGGGGCCCAGGCGGTTGTCCACGTCGGTACCCACGGGGCACTTGAGTTTATGCCCGGCAAGCAGGTGGGCCTCGGGGCCGATGACTGGCCTTCGCGCCTGATCGGCGACCTGCCCAATTTCTACCTCTACAGTGTCAACAACCCCTCTGAGGCCGCCATCGCCAAGCGGCGTAGCGCCGCCACCCTGGTCAGTTACCTCGTGCCGCCGCTACAGCAGGCTGGTCTCTATAAAGGTCTGCGTCAACTCAAAGATAGCATCGACTCCTACCGTCAGCGCCCCGAGGCGAACCTGCTCGAACTGATCCGCGAACAGGCCGGGCGTCTCGGCCTCGGTGCTGATGAACAGACCCGCAACGCCGATGACGAGACCTATCTGGCCCGCCTGGCCCACGAACTGTTACAGGTCGAAGAGCGCATGATCCCCGCTGGCCTGCACGTCTTCGGGCAGCCGCCCGCTGCGGCTGAACTGGTTGACCTGCTGACGCTCACGGCTACCTTCCACCAGATCCCCCTGCGCGGTGGCGCAACCGCCAGCCTGCCCGCCCTGGTGGCCCAGGGGCTCGGCTTTGAGTACCTCGCCCTGCGCGAACGACTCGCTGATGATCTGGAGGCCCAGGTACATTGGCAGCGCATTGAGCAGATCTGCAAAGAGGCGATCAGCCGTTTTGTCGCCGCTGCTCAACCAGGTCAGCACGCTGCGCACCATGGCCATCCCTTCGCTGACGCCGAGCGCTACCTGCGTGAGACGGCTGGCGTGCAGCCAGCCAGCCTGGCCCCGCTCTGGTCCTTCCTCGGTGAGTTGCTGGCTGGCCTGTGTACTGATAACGAACTGCAGGGCCTGCTCCATGGCCTGCGTGGCGGCTTCGTCACCCCTTCGCCCAGCAATGACATTGTGCGTGACCCTTCGGTGGTGCCAACCGGGCGCAATGTCTACAGCCTTGATCCTGCCCGTGCACCTAGTGCTATGGCCGTCGAGCGGGCCACACGCCTGACCGACGAGCTACTGAGCCGGGCTGCCGCTGAGAACGGCAGTGTCCCCGAGAGTGTTGCGGTGGTGCTCTGGGGCAGCGACAACCTCAAGAGCGACTGTGAGGGTGTGGCCCAGGTGCTGGCCCTGATGGGGGTGCGTCCCGTTCCCGACGAACTGGGTAATATCTCCGATGTGGCCCTGATCCCCCTGAGTGACCTGGGCCGTCCACGGGTGGACGTGGTGGTGACGGTGAGCGGCATCTTCCGCGACCTGCTCGGCCACCAGATGCGCCTGATCGACAAGGCTGCCCGCCTGGCGGCCACCGCTGATGAGCCGCTCGATGCTAACGCCGTGCGCCGGCATGCGCTAGCGGCGGCGGGCGAGTTGGGAGTCAGCGTGGAAGAGGCGGCCACCCGGGTCTTCGCCAACGCCCCGGGCAGCTACGGGGCTCACCTCAACCATATGGTTGAGAGCGGTGCCTGGGAGGATGATGGCCAGCTTGCCGACACCTACCTCAGCCGCAAGGGCTTTACCCTGGGCAGCGGTGGTGAGTGGCGTGACTCGCGCCCGTTGCTCGAACGAGCGCTCGCGACGGTGCAGGTCAGCTTCCAGAATATCGACAGCTTCGAGGTCGGCATCTCCGATATCGACAACTACTACGAGAGCCTGGGCGGCGTCACCAAGAGCGTTGAGCGCCTGCGTGGCCAACGCCCCGCCGTTCTCGTCTCCGACGCCGTCAGCACCGGTGCAAACCGGGTTGGCTCATTGAACCAGATGGTGCGTCTCGAGACGCGCTCCAAGTTGCTCAACCCCAAATGGTACGAGGCTATGCTAGCCCACGGTTACGAGGGGGCTCGTGAGATCGAGGCCCGGGTCAACAATACCTACGGCTGGAGCGCCACCACCGACGCGGTGGAGGGCTGGGTCTACCAGGGGGTTGCCGAGACCTTCGCCCTTGACGCCGAGATGCGTGAGCGCTTGGCGCGCCTCAATCCGCATGCCGCCGCCGGTGTTGTGCGCCGCCTGCTCGAGGCCAATGGGCGGGGTTTCTGGGAGGCCGACGAGGCGACCCTCGACCGGCTGCGGACAATCTATGAGGATCTGGAAGATCGGCTCGAAGGGATTGGCGTGGGCCAGGCCGGTTCGTAGCCGTGCATCCGTCGAGGGTTGGCTCATCTTCAGCGTATGTGCAGTCACCCCGGTATGGCAGGAGAGAAGCGATGGATCGTGTACGTGTGACGCCTGAGCAGATTGACCGCTACAACAAGCCGGGCCCTCGCTATACCAGTTACCCCACGGTTCCGATCTGGAGCCATGACTTTGCTGAGGCCGACTACCGCGAGGCTCTGGCGGCCGTCGCCGCCCGGCCCGATGATACGCTCTCGGTCTATGTCCATCTGCCCTTCTGCTCAGCGCGCTGTGCCTACTGTGGCTGCAATGCAACCGTCACGCGCCACAGCCATGTAATCGATCACTACCTGGATCGGGTTGAGCGCGAGTTGTCCATCGTTGCACCGCTGCTTGGCGGACGGCGACGAGTGGTGCAGATGCATTGGGGTGGCGGTACGCCCAACTTCCTCAGCGAGGCCCAGTCGCGGCGCGTGATGGCCCTGCTCACGGCAGCCTTCGACATCGACTTTAACGGCGAGATCTCGCTGGAGATGGATCCGCGGACGGCCCATATCGAGCAGGCTGCCTTCTACCGCGAGCTTGGCTTCAACCGGGTCAGCCTGGGGGTGCAGGATATTGACCCACAGGTGCAGGTAGCGATTGGGCGCATCCAGCCCTTCACCCAGACCGAGGCACTCTTTATGGCCTGCCGCGAGCAGGGCTTTAGCAGCATGAACCTCGATCTGGTCTATGGCCTGCCCTACCAGAGCGCCGAGGTCTTTGGGCGCACCCTGGACGCGATCATCGGCCTGCGCCCCGACCGCCTGGCCTGCTTCAGCTATGCCCACCTGCCGGCGGCGCGCACCAACCAGAAGCAGGTTGACGCAGCCGGTTTGCCGACACCCTACGCCAAGTTTGGGCTCTTCCAACAGAGTGTTGAGCGCCTGACTGAGGCTGGCTACGACTGGATCGGCCTAGATCACTTCGCCCTCTCCACCGATGAGATGGCCCAGGCTGTGCGTGAGCGCCGCCTGCACCGCAACTTTATGGGCTATACCATGCGTCCGGCACCGCATATGGTTGCCCTGGGGGTCAGTTCAATCGGTGACCTGGGCGGCTGTTATGTGCAAAACGACGCCGGGCTAGGGCGCTATCAGAAGAGCCTCGACGCCGGACGATTGCCGGTCATTCGTGGTATGCGCCTGAGCGCCGATGACCAGATGCGGCGGGTAGCAATTATGCACCTGATGTGCAACCTTGAACTACCCCTCGCAATGGTGATCGATGAGGCGATGGCCCAGTCCTACGCCAATGTCGCCGCCTATGCCGCCGAGGGCCTGGTTGAAGTTGAATCTGATCGCCTGGTCGTCACCGACCTGGGCCGTTACTTCATCCGCAACCTCTGTATGGAACTGGACGCCCATCTCGATCAGACTGCGGGTCGCCCGATCTTCTCGAAGACCGTTTGAGGATGCTATGAGCTTGTACCGTCTGCTTGCTGCCCTCACCATGGCCCTGTTGCTCACCGCCTGTGGCGCTACACCGACGGCCCCCGTACCGGCGACCTCCATACCGGCAACCGCTGCTCCAGCCGCCGAAGCAACCGCCGTGCCCGCAACGGCTGAGCCTAGCGCTGTTCCGGCAACGCCTGAGCCTGAGTCCACGGCCACGCCTGCCGCCCCTGCCGCAGGTGGCAGTCTCACCCGCGCCCTGACCACCGAGCCGACCGGGCTTGATCCGGCGGGTGCCCAGGGTTCGGGGCAGAATGTGGTGCTACCCTACCTTTTCGATACACTGGTGGCGCAGGATGCTCAGAATGTCATCCAGCCCCTGCTGGCCGAAAGCTGGGTCATCGCCGACGATGCCAAGAGCATTGACTTTACCCTGCGTGAGGGGATCACGTTCCATGATGGGACGCCCCTTGATGCAGCAGCGGTCGTGGCCAGCTTCGAGCGCCTGCGCGACCCGGCCAACGAGTCGCCGATGGCCGCCAGTCTCAAGACCGTGACAACCATTGAAGCGCTTGATGAGCGCACGGTGCGCTTTAGCTTCGCGCAGCCTTCAGCCCTCTTCTTCAGCACGATCACCTCACCTTATGCCAGCATTGTCAGCCCCACTGCTGTTGAGCGTCTGGGTGAGCAGTTTGCCCAGCAGCCCGTTGGCAGCGGCCCCTTCAAGTTGAAAGAGTGGCAGCCCGGTGTCGCCCTCACCCTTGAGCCCAACCCTGACTATGCCTGGGCCCCCCCGATGGTCAGCAACCCTGGCGCACCCTATCTCGACGAAGTCGTCTTTAAGGTTGTTCCTGATGCAGCGACCCAGTTGACCGCGCTGCTGGCTGGTGAAGTCGATGTCATCTTCCTCAACCAGCCCGACCAAGTCACGCGCCTGCGCGAGGACAATACGGTCAAGTTGCAGCCGGTAAGCCTGAACAGCCTGGTCTATATGGGCTTCAATACGGCCAAGGCACCCTTTGATCAACTGGCAGTACGCCAGGCCATCGCCCATGCCATTGACAAGGCGGCGATTGTCGAAGCAGCAGTGGGTGGTGAGGGCACTCCGGCCTTTGCGCCGATGGCCACGACCCTGCCTGGTTTTGACCCCGCCCTGCAGTCGGCTGAGTTGGGCTATGACCCCGAACAGAGTGCGGTTCTCCTGGCCGAAGCTGGCCTGACCCAGGGCGATGATGGTGTCTGGAGCTACGAGGGCGAGCCGCTCAACTTGACCCTGCTGACCTACACTCGTGCGCCGAACCAGGATGTTGCGACGGTCATCCAGGCCCAATTGAAAGCGATCGGCGTGCCGGTAACCATCCAGCAGCTTGATGCCCCTGCAGCGGGTAAGGCTGCGGTGGCTGGCGAGTACGACCTGCTGCTCTGGCGCTATGACTGGAACGACCCCGATGTGCTGGCGGTGAACCTCAGTTCGCCCCGTATCGGCAGCACCAACCGGGTCTTCTACAACAACCCTGAGGTAGACACGTTGCTCGCCGAGGCTGCCGCTGAGTTAGACACGGCGAAGCGGGCCGAACTCTATGTCGAGGCCCAGAAGCTGATCATGGCCGATGCACCCTGGCAACCGCTCTATACCCCGGTAGATATGCTGGCGCTCACCTCGCGCCTGGACGGTGCGGTGATCAGCGGGATGGGCCGTGTGTTGCTGAATGACGTGACCGTGCGCTGAACGAGTTGGTGCTGCAGAAAACCTGGGAGGGGCGAAACAAACCCTCTCAGGCTCTACCTCACTAAGGGGATAGCTCATGCTGCGCTTTCTGGCCCACAGATTGCTCGGCGCGCTCATGGTGCTGCTGGCGGTCAGCGCCTTTACCTTTGCTCTGCTTGAACTGGCACCCGGTGATGCCGCCGATACGCTGATCGGCGAGACGGCAACGAGCGAGCAATTGGACACCCTACGGGCCAGGCTTGGACTTGATGCGCCGCTGCCGCTGCGCTATGCTCGTTTCCTGGCCGGGGCTTTGCAGGGAGATCTGGGGGTGTCGGTTATTTCGGGGCGTCCGGTGGCGGGCATGTTGGTCGAACGCTTCAGCTACACGCTCTTGCTGGCCGTGGCGGCGATGGTGCTGGCGGTGGGTCTGGGAGGGCTGGCAGGCATGGCTGCCGCAGCCCGTCCGCATGGCTTTTTTGATCTGCTGGTGATGGCTCTGATCACACTTGGCCAGGCCATCCCCACCTTCTGGTTAGCGCTCATGTTGATCCTCGTCTTTGGTCTGACCCTGGGCTGGCTGCCGATCGTCGGTGCAGGTACCCCGCGCCACCTGGTCTTGCCAGCCGTGGCCCTGGCGCTACCGGTAGCCGCCGTGGTGGCGCGTCTGATGCGCTCTAGCCTGCTCGATGTCAAAGGCGCTGACTATGTGCGTACGGCCCATGCCAAGGGCCTGGGGGTGGCGCGAGTCTGGCAACGCCACCTGCTGCCGAACAGCCTGGTGCCGGTACTGACGATGATCGGGCTCTCGCTGGGCCATATGCTCGGGGGAGCCTTTGTGGTCGAGACCCTTTTCGGCTGGCCTGGCCTGGGCCGCCTGCTGGTTCAGGCAATCTTTGATCGTGATCTGCCGGTGGTGCTGGGGGCGGTCTTGTTGATTGCGGTGATTGTTCAGTTGTTGAACCTGACCGTAGATCTTGTGCATGCCTGGCTCGATCCACGGGTCGGCTACGCAGCAGTCTGAGGGTGACGGTTGGTGACGGGCAACTTCCTGGAGGCGATTCATGGCGGTGCGCGCTGAGGCAGGGCTGCGAGGCGGGGTCGGGGCCTACGGGCATTCGGCACGGCTCAGGCAAGCACGTCGTGCAACCCGTAGGGCCATAGCCTGGGCACTGGCACGGCTGAATCTGCTGGTGGGCGGCTTGCTCGTGGGCGGCTTGCTCGTGGCGGCCCTGGGTGCGCCTCTGCTGGCCCCCGCTGACCCTGATGCCATCGCCCCGGCATTGCGCCTGCGCCCACCCAGCTTTGTGCATCCCTTCGGTACTGATGCCCTTGGGCGTGATCTCTTCAGCCGGGTGCTCTATGGTGCGCGCACGGCCCTGCAGATGGCCGTACCCGCAGTGTTGTTGGCGGCCCTGCCAGGGATCAGCCTGGGCCTGCTGGCTGGCTACCATGGACGCCTCTTCGATCAACTTCTCTCGCGGCTGATGGATGCCTGGCTGGCTTTTCCCGGCCTGCTGCTGGCCATCGTGTTAGTTGCCCGGCTTGGCCCCTCACTCACCACGACTGTGATCGCGCTGGGGATCGTCGGCATCCCTGGTTATTATCGGCTCGCCCGTAACGGCACCCTCTCGGCCCGCCAGGCGCTTTATGTCGAGGCGGCGCGGGCCCTGGGCTTTGGCCATAGCCGGATCATCCTCCGCCACATCCTGCCCAACCTGGCCTCACCGCTCATCGTTCTGGTTACGCTGCGCCTGGGCACGGTGCTACTAGCCGGTGGAGCGCTCAGTTTCATCGGCCTGGGGGCTCAGCCGCCTACCTCAGAGTGGGGGGCCCTGCTGGCAGCCGGGCGTGACAAGATGGATCGGGCCTGGTGGTTGGCCCTCTTTCCCGGTCTGGCGATCACCGCCAGTGTGATGGGTTTTAATCTGCTGGGTGATGGCTTGCGTGACTGGCTCAACCCTGAACTGGCCGCCCGCCACCATGCCAGCGATGAGGAGCGTGACCAGGCGGAACTGGGCCTGGATCATCCGCGCAGCAGGGACGGCGCACCTGGCCAGAGTGAAGTCACGGCCTGAGCATAAGCTGTCGGTATCCGGTTTTTTCGGCGGAGTAGAGCATGACTAGCTATGACGTGGTAATCATCGGTGGCGGGATCAGTGGTCTGAGTACCGCCTACACGCTCTATAAGCGCGGACTTGAGGTGCTGGTGGTCGAGGTTGCGCCTCAGGTGGGTGGCTCGATGCAAAGCCTGACCACCAGCGAGGGCTATGTGCTTGACTGTGGCCCCAATACCCTGGCGACCCGTGACCCGCGGCTCTGGGCCGACCTGCACGACCTGGGTCTGGGGCCAGCCCTGGTGGTTGCCGGGCGAACCGGCAAACGGCGCTACTTCCTGGTTGACGGCAAGCCGCTCGAGATCCCCTCTTCGCCGGTGGGCCTGGCTCGTACCCCGCTAATCTCTACTGCTGGCAAGCTGCGCATGTTGCGTGAACCCTTCGTGCCTGGCGGGACGGCGGCTGATGAGAGTATTGAGGCCTTCTTCGCCCGGCGGATTGGCCCTGAAGCAATGGCGCGCCTGGTAGACCCCTTTGTCTCTGGGGTCTACTCGGGCGACCCCAGTGCGATGTCGATCAAGGCAACCTTCCCTTCACTCTGGGAGGCTGAGCAGCGCGGCGGCAGCATCGTCAAGGGTATGCTGCGCAAAGATAAAACGGCGGCTAAGCCGGTCGTCAAAGGCCCGAAGATGCGCAGCATCACCTTCAGCTTTGATCATGGCATCGCCACCTGGCCGCAGGCTATCGCCCATGTCCTTGGCCCGCAACGGGTCTGGTGTGAGGCGAGGGCCAGTGATCTCTTCCACGAGGGGGGCATCTGGCGTCTGGTGGTTGAGCGCAAGGGTGGCCTCAACGAGACCATCGAGACACGGGCGGTGGTGCTGGCGACGCCGGCCTATGCCGCTGCGGACCTGGTGGCTGATCTTGACGGGGCAGCGGCCCTGGCCCTGCGGGGCATTCCCTATTCGGCGATGGCGGTGGTACACCTGGGCTATCGTCGCAGCCAGGTACCCCACCCGCTTAACGGGTTCGGGGTACTGGCACCTTCCGGCGAGCGGCGTAACTTCCTCGGCATCCTCTGGGCCTCCAGCCTCTTCCCGCCCTTCGCGCCCCCTGAGCGGGTGTTGACGATCACCATGATGGGTGGATCAATCAACCCGATACATCCCGATCAGAGCGACGACGAACTGATCGCTTCAGCCCTGCGTGACAACGAGGCGGTGCTTGGCGCAAGTGGTAAGCCGGAGCTTGTGTATATCTCACGCTGGCCACGGGCCATCCCCCAGTACAACTTTGGCCATGATGAGCGCATCGCCACCCTGGAGCGCCTCGAACGGGCACGCCCCGGCCTGCACTTCGTCGGTAGCTACCGCGGTGGCGTGGGGGTGCCCAAGTGCTGGAAGAATAGCGTCGGGTTGGCCGACGCCATCGCCGACAGCCTGGCCGGTCGGCCTGAGCGGGTGACCACCGGCTAAAGGTAGAGAGGGCGCGGGGCGGTAGTTGCACCGCTCCGCTAAGGACGATCTTGTAGTACGAAGTCTGGAGGACGCATGACGGTAATCAAGAATCTGCGCCTGGGGCTGATCCATGTGGCTGTAACGATTAGCCTCGTGCCGATCACCGGCGTGCTCAACCGGATTATGATCCACGAGATGGGCCTTATGGCAAGCCTGGTTGCCAGCCTGATTATTTTGCCGCACTTGCTTGCGCCGCTTCAGCCCTTCCTGGGCCAATATTCCGATCATCACCCCCTGCTGGGCTACCGCCGCACACCCTACATCGCCCTTGGCCTGCTTTTCTGCATTGGCGGCGCTATGCTCACCCCTCTGGCGGCCCTGAATCTCGATACTGGTCTCTGGCCGGGGTTGCCCTTTGCGGTTGGTGCCTTCCTGATCTGGGGGCTTGGCTACAACCTCTCTGTGGTCTCCTATCTCTCCCTGGCCAGCGATCTTTCGAACGATCAGCAGCGCTCACGCACGATTGCCGTGATGTGGTTCATGATGATCTGCGCGGTGATCGCCACAGCGATCCTGACCGGGCGCGCCCTGGAAGACTACTCGCCCGAACAGTTGGTGCGCGTCTTCATCATTGCGGGCGGGATTGCCCTGACGCTCGGCATGATCGGGCTGATTGGCCTGGAGCCGCGCAATGCCGTGGTGGGCGTTCAGGCGCGCCACAGCGTCAGCGAAGCGGTAGGGGCGGTCGTTGGGCATCCCCAGGCCCAGGCTTTCTTCATCTACCTGACACTCATGCTGGCGGCGATCCTCGGCCAGGATGTGCTGCTTGAACCGTTTGGGGCCAACGCCTTCGATATGACAGTGCGCCAGACCACCCAGCTCACCGCCTACTGGGGCGGGGCAACCCTGGTCGCCCTGCTGATCCAGGGCCTTGTCTTGAGTCGTTTTGTGAGTAAGAAGATCGGCGCAGCCATCGGGGCCGGTGTGGCCGCGACTGGCTTTCTCTTGATCGCGCTGAGTGGCATGTTACATTTTCAGCCTCTCTTCATCCCCGGCATCCTTGTGCTTGGCTTCGGTACGGGCATTGCCACCACGACCAACCTGGCGCTGATGCTCGATATGACCACCCCAACCAACGTGGGCCTGTTTATCGGTGCCTGGGGCGTGGCTGACGCGGCCGCCCGTGGCCTGGGCAACCTGATGGCGGGGGTTGTGCGCGACCTGGCTGGCTTTGCCCTGGGCAACGTTGTCGCTGGCTATGTCACGGTCTTTCTGCTTGAGGCGCTGATGCTCGCTACGACGCTTGTCCTCCTGCGCCGAATTGATGTGAGTACGTTCCGTAGTGAGCAACACAGTATGACCACACTGATCGCAGTTGCAGGTGATGCTTAGATGGGGGCTGAGGTGGGCAGGTTAGGGCCACCCCTTGTGGGCACCTATGGTGGGCTGAGGTAGGCTTTCGGCTTCCGTGTTGCAGGGTATACGTCCGACGCTTTATATAGAAGGCATAAGAGGGGTTTCGGCATGAAGCTCATTCTCGCTGGGCTCGACCATACCACGGCGCCCGTAGAGATCCGCGAGCGGCTGGCCTTCAGCAGCACGGATATCCCTGCCGCGCTGAAACAGCTGACTAGCACGCAGGAAGACCGCCAGGCGCTACTCTCTGAGGCGGCCATTCTTTCGACATGCAATCGTGTTGAAGTCTACGGTGTGGCTCGCGGTGCCACCACACCGCAAAGTCTGGTGCGCTTCCTGGCCGATTTTCACGGCCTGGATGAGCGCGAATTCGCCCATACGCTCTTCTTTTTTAACGGTCAGGCCGTGGTACGGCACCTGTGTGCCACGTCGGCCGGGCTGCGTTCGCTGGTGTTGGGTGAGGCCCAGATCCAGGGCCAGGTGCGCCAGTCGCTTGAACAGGCGCAGGCCGTTGGCGCGCTGGGTCCGGTGCTGCACCGGCTCTTCCAGCATGCCTTGACCGCTGGCAAACGCGTGCGCAGCGAAACGCCGCTGGGCCAGGGCGCGGCCAGCGTCTCCCAGGCCGGTGTGGAGTTGGCGCGCCACCGCCTGGGTGGCCTCGAGGGGCGCTCAGTGCTGCTGGTTGGTGGCGGTGAGGTGAGTGAGTTGGCGGCGCAGAATCTGCTGGCCAATGGTGCCGACTCGTTGATGATTGTCAACCGAACTCTGTCACGCGCCCGTGAACTGGCTGAGCGCTTTGGGGCAGCCCCGCACAGCTTTGAGGATCTGCCAGCCTGTCTGGCCCGCGCCGATATTGTGATCAGTTCAACCGCCGCACCCGTGCCGATTATTTACCGTGAACATATCGCTGCCGCGCTCACTGCGCGTGAGCAGGCTGTGACAGTTGGCGGTCACGCTGCCCGTCCCGAGATGCTGCTGATCGACCTGGCTGTGCCGCGCGATTTTGCCGCCGATGTGGCTGACCTGCCTGGGGCCCACCTCGCCACAGTAGACGATCTGCACGAAGTGGTGCGGGCTACCCTCGGCATGCGCGCCGGTGCCGCTACTGTCGCCGAGTCAATCGCTGATGAAGAGGTTGCGGCCTTTGAGGTCTGGTACAAGACCCAGGCCGCCGTCCCGGCACTGACCGTTTTGCGTGAACGTGCCGAGAGCCTGCGTAGCGCCGAGCTTGACCGGGCCATGCGCCGCCTACGCGATCTCTCGCCGGAGGAGCGCAGTGTGGTCGAACACCTGACCCGCAGCCTGGTCAACAAGATGTTGCACCCGCCGACCCGCTGTTTGCGCGATGCGGCCGCCCGCGGTGATGGCCAGCGCTACGCCGCCCTCTTCGCCGATATGCTGAACCTCGAGTTGCATTAGGTGCATGAGATGGTGAGGGAATCCGCTTCGCTCGCCATCATCCCTACAATCCAGCAGCGCCTGGGGCTTGTGCTCCACGCAAGGTAGTTGCACGCTAACGCTATAATATGTAAAATCACGAGACTAAGAATGGGAGCTACTATGCCCAGGGTGATCCTTGGCACACGGGGCAGCAAACTTGCCCTGGCCCAGTCCGAGATGATCGCAGCTCACTTGCGCACACTGCATACCGATCTGACGGTCGAGTTGCGCGTGATCAGTACCAGGGGCGACCGCGTGCTTGACGTGGCCCTCTCCGCCGTTGGTGATAAGGGCCTCTTTGTCAAAGAGCTCGAGCAGGCGCTGCTTGAACATGAGGTCGATCTCTGTGTCCATAGCTGCAAGGATCTGCCCTCACAGCTCCCTGACGGTCTGACCCTGGCTGCGTTCCCGCAGCGGGTTGATCCGCGTGATGTGCTGGTGTTGCCCCAGGCGGCTCTTGCCAGTGACCAGAAGGGGGCCATGCCCCAGGGGTCGCTCAATGTACTGCCGAATGGTGCAGTGGTAGGCACGAGCAGCCTACGCCGCGCCTGCCAGCTACGTGCGCTGCGGCCCGACCTTGAGCTGCGTGATGTGCGCGGCAATGTGGATACCCGCCTGCGCAAGCTGGCCGAGGGCCAGTACGCTGCACTGGTGCTGGCCGGGGCTGGCCTGGGACGCCTGGGACTGCTGCGCCCCGATGGGAGTCTGAGCAGCGATGGGGTCGATTTCGTGGCCTACCCGCTTGAGCCGACCGTGATGCTGCCGGCTGTGGCGCAGGGCACCCTGGCGATTGAATGTCGCGCTGATGATGCCGCAACCCTGGCCCTGCTGGCCCCCCTCGATCACCCGGCCTCGCGGGCGGCGGCCCTGGCCGAACGAGCCTGCCTGCGCCGTCTCGAAGGCGGCTGCCAGGTGCCCATCGCTGCTTATGCCACCCTGAGCGATGCGACCTTGCAGATCGTTGGCCTGGTCGGCAGCCTTGATGGAACGACCCTGGTACGCGCCGAGCAGGCCGGAGCGGTCGCAGCGGCAGAGGCGTTGGGTACAGCACTGGCTGAGGCGTTGATTGCTCGCGGTGCGGGCGCCATTCTCGCTGAGTTGGCGAGTCTCGAACGATGAGCAGTAGCGAGCTTCTCCCTCTTGCTGGCCTGCGTGTCCTGATCACCCGCGCCGAGGGTCGCGCCGATAAGCTGGCGACGCGCCTGCAGGCCCTTGGCGCGGAGCCTGTGTTGCAACCCACGATTGCCCATGTGCCCCCGGACGACCCTGCACCCCTCGCGGCGGCCCTCGCACGGCTGGAAGCGGGCCTCTATGAGTGGTTGCTGCTCACCAGTATCACCACTGTCGAGGTCGTGGCACACGGCCTGGCCGGGCGTAAGCTGGGTGAGCGCGTCTCGTTGAAGATCGCTGCCGTCGGCCCGGCCACGGCGGCGGCCTGTCGGAGCTTGCTGGGGGTCGAACCAGCGGCAATGCCGGAGCGCTATCTGGGAGCCAACCTCACTGCGGTGCTGGGCGACCCGGCGGGCCGGCGGGTCTTGTTGCCAAACGCCGACCTGGCTGGCCCCAATCTGGAGCAGAGTCTGCGTGAGGCCGGGGCCCTGGTTGAGCGGGTGATCGCCTATCGCACCGTACCCGCACCTGGGGGGGCTGACCTGGCCGCCCGGATGGCCGCAGGGGCAATTGATGCCATCCTCTTCACCAGCGGCTCTACGGCCCGCTTCTTTGTCGCCCAGGTTGGCCCGGAGGGCGTTGCAGCGGCCCAACGCACAACCATTGCCTGCATCGGCCCGGCCACCGCCGAGGTCTGCCATGAGCTTGGCCTCACCCCCCTTGTGGTCGCTGAGGTCTTCACCGAAGCGGGCCTGCTTGAGGCCCTGGTTGCCTTTTATACAAGCCGGAGCCTGCCTTGATGGCAGGCCGCCGACCCCTAGAGCGCTTCGCGCTGGGGATGCCGGTTAGGGGATGGGGGTTGCCGCGTCTGAACGCCATCCACGATGCGCAGGCCGGCTCAACCTTTCTGAAAACCACTGTAGTTGTTGTGAGGAGACCCCGATGAGCTTTCCGCATGTTCGCCCCCGCCGCTTGCGGCGTCTGCCGGCCCTGCGGCACATGGTGCGTGAGACGAATCTGCGGCCCGATCAGTTGATCGCGCCACTCTTCGTGCGCCATGGTACCGGCGTGGTGCGCCCGATCACCTCGATGCCCGGCTATGCCCAGCTTTCGGTCGATATGGCCGTGCGTGAGGCTGAAACCCTGGCTGAGCTTGGCATTCCCGCTGTGCTGCTCTTCGGTATTCCAGCCCATAAAGACCAGCTGGGCAGCGAGAATTTTGATCCGGACGGGATTGTGCCCCAGGCAGCCTTTGCGATCAAGCGTGCCGTGCCCGAAATGCTGGTCATCTCGGATATGTGCTGCTGTGAGTATACCGACCACGGCCACTGTGGGGTGATCAACGCCCCCGAGGCCCCCGGCTATGATGCCCGCCTCGGCGAGGGCTACCTGCTCAACGATCCAACCCTGGAGATCCTGGCCCGCGCCTCGGTGGTGCATGCCCAGGCCGGGGCCGATATTATCGCCCCTTCCGGGATGATCGACGGCATGGTGAGTACCATCCGCGCCGCCCTCGACCAAGCCGACCTGGCCCATACCGCGATTATGAGTTATGCGGCCAAGTATGCCTCAGCCTTCTACGGCCCCTTCCGCGATGCCGCTGAGAGCCCGCCCGGATTCGGCGACCGTAGCCAGTATCAGATGGATCCGGGCAATGCCCGCGAAGCCCTGCGTGAGGTTAGCCTTGATGTGGCCGAGGGTGCCGACCTGCTGATGGTCAAACCGGCCCTGGCCTACCTCGATATTATTCGTCAGGTCAAAGATCGCTTCGACCTGCCCCTGGCGGCCTATCAGGTAAGTGGTGAGTACAGTATGATCAAGGCTGCCGCTGAGCGCGGCTGGATCGATGAGCCCCGCGCCGCCCTTGAGAGCCTGACCAGCATCGCTCGGGCCGGTGCCGATATGATCATTACCTACTGGGCAAAAGATGCAGTACGCTGGCTACGCCAGTAAGGGAGATCGTGATGATGAAGCGCATGCTGGCGGCATGTCGCCGTGAGCCGACTGACCGTACCCCCATCTGGTTGATGCGTCAGGCCGGACGTTATATGTCGGTCTATCGGGCTGTGCGTGAGCGCCACGGCTTTTTGCAGATGGTCAAATTGCCTGAGGTGGCCGCCGAAGTGACCCTGCAACCAATCGAGGCTTTCGGGATGGATGCGGCAATCATCTTTGCCGACATTCTGCCGCCTCTGGAAGGCCTTGGGATTGATTTGACCTTTGAGAAGGGTGAAGGCCCGGTCATCCACAACCCTATTCGCAGTTCCGCCGATATCGCCGCCCTGCGCCCCTATGACCCTGAAGAGACTTCCGGCTATACGCTGGAGGCCTTGCGCCTGGTGCGGGCAGCCCTGCCGCCAACAACCACCCTGATCGGCTTTAGTGGCGCACCCTTTACGCTGGCCAGTTATGCGCTTGAAGGTGGCGGCAGCCGCGACTATCGGCGCACCAAGGCCTTGATGTACAGCGACCCGGCCAGTTGGCAGGCCCTGATGGATCGCCTGACCGACATGGTCAGTAGCTACCTGGTGGCCCAGGTCAAGGCTGGCGCTGAGGTGGTACAGATCTTCGACTCGTGGGCCGGGGCCCTGGCCCCGGACGATTTCGCCGAGTATGTGCTGCCTTTTGTCCAGCGGGCGATCAGCCAGTTCCGCGCTGCTTTTGCTGGCCAACCCACCCCCCCGGTAATCTTTTTTGGAACCGACATGAATGGGATGTTGCCGCTGCTGAGTCAGACGGGTGCCGACGTGCTCGGGCTCGACTGGCGTATTCGCCTCGCCGATGGCTGGGCTCAGTATGGCGACGGCGTGGCCGTGCAGGGTAACCTCGATCCGCTCACTCTCCATGGCCCCTGGCCTGAGGTTGAGCGACGCGCACAGGCAATTCTCGAGCAGGCCGCCGGTCGCCCCGGGCATATCTTCAACGTCGGGCATGGCATTGTCACCGAGACCCCCGAAGAGAATGTCCGCCGCTTGGTCGAGTTCGTGCAGGGCTATGGCCAGTAGTCAAGGAGATACGCTCTTGGAACGCTACCAGCGCTCGCAGGAACTGTTTGCCGCAGCGCAGCAGGTCATCCCCGGTGGAGTCAACTCGCCGGTGCGCGCCTTTCGCGGTGTGGGCGGTACGCCGATCTTCTTTGCCCGTGGTGAGGGCTCACGCCTGATCGACGTGGATGGAAACAGCTACCTCGATTATGTGCTCTCATGGGGGCCGCTGCTACTCGGCCATGCCCACCCGGCAGTCGTTGCGGCGATAACGGCCCAGGCGGCGCTCGGCACCAGCTTTGGGGCGCCGACCGAGCAGGAGACGGAGCTGGCCGAAGCGGTGCGCGTCCTTATGCCGGGTCTTGATCAGGTGCGCTTCGTCAATTCAGGCACCGAGGCGACGATGAGCGCTCTGCGTCTGGCCCGTGCCTATACCGGGCGGGAGAAGATCCTCAAGTTCACGGGCTGCTACCATGGCCACGCCGATATGCTGCTGGTGCAGGCTGGCTCAGGCGTGGCTACGCTCGGCCTGCCCGATAGCCCCGGTGTCACGGCAGGCGCTGCCGCCGGTACACTCACCGCCGAGTATAACGACCTTGAGGCAGCCCAGGCGATCTTTGCCGCCCACGGTGAGCAGATTGCAGCGATCATCGTCGAGCCGATTGCGGCCAATATGGGCTTTGTGCTGCCTGAGCCGGGCTACCTCCAGGCCCTGATCGATCTGGCCCATGCCCACGGGGCCTTGCTCATCCTTGATGAGGTGATGACCGGCTTCCGGGTCGCTCCGGGCGGTGCCCAGGGGCTCTGGGGCCTCCAGCCCGACCTGACCTGTCTGGGCAAGGTGATCGGGGGGGGCCTGCCTGTGGGGGCCTATGCCGGGCGCCGTGAGATTATGCAACTGGTTGCCCCCGCTGGCCCGATGTACCAGGCTGGCACCCTTTCGGGCAACCCGCTGGCCATGGCTGCTGGCCTGGCGATGCTAGGCACCGCCTTTGCTGGCCAGCCTGGGGCGACGCCCTTTGATCATGCGGCTGGCCTGGCGGAAACCCTGGCGGCTGGCCTGCGCAGCCTCGGCGCAGAGCTGGACATTCCGCTGCAGGTCGGTCAGGTCGGCACTATGTTCGGCTGCTACTTCCTCAAACAGCCGGGCGTCACAGTAAATAGCTGGGCCAGGGCGAAGGAACTGGTTGACCCGGCACGCTATGCCCGCTTCTTCTGGGCTATGTGTGAGCGCGGCGTCTATCTGGCCCCTTCGCAGTATGAGGCTGGCTTCCTCAGTGCCGCCCATACCAGCGAGGATGTTGCCTGTACCCTTGAAGCAGCCCGCGAGGCCTTGCAGGCGTAAGGCTGGCTTTTGGTCGCCTTTTGCAGCATCAAGACACAGACTCGCAAACCTCTGGTCACCCCTCTCCCACTTTGCCGGAAAGGGGTAGGGGGTGGGGTTTATTTTAGATCGTGAAACGTAGTTGTGAAGCGTAACAAAGTAATTAGCGCCGATGAGGCGGTGCGGGTGATTCTTGATGGGGACACCCTCACCACCAGTGGGTTTGTAGGCATCGGCTTTCCCGAGGCGCTGGCGGTGGCCCTTGAGCAGCGGTTTCAGACCACGGGCCATCCCCGTGATCTGACCCTGGTCTTTGTGGCGGGCCAGGGCGATGGGCGTCAGCGTGGCCTCAACCACTTCGCCCATGAGGGCATGGTCAGTCGGGCCATTGGCGGCCACTGGGGTCTGGCCCCGGCTCTTGGGCGTATGGCGCTTGATGGGCGGATCAAGGCCTACGGCCTGCCACAGGGGGTGATCTCGCACCTCTTCCGGGCAATTGCCGGACACAAGCCTGGGGTGATTACGCACGTCGGGCTACACACCTTTGTCGATCCACGCCTTGAGGGTGGGCAACTCAACGCGGTGACTACCGAACCGCTGGTTGAACTGATTGAGCTTGCCGGGAAGGAGTATCTCTTCTACAAAGCCTTCCCGATCAATGTTGGCCTGATCCGTGGCACCACCGCCGATGAAGAGGGCAACCTGACCATGGAACGCGAGGCACTGACCCTCGAAAGCCTCGCCATGGCCCAGGCAGTCAAGAATAGTGGCGGCATCGTGATCGCCCAGGTCGAGCGGGTGACCACCGAGCATCTACGTAGCCCCAAGGATGTCAAGATTCCTGGTATTCTGGTCGATTGTGTGGTGGTTGCGCCGCCCGAGTTGCATCCCCAGACCTTCGCTGAGGATTACAACCCTGCCTATACCGGCGAGGTTCGCATTGCTCGTGGGCGCGTCAACTCGATGGCCCTCACGCCGCGTAAGGTGATCGCCCGCCGGGCCGCTCAGTTCCTCAAGATCAACGCCGTGGTCAACCTGGGGATTGGGATGCCCGAAGGGGTGGCGCTGGTGGCGAGTGAAGAGGGTGTACTTGACCTGATTACACTCACGGTTGAGCCGGGCGGGATCGGTGGCATCCCTGCCGGGGGCTTGAGCTTCGGGGCCACGGCCAATGCCCAGGCGATCATCGACCAGCCCTACCAGTTCGACTTCTACGATGGTGGTGGGCTGGATCAGGCCTTTCTAGGTATGGCGCAGGTCGATGCCCAGGGCAATGTTAATGTCAGCCGCTTTGGGCCGAAGTTCGCTGGTGCCGGTGGCTTCATCAACATCAGCCAGAATGCACGCAATCTCTACTTCCTCGGCACGCTCACTGGCGATGCCCATGTGGTGGTTGAGGGCGGGCGGCTGCGCATTCTCCAGGAGGGCAAGACGCGCAAGTTTGTTGAGCGCGTCGAGCAGATCACTTTTAGTGGGGCTTATGCTGCCAGTCGCGGCCAGATCGTCCACTATCTAACCGAGCGGGCCGTCTTTCGGCTCACGCCGCAGGGGCTTGAGCTGATTGAGATCGCGCCAGGGCTGGATTGCGAACGTGATGTGCTGGCGCTGCTGGCCTTCCGCCCGCAGATCAGCCCGGAACTGCGCGTGATGGACGAGCGCATCTTCAGTGAGCGCCTAATGGGCCTGGCCCAGTTGGCCCTGCTCAGCCTTGAGCAGCGCACACACTACAACCCCGAGGCCAATCTCACCTTCGTCAACTTCGAGGGCTTGAACCTTGCCGGCCCAGAGGATGTGGCCGAACTGGCCGCCTACCTTGATGGCTTCTTCCAGAGCATCGGTCGGCAGACCAATGTGATTGTCAACTACGACAACTTCAACCTTAACCCTAACGCCGCCGATGCCTTCTATACGATGGTGCGTCAGAATACTGAGCGCTACTTCCTCTCTTCGACACGCTACTCGACCAACGCCTTCTTCCGCCGCCAGATCGGCGCTGGTCTTGCGACGATCGCTATGCACCAGAAGATCTATCGTAGCTTCGATGATGCCCGTGAGGGCCTGGGCTAGGCGCGACCGCACAGCCGATGCACCTCTTTTGTTTATATACCACGAGCTTTCATAAGATGTTATAATGGCCCCCGATCAGCCTCCCCGTAGTTTGCACTCCGCACTACGCCCCGTATGCAAACGACTCGCAAGGAGTCTCCTGCTATGGCCCCGAAGAGCCCCTTTGTACGTGAAGACGGCATCTATCACTCGTTTTGCGGCCTGGTCAGTGTTGGCTGGCTCTACCAGAAGATCAAAGACTCGTTCTTCCTTATTCTCGGCACCCATACCTGCGCCCACCTGCTGCAGAATACCCTTGGCGTAATGATCTTCGCCCGCCCGCGCTTTGCAGTCAGCCTGATGGAGGAAAGCGATCTCAGCTCGGCGCAGCCCCAGCTGGCCGATCAGATCGCCGAGATCAAGCGGGAGCATCGGCCCTCGGTGATCTTCCTGCTCTCTTCGTGTACACCTGAAGTGATGAAGGTAGAATTTGAGGGCCTGGCCCACTCACTCAGCACGCCTGAGGTGCCGGTGCTCTTTGTGCCCGCCTCGGGGCTTGATTTTACCTTCAGCCAGAGCGAGGACTCGGTGCTGCAGGCACTGCTGCCCTTCTGCCCGGTGGCACCTCCTGAAGATAAACGGGTGGTCTTCCTTGGCTCGGTCAACGATGTGATCGCCGACGACTTCAGCCTGGAGGCGGCCCGCCTCGGTATTCCGGTGGCCGGTTTTCTGCCCGCCAACCACTTCCACGAGCTACCGCCAATCGGCCCAGGCACCGTGATTGCCCCGTTGCAGCCCTTCCTGCCCAAAGTGGCCAACCTGCTGATCAATGAGCGCGATGCGACGGTGCTCAGTTCACTCTTCCCAATCGGCCCTGATGGCTGTCGGGCCTTCTGGGAGGATCTGGCCGCCCACTTCGACCTCAAGGTTGACCTCGCTGCGCGTGAGGCAGCGGCATGGGAGCGCATCAGTGAACATACGGAACTGCTGCGCGGCAAGAAGATCTTTATCGCGGCTGATACATTGCTTGAGTTGCCGTTGGCTCGTTTTGTACGCGCAGCCGGGGCCGAGGTGCTCGAATGCTCGACACCAGCGATCAACCGGCGCTTCCACGCCCGCGAACTGGCCCGGCTTGAAGGGGTGCGCCTGGTTGAGCAGGCCAACTTCAATCGCCAGTTGCGCAGCATCGCCGAAGAACAACCCGACCTGGTGATCTCGAATATCATCACCGCCAACCCGCTGGTTGGGCGCGGGGTGGTTGCCAAATGGGGCACCGAGTTCATCTTCTCGCCGATCCATGGCTGGGCCGGTGTGAATACCCTGGTCAACCTCTTTACCCGCTCGTTGCGCCGCCACGCCCGCCTCGACCCCCTTGGCCTCGACCCGGTCTGGACGGCTGGGGTGATGCCGAGTGCACCATCTGCCGGTCGGCCGTGAGCCTTAGAGGACGCCAAAACAACGCCTGACTACGGAGAAGAGTATGCGTCTGGCTTACTGGATGTACGAGGGCACCGCTCACCATGGGGTTGCGCGGGTGACCAACTCGATGCGTGGCGTCCACGCGGTCTTTCACGCCCCACAGGGTGATGACTATATCACGACGATCTTTACCATGCTTGAGCGGACGCCGGCCTTTCCGGCCTTGACGATCAGCGTGGTGAGTGGTACCGACCTGGCCCGTGGCACACTCCGCCTGCCTGAGACCTTGCGCCAGGTGGAAGCTACCCACCAGCCTGAGTTGATCGTTGTGGCGGCCTCCTGCTCGACCATTCTGCTGCAGGAGAATCTGGAGATCACCGCCCGTTCGTCCGGGCTCACCTGTGATGTGCTGGTCTATGATGCCAACCCCTACCGCATGCAGGAGACTGCCGCCGCCGATGGGCTCTTCAGCGAGTTAGTGCAGAAGTATGCTGCACCCCAGGCGCTCACAGCCTACCCCAGTGTCAATATCCTTGGCCCCTCGTCACTCGGCTTTCACGCTCGCCACGACCTGATCAGCCTGCGGCGGATGCTGAAGACCCTGGGCGTGGCCGTGAATGTGGTTGCGCCCTGGGGGGCCTCGGTGGCCGATTTGCAGCGCCTGCCAGCCGCCTGGCTCACCCTGGCACCCTACCGCGAGCTGGGTCGCCGGGCTGCCGATTGGCTTGAGAGCCGTTTTGGCACGCCTGCCCTGCGCGAGGCACCGATTGGGGTGCAGCCGACCCTGCGCTGGCTTGAGGCCCTGGTTGAGCGCCTGAACGAGGTGGGTGCCCATCAGCCCACACCTGTTGCGCCGCTGCGCATACCCCCGCTCACCGAGTTCTCGCTTGATGGCCTCTCGGCTCCCTCCAACGTGCCCTGGTTTGCGCGTACCGCCGACATGGAGAGCTTCTCCGGCAAACGGGCCTTTGTCTTTGGCGATGCGACCCATACGGTCGGCGTTACCCGCTTCCTGGCCGACGAGCTTGGCATGCCGATTGTCGGTGCTGGTACCTACCTGCTGAAAGAGGCCGACTGGGTGCGTGAGCAACTGGCTGGCTATGTCGAACCTGAGCAGTTTCTGGCCACTGACACCTTTCAGCATGTCGCTGCACGGATCGCCGAACTGCGCCCCGACCTGGTCTGTGGTACGCAGATGGAGCGCCATACCGGGCGCAAGCATGACCTGAACGTAATGGTGATCGCGCCGCCGACGCATATCGAGAACCACCTGCTGGCTTATCGCCCCTTCCTCGGCTTTGATGGGGCCGATGTGATCGCCGACGAGGTCTCTACCACCTGTACGCTGGGCATGGAGAAACACCTGATCGATATGTTCGGCGATGCCGGCCTGGACGATCCATCGGCCAGTGAGGCGGCCCCGGTTGCTGCGACAGTCGCAGTGGAGCATAACGGCCATAGCGCAACGGCCAGCGCAACGGCAGTAGCAACTGCTTCGACGGGCACCGCTGTTGTTGAAGCGATCAATAGTAGTGTTGCGAGCAGTGGCGCACCAGGCTGGACGCCTGAAGCCGAGGCTATGCTGAAGAAGATCCCCTTCTTTGTGCGTGGCCGGGCACGCAGCAATGTCGAGAAGTATGCCCGTGAGCGTGGAATCGCCACCATCACCGCCGACGTGTTGCTGGCAGCCAAGGAACAGATCGGCGCATAAGCTTATGAGCACCCTGTCTACCCGTCCTTTGCACGAGATCACCCTGCTGACCCAGGCCGAGCGCTTTAAGGGGCGCCCGAAGCTTTGTAGTGACTGCGGCATCTGCAGCAGTAGCCTGCAACCGCAGATGGCCCGGGCCTGTGTCTTTGTCAACAACCAGCACGAAGCGCTTGAGCACAAGCTGCATGGACGCAACCGTCACGATGGCGACGAGTTGCTCTTCGGGATCACCCGGGGCATTCACATCGCCCGCCTGCGCCCGGTCAACCAGGCGGCCCAGTGGAGTGGGATCGTCTCGCACCTGGGGGCGCTGTTGCTCGAACAGGGTCTGGTCGAGGGCGTGATCTGCGTCCATGCGGCTCCCGGCACTCGTTGGGCCCCCTTGCCGATCCTGGCCCGTACGCCTGAGGAGGTGCGGGCGAGCGCGGGGAACAAGCCCTGTATTGCGCCAAGCCTGGAGATCCTTGATGAAGTCCGGGCGAGTGGGCTAAAGCGGCTGGCCTTTATTGGCATGGGCTGCCAGGTGCATGCCCTGCGCGCCCTGGAAGATGAACTTGGCCTGGAGCGGCTCTATGTGATCGGGCTGCCCTGCACCGATAATACAGCCTACCCCGATCTGATGCGCTTCTTGGGCGTTGTCTCGCGCTCACCGAAGACAGTGGTGCATCACGAATTTATGCAGGACTTCCGCATCTGGATGCGTCACGAAGATGGCAGGGTCGAGAAGGTCAATTTTGTCGATCTTGATGTGAGCGCCCTGGGTGGCGAGCGGGGCATCTTCCCAGCTGCCTGCCTGAGCTGTTTCGACTACCAGAATGGGCTCTCCGACCTGACGATTGGCTATCTTGGTGCGCCGCTGCCGCCCGATGAACGCTGGCAGTGGATGCTCGTACGTACCGAGCGAGGCCAGGAACTCTTTGATCGGTTACGTCCGCAGCTCGATTTGGGCACACCAGTTGATGCAGGCAATCGGCGCGAGGGGATCAAAGCCTATGTGGGCATGCTGCGGCGCCCGCGCAAACGCCCTGCGGCACCGGTGCGCAAGTTTGTGGCCTGGCTTCAGCGTAGCAAAGGCCCCAAAGGTTTTGAGTTTGCCCGCAGTGTGATCGAGCAGAAGCTGCTGCGCAACCTGGTCTATGTGCGTGATCAGCATGCCCGAATGGAGCAGCGCGTGGTGCCGGGCTACGTCTACCGGGCCCTGGCCTATCTCGCTGAGGTCTACGCAGAGGAATTTGGGCGCCCCCTGAAGCGCTCATAAGTTGATCCCCTAGAGAAGGAAGCTTTCCATGTCGCTTATCCTGGCGGTCTATGGCAAGGGTGGCATCGGCAAATCGACCACCAGCGCAAACCTCTCGGCGGCAATGGCCCTCAAGGGTGCCAAAGTGCTGCAGATTGGCTGCGACCCCAAACATGACAGCACCTTCCCCCTGACCGGTATGCTGCAGCCGACGGTGATTGACGTGCTCGAAGAGGTCGATTTCCATATCGAAGATGTAACGCGCGAGGATGTCATCCGCACCGGTTTTGCCGGGGTCGATACGCTCGAAGCGGGTGGCCCACCGGCGGGCAGCGGTTGTGGCGGCTATGTCGTCGGCGAGACGGTCAAACTACTGAAAGAGTTTGGGCTCTACCACAAGTACGATGTCATCCTCTTCGACGTGCTGGGCGACGTGGTCTGCGGTGGCTTCTCTGCCCCATTGAACTATGCCGACTACGGCCTGATCATCGCCTGTAACGACTTCGACAGCATCTTTGCCGCTAACCGCCTCTGTCTGGCGATTGCCCAGAAGAGCCAGCGCCATAAGGTGACCATGGCCGGGCTGATTGCTAACCGGGTTGACCCGGATTTTGGCGGCACTGCCCTGCTTGAGCAGTTTGTTGAGACCGTGGGGACACGCATCATCGGGCGGGTGCCCTACCACGACCTGATCCGGCGCTCGCGCCTGGCTGGCAAGACCCTCTTCGAGATGGAGGGCGAGGGCAAGGAGTTGTGTGTGCAGCCCTTTAACGAGATGGCCGAACTGCTGCTTGGACAACCCGAGACGACGATCCCCAAACCGATGCACGACCGGGCGATCTTTGACGTGGTCGGTGGGTGGAAGTAGCGCAAATCAGCTTTTAGCGACAGGTTACAGCGTATGGGTGAGGCACGCAGCAACTACGCTCTGGCGGGAGTCGCTCTCTTCAATCCGATCGCGTCTGTCTTCTGGCTTGATCTTGTGCGTGGGCGGCGGCCAGGTCTGGGCATAGTCGCGGTGAGTGCGGCCGGGGCGGCCTGCGCCGCCCTGGCAGCCCCGCGTGAGCGCCCCTGGCGGGCGGTGGGGACAGGCCTGCTGGCAGCGGCCGGGGCAGCGGTGGCCGGGCTGGCGATGGATCGCTTCGTGGCCTGGGTCGAGGGGCGTGAGAGCCCCGCAGCGGCTCCTGACGCGCGGGATCTGCTGATACCGGCGGCAGCAGCGGCAGCTGGAGCTATCGGGGCAATCGCGGTCGCCGGGCGTGCGCCGGTGACCTACGCACCCTACAGTGGGCGCGCCGGTGACTATCGCTGGGTCTCGGCAGAACCGCACCCTGCGGCCCGTCCGACAGCCTGGGCAGGCTATCTGGTTCACCAGCTGGCGGTCTGGGGCTGCGTCTATGCTGCGCAGCGTGCGCGTCCTGGCTACAGCGACGCGATGCGCCCGCTCAACTGGACGACCCTCGGTGTCAATGTCGCCGGTGTGCTCCTGCACTATCTCCAATCGCGGCGCTACTACGACGGGCTGGCCCTTGATGTACCCGAAGGTTCCTCGCTGGGCTCGGCGGCCTTTGTACTGATGCTGATCCTGGCGATGGAGACGCCGCGGCGTGGCCTGATCCTCGGCCTGGGCAAGTCCGGCCTACCCGACGAATTGGTACGCTTTATTAAGTACTATCATGGCTACATGTTCAGCTGGGCCACGATCTATACCTTCTGGTACCACCCGATCGAGCCACTCCCCGCGCACCTGGGCGGCTTGTACCACATGTTGCTGCTCTTTGTGCAATCATCGCTGATCTTCACCCGCGCCCATGTCGATCCGCGCTGGACGCTGGTGCTGGAGATGCTGGTGCTGCCGCATGCGGTGATTACCACCCTGCAGAAGCGTAGTGGCTTTGAAGGTATGTTCACCTTCGGTTTCCTGGGCATGTTCGTCCTTGCGCAGATGCACGGCCTGGGCCTCTCGCGTCAGGCCCGCCTGGGCATGGGGGCCGCCTATGGGGCGACCGCACTGGCCTACTACGGCGGGCGGCGCCAGTTGCACCATCTACCCGATACGATGCGCGTGCCGATCCTCGAGTATGTGATTGTCGGCATCCTGGCCGGGCTCTCGCTGGCTCTGCGTCAACTCCGACGGACGGTGCAACCCGACCAGGCCGCGCCCCAACTGACCTGAGTAGTTACAAAATCAGCGATTCGCTACCAACACCTCGCTACCGATCACCGCTAGCGAGGTATTGACGTGCGAATCGCGCCCTACTATAATGCAGTGCCGACCTTGGCAATGGCCAGCTAGATTGCGATTAAGGAGCCTCCTACGATGAGTCAGGCCCAGAGTGAGCGTGGGCGCAAAGTTGCCGCCAAAAAGCAGAACCCCCTGGTACCCTTCTACTGGGTGGTAGGCGGGCTGGTGGTGCTTGCTGCCGCATTCTTAATCACCTTTGCCGCCCGGGGCGGCTTTGGCAGCACCACGGTAACGCCGATCAACGCCCCAGTCGGGCTAAGCGAGGACGGTTACTGGTACAAGGGCGACCCGGCTGCGCCGGTCAAGGTAATGACCTACAGTGATTACCAGTGCCCCTCTTGTGCCTTCTACGATCTCCGCATTGGCCCGATCATCGACCGCGACTATGTTGAGACGGGCAAGGTGCAATTTATTTACCACGAGTTTCCGCTGAACGGCCACCAGCATGCCGTGGTGGCCGCTGCGGCTGCTCGTTGTGCCGGCGACCAGGGCGAATTCTGGGGCATGCACGATATGCTCTTCCAGAATCAGGACACCTGGGCCCAACTGCGCACAGTCAACAATGTCTTCTCAGGCTACGCCGGACAACTTGGGCTTGACCGTAGCACATTTGACACTTGTTTGAACGATGGCATCTACACGGCGCAGATGCAGGCAGCGGCTCAGGAGTCAATTGAGCGCGGCATCACCGGCACGCCGACCTTCGACGTGAACGGCCAGTTAGTTGATATGAACGGCCTGCCCGCTGCGATCGAGGCCGCCCTGAGCGCCGCCGGTCAGTAGAGACACGTAACGCGCCCTCCAACTTCGCCTTCCTGAGCACTTGGCCTTCTCCCAACACTATGTGACCATGCCTCCTATCGCCTCACGAATGGCGATAGGAGGATCCCACGACTCCGTTACGCTGACGGATGATTGCGGACGTACAGCTGCGTGGGCTGAGCGCGTTCTGGCTCAGGTTGGAAGCGAGCACGGGAGATGCGGAAGAGCCGATCTTTCGTGACGCCCTGCGCGTGGGCTTCGACAAACTCAGCCAACACCGGTTGGAAGCGCATCCCTCCGCAGAGCCGCCAGCACGCGCTCGGGCGTGAAGGGCAACTCATTGAGCCAGACACCGGTGGCGTTATGAATGGCGGCCGCGACGGCAGGGGCAAAGGCGATCAGCGGCAACTCGGCGACACCACGCGCACCAAAGGGGCCTTCAGGGTCAGCCCGCTCGATGATGAGTGGCGTGATGGCAACGGGCGTGTCGAGAATGGTCGGCAGCAGGTAACTGCTGAGGCCGGAAGTCACCACACGACCTTCGCGCAACTGAAAGTGCTCCAGCAGGGTGAAGCCGAGGGCCTGGGCCAGGGCACCCTCGATCTGGCCTTCGAGCTGCTGGCGGTTCAATGCACGCCCGACATCATGGGCGCTAATGACACGTAGGACGCGCACCAGGCCCGTGGCCGTGTCGACCTCAACTTCAACCGCCTGGGCAACATAGCCATAGGCATAGTTGGGCCGCCCGGCGGTCGTCTGCGGGTCGAGCGAGGTGGTGGCGGGGGCACGATACTGCACCGTGGCACAGGCCGGGCGCTCCTCGTTCTGCCAGGCTTGCCGCGCAGCTGTGGCGGCATCGTGGATGGCCCGCCCGGCCATCATGGTCAGGCGTGAGGCTGAGGCCGATCCGGCATTGGGTGTCTCGGCGCTATCGTCGCTGATCAGCTCGATCTGCGCGAGGGGAAGTTCGAGGATGGTTGCGGCGATCTGAGCCAGGATGGTATGCACACCCTGGCCGACCTCGGCCGCCCCGATGCGCAACTCGGCGCGCTCAATTGTCGCTTGGCCGAAGAGATTGACCGTGGCAGTACATTGTTCGGGATAGCCGAAGGAGTAGCCCAGGTTCTTGATACCACAGGTGATGCCCCACCCACGCCGCAGGGTTGGGGCCGGAGCTGTAGGGAGAGCGGAAGATTCACTGGCGGCCTCTGCCGCACGCTGCCGATCCAACTCGGCGAGACAGGCATCAAGACATTCACGCACACTGACGCCGGGCGGCAGGAGGTTCTGGGTCGGCTCGAGGCTGCCTTCGCGGTAGAGGTTGATGCGCCGCAGAGCCACCGGATCGAGGGCCAACGCTTCGGCCAGCCGCTCGATCATCAACTCACTGGCGAACTGGGCCTGGGGCGCACCAAAGCCGCGAAAGGCACCGGCTGGGAGGTTGTTGGTGTAGATCGCATAGGCGTCAACCGCCAGGTTCGGCACCTCGTAGCAGCCACTGGCGAAGAGGGCCACACATTTGATCACCTCCTGGCTGGTCGAGGCATAGGCCCCACCGTCGGCGATGGCACGGGCCGTCATCGCGACGATCCGCCCATCGCGCATGGCACCCCAGCGGCACTCAATCGTGACCGGGTGGCGCTTATGATGGGCGAAGATCGACTCGCTGCGATCCCAGACAATCGTGACAGGCCGGCCCAGACGCCATGCCGCCAGGGCCAGCAGGTGCTGCACGGAGAGATCTTCACGCCCGCCGAAGGCCCCGCCAATGGCGCCATAACGCACCACCACCTGATCTTCAGGCAGGGCAAGCATGGCAGCGATCTGACGCCGATCTTCGTGCAACCACTGGCCAGCGCTCTCAACCACCACCCGACCCTGCGCATCAAGATAAGCGATGCCCGCCTCGGGTTGCAGGTAGGCATGCTCCTGCCAACTGGTGGTAAAGTGCCCGCTGACCACAACATCGGCGGCGACGAGGGCGGCCTCAGCATCACCTTTGCGAAGAGGGCAGTGGTAGATCAGATTGCTGCCACGCTCAGCATGGATAAGCGGCGCACCGGGCTCCAGGGCCTGCAGGGGGTCACTCACCACAGGTAGATCCGCATACTCAACCCGTACCAGCCTGGCCGCAGCCTCGGCCAGCGCCCGGCTCTCGGCCACAACCAGGGCGACACGGTCACCGACGTAGCGCACGACGTCGCCACAGAGCACTGGCTGGTCAGCTTCGATCAGGCCATAGGCATTGGAGGGCACATCGGCAGCCGTCAGTACAGCGACCACCCCCGGCATAGCCAGGGCGGCGCTGGCATCGATGGCGAGAATGCGGGCGTGGGGTCGCCCGGCAAAAACAAGCTTGAGGTGCAGCATACCTGGGCGTACCAGATCACCCGGGTAGCGCGTCGTGCCCGTGACTTTGCCAAGCGCGTCGGGGCGGGGGATAGAGGTGCCAATCATGGTAGCTTCATTCTGGCAATTCGACCGCGCCGCAGGCGGCATGGACAGCGGTAATGATCTTGCGGTAGCCGGTGCAGCGGCAGAGATTGCCAGCCAGGGCCGCCTGGATCTGGTGCTGGTCGGGCTGGGGGTGTTCGGCAAGCAGGCGCGCTCCGGCCATCAGCATACCAGGGATACAGTAACCACACTGCACGGCCCCCTGAGCGATGAAGCTGGCCTGGAGCGGGTGCAGGGTCGTTGGGCCAGCCCCCGGCACAGTGGCAGCCAGGCCCTCAATGGTGGTAACCTCGCAGCCATGGGCCTGGGCCGCCGGCACCAGGCAACTCATGACCGCCTGGCCATCAAGCCAGACCGTACAGGCCCCACACTCGCCCTCGGCGCAACCCTCCTTGGTGCCAGTCAGCCCGGCGTCCTCACGCAGGGCGTCCAGCAGGGTCTTGTGGGCCGAGAGGCTGGTTGGTCTGCCATTGACGCTGGCGATGACGCTGCTCAGCGCGGTTGCAGGCGGAGCTGCCAGCCGGGATTGCTCGCTAACAGGGCTGGCCCTGGTCTCGAGCAGCACCGGCTGGGCCGGCCAGCCGAGTGCTTCATCGCCGGCAGCCAGGCGCTCAAGCGCACGCGTGACGAGGGCGGCCACCGCTTCGCGTCGGTAGGCAGCCGAGCCACGCAGATCATCGATGGGCCTGGCGGCAGCAGCCGCTTCGGCAGCCGCCGTGGCAATCGTGGTAGGGCTGAGGGCCTGGCCAGAGAGGGCCGCCTCAGCCGCAGTAGCCCGGATGATCGTAGGCGCAACACAGCCCAGGGCAATCCGCGCGCTGCTTACGGCATTGGCTTGCCAGGTAAGTACCACGGCCACATTGACGACAGCAATGGCCTGGGCGCGGCGCAGGCCAAGCTTGAGGAAGATACCGCGCTGGTCTGGGGCAAGGGCAGGCACCCGGATCTCGCACAACAGCTCGGCGGGGGCGAGAGCAGTACGCCGCACGCCCTGGTAGAAGTCGGCCAAGGGCAGACGACGTTCGCCGTTGGGGCCGACAAGGCCCACTTCGGCCCCCAGCGCAACCAGGGCGGTGATCGTATCGTTGGCCGGTGAGGCGGTGACCAGGTTCCCGGCGACTGTGCCGCGGGTGCGAATCTGTGGTGCGCCAACCTCAAGGCAAGCCTGAGCCAGAGGGAGGGTGCGGGCAACACAGGCCGGGCTGGCGATCACATCGTTATGGGTTGCCAGAGCCCCAAGACAGATTCGTTCAGCCTCCTCACGCACATAACGCAGACCAGCAACCCGACTCAGATCGATCACGGTTGCGGTCGGACGCACGCCATGGTCAAGCTCGACCATGACATCGGTACCCCCGGCAAGCAGGCGAGCGTCGGGATTGGCCTGCATCAGACTGATCACCTCGGCCAGGCCGGTGGGCTGGTAGTAGTGTTGCCACATAGAGAATCACCTGAACAGGGTTTACTCCGTCGTCAGACGGAGGAACAACTCTTCCAGATTTTCGGCCTGAACAGCAAATTCACTGATTGGCAAGCCCTGGCTGACCAGAGCCGTCAGCAAACGAGTCTGCTCTTCTTCATCAGCGCTGCCCAGTTCAAGCAACAGGCTGCGCTCATCGTTCGGGTCGCGCTGCAGGCCACGCAACTGTGGCAGGTCGGCTACGGGACTGCTCATGAGCCGCTGCAACCATGCTTCAGCCGCCTCGACCTCACGCAAGAGGCGGATGTGCAGGTGCGCCCCGCCATGAAGCTGGCGGCGCACATCGTCTACCGGGCCACTGATCACCATGCGCCCGCTGTCGATAATGCCAATCTCGCTACATACCTCGGCCAGCTCGCTGAGAATATGCGAACTGAGCAACACCGTCTTGCCCATGTCACGCAGGGTACGCAACAGTTCACGCAACTCAACCCGTGCGCGCGGATCGAGGCCGCTGGCGGGCTCATCCAGCAGCAGCACCGCCGGGTCATGCACAAGGGCATGGGCCAGGCAGAGCCGTTGCTGCATGCCACGCGAGAGAGCCTGCACATAGGTATTGCGCCGCGGCTCCAGATCAACCAGGCTCAGCAACTCATCAACAGTACGCTTGCGCCGAGCAGCGTCCAGACCATAGCAGCGGGCAAAGAAGTCGAGGTACTCCCAGACACGTAGATCATCGTAGACCCCGAAGAAATCGGGCATATAGCCGACCAGACGCTGACCAGCACCTACGATCAGGCGCTGGCCCATCATGTAGACCTCACCAGCGCTGGGCTCCAGCAGCCCGGCCAGCAGGCGCAAGGTTGTGGTCTTGCCAGCACCATTCGGGCCGATGAAGCCATAGATGCTGCCCTGAGCAACACTCAGGTTGAGCTGATCGAGCGCCAGCATGCGCCCGTAGCGCCGGGAGAGCTTGCGCGTCTCAATGGCCGGAATTGGCACCGCCTCGCTCATGGCAGCGTTCCCTGCAGGTTCAGATTCAAATAGACACAACCCGCTTTGAGCTGAGCCTCGGCGCTGGTAAGCCGAAGACGCATGGCCCCGTGCGAGCCGAGCAGCGCAGCGGGATCGGGCACCTCGGTAGCCCCAGCAGTGAGCGTCTGAGCTGCCCATAGGCCGGTCGCCCAGTTGTAGAACTCGACTGTCAGATCGTCGGGAAGCTGGTTGTCGGCGCTAAGCTTGAGCCGCAGAGCGGTGGCGCGCATGCCATAGAGTGAGCGGGGCAGCAGCATCTGGAGCACCGACGGTTGAGGCCCCAGGCTCAGGCCAGTCCCGCTGTTGCCAAAACACGCCGAGTTGAGGCCACTCTCAAAACGCGGAATCAGCCACGCCTGATCCAGGCTGATCTGGCCGGACGGCGCTACAATCCGAGGCGTGGCGCTGATCAGGGTCAGGTATTGCGCATCAGTGCGCTGTTCAGCCGGCTCAACCTTGAGCATAGGCGTAGCAACCCAGGCCAGCACAAGCAGCTGGCCACTCTGCCACGAAGGGCCATAGCTGAAGAGGCCATCGAGGATGCGGATGCGTTGCTGGATCTCGGGCGCGAGGGGTGGGCTGCCAGGCTTACTCTGACGATCCAGCTCTTCGCCATAGACCAGGTAGCTGATCGGTGGGGCTGCGCCAAACATGCCGGGCATAACCTCGGCGCGCCGCAGCAACGCACCGCCGCTCCGCTCGCCAGGTGCCAGATCACCCAGGTGTAGCACCCGCTCACCCTGTAAGAGCGTGACATCCTGCAGGCTGATGCTGCTCTGATTGCGCACCTCGCCGGTCAGGTGCTCCCCGTCAAGTGTGATCTGGGCCGCAACCAGTGGCCCACGAAAGGTGCTGTCGCCGGACAGAGAGCGCATCGACCACTGCGAGACGGTGAAAGCGTCCACCCGGGTCGTTGGCCCAGGCTCTTGCAGGTAGATGCCGCCGCCGGAATTACTAGTGTCCCAGGGGCCTTGCAGCGAGATCGGGCGCAGCAGCAAGGGGGTCGTCTCGCTAGTAGCGGTCGTCACGCTCAAAGCATAGGTGCGGTTGTGCGGCGAGAAGAGGCCAACAAAGGAGCGCACCCGGGCCAGCGGGGCGGCCTCATCCGGCTCGATCAGGGCGACCTGATTAAGCATGACATCGCCACCGCGCTGGGCATAGCCAAGGCCATAACTAAGGGCGGCGAAGAGCAGGGTCAGGGCCGGAACGATGATCCAACCAAGCGCCAGGCGGTCGAGGCGACGAAGCAGAAGATAGGTGCCTGGGCCGACCAGCAAGATGTAGGCACTGAGCAATCCGGCCAACAGGCCCAGGGGAGGAAACTGCAGGGCTGGCAGACTGGTGAGCGTGGCAGCCAGGTTGCCCTCAACGAAGCCATCGAAGGTCATCAGATCGGGGGTCGTGCCGGGCGGTAGCTCGGAGCTGAATTGCAGCAGGGCCGTCCAGAGCTCAACCGCACCCTCCCAGGCGACGAGGGTGGGATGGGTAAGAGGGACGGCAATAGCGGTCACACTGCCACGGCCAAGGCTCTGCGCCAGCGCCGGTGGCTCAACGGCACGTAGCGGGAGAGGCAAGCGGTAGGGTGGAGGTATGGCCGGCGTCGGTGCCAGGCGGGCCACGGGCAGATCAGCCGCACCGACAACCCCTGGGCCAAGCAGGCTGGTAGCGGGCAGTGCGTCAACCCCCATGACCATAGCTGGGCGCAGGGTAGATGGCAGTCCGGCGAGGGTACGTTCGAGGCCGGTGCCGCCACTCAAGATCAACTGCCCGCCCCGCAACACCCAGCCCTCAATGGCCTGCAACTGCTCAGCACTCAACTCGCTGGTGAGCAGATCATCAAGCACAAGGGCCTGCAGCCCGCTCAGGCCCAGAGCGTGGGTCGGCAGATCGGCCAGGGCGATCGGCACCGTCAGCAGCCGCTGATCATCGGCAAGCCGGTTCGGCGGACGCAGCACATCGCCCTGGCCGGTGACAACCCCCAGCATATGCGTGCGATTACCGGCCTGCAGCAACTGCAGCGTCGTGCTCGCCAATTCCTGATCACCCTCAAGCAGGCGCACGAGCAGACGCGACGAGATGCTGCTCAGGTAGGCATAGACGGTGACGGTCTTGCGGCTCTGGCCAGGCAGATCAACGGCGACAGCATACTGGGCACCAGCACGATCACCGACGCGCACTTGGAGCGCTCGGTCAATCCCGCTATTCTCCAGTTCAAGCACAATCGGCAGCCAGGTACCGGAACGCACCGTCTCGCCGTAGAGCGAGCGGGCCTGCAGCCTGATCCCGGCAGACTGCGCAGCAGGCGCAGCCAGGCAGGGCGCAACAAGCACCGACAGCAGGATGACGCAGCAAAAGGCGAGAAAGAGGCGGGTCACGGTCGGCGTGCCTCCGCTGGCAAGCAGGATGTACGAGCCAGAGACGAGCCGACGATGGTGAAAGTTCCCTACTGGCGTAGGTACATCAAAACCAGAGGTGAAGCAGGCGGGGCGCAGCTAAAGGCGACGGACGTGGTCGCCAAAGCTACGGGGTGGGCAAGCGCAGGCGCTGTGGTTGGGACAGCTATCAGGCCTCGGCACGCACCGAGTTAGCGATCATCGCGGCGGATACGGCGCACGCGGCGCTCGATGGGTACCAGAACCGGGGCCTTCTGCACCGGGCGAACAGAGAGCACCAGGCTCAGAGCGAGGAGCAGGGCGAGCAGCACAAGAACCATGGTTGCCATCGCAACACTCCTTTCAAGTGGGGGCCGGGGGCATTACCAAAAGTGGTGCAGCCACCACTGGCTTACCTCAGTATACCGAAAAGCTAGGTCCACGTCCACCCCAATTTTATGCGACTTTGCGCACAAATAATTCCAGGGGAGGTTTGCCAAAGCAGATCGGAGGTGTTATACTGTCAAGGCCCGCTACGGAGGAGCATAGCTTGTCGCTGTGCAACAACGATGCCCACTCTCTGACGTGATCGAACGGTCGCTGCACCGTTTCAGGAACACTGCGATGAACCGTCACTGAACACGCTTTCTGGCTATCTGCACGGGGTAGATCAAACACCCCCGAAGAGTAAAGCCAGAAACAGGTTTGTGCCGGACGCTGCGGAAAAGTGGGTTAGCCCCCACTTTTCTTATTGTAGGCGAGAAAGGTATGAAGAGCGATTTTTATACAGCGATCTCCCAGATCGCGGCTGAGCGGGGTATCCCGAAAGAGGCGATCATCGATGTGATGGAGAAGGCGCTGATCACCGCCTACAAACGCACCCTGGGGAACAACCCGCCCCCAATGGAGGTGTCGGTGCGCCTTGATCCCCAGACGGGCGCGGCCCGCGTCTACGCCGAGAAGCAGGTGGTCGATGATGTGCTCGATGATCGTTTCGAGATCGACATCAGCGATGCCGAAAAGTTTAAGCCGGATGTGCAACTCGGTGAGACGGTAATGGTCGAAAGCACGCCCAACGATTTCGGGCGCATCGCGGCCCAGACGGCCAAGCAGGTTGTGCTGCAAGGGATCAAAGAGGTCGAGCGCGAATATATCTACGGCGAGTACATGGATCGTGAGGGCGAGTTGATCACCGCTACCGTGCAGCGCATGGCTAAAGGTAACGTGATCCTCGAGATGGGCAAGGCTGAGGCCATCCTGCCACCCAAGGAGCAGGTTGATAATGACCGCTACTACCACGGCCAGCGGCTCAAAGTCTACCTGATGGAGATCCGGCGCGAGGATCGTGGCCCACGCCTGATCGCCTCACGCACCCACAAGCAACTCATCATGCGCCTCTTTGAGATGGAGGTGCCAGAGATCTACAACGGCACGGTCGAGATTAAGTCGATTGCGCGTGAACCTGGGCTGCGCACCAAAGTGGCGGTGGCGGCCCGGCAAGAAGGCATCGACCCGGTCGGCTCGTGTGTGGGTATGCGTGGTATCCGCATTCAGAATATCGTCAATGAGCTGAATAGCGAAAAGATCGATGTGGTGCAGTGGTCAAGCGACGCCAAGGAGTTTATTGCCAATGCACTCTCCCCAGCCCAGGTGGTTGAGGTGCATCTCAATGAGATCGACCATGCCGCCCTGGTGATTGTGCCGGATAAACAACTTTCACTGGCGATCGGCAAAGAAGGCCAGAATGTGCGCCTTGCGGCCAAACTCACTGGCTGGCGGATTGATATTAAGAGCGCTACTACATTGCTGGAAGAGGAGCGGGCTGCCGCCGAGGCACGTGGGTATGCCGAAGCCGAGCAGATGCAGACCGAGGCCGAGCTTTCGACAGCGCGGGTTGAGCAGCGCAAGGTGCGCCCCGATGGCACCGTTATGTACCAGAACCAGCGTTACGGCCCCCTCGGTAATGAATTGATCGGCGAAACCGTGCAACTGCGGGCTACCTCGCAGAAGCTCTATATCTACGCCCACGATAAGTTGGTGGCCTCCTACATCCTGATCGAGGGTGGTGCAGCGAGTGTAGACGAGGAATAGAACGGGCGAATCATACGGTTCGACCCTGGCAGGCGCAGTTGGCTGCTGCGCCCAGGTGTTTTATGGCGGCAAAACAGTCCGGTAAACCTACCAGGCCCAGGCATGTCCCCCAACGCACATGTGTCGCTTGTCGGCGCAGTGAGGCGAAAGGTGGCTTGATCCGCATTGTGCGTGATGCCGAGGGGCGTCTTGCGGTTGACCCCAGTGGGCGTCAGCGAGGACGCGGGGCCTACCTTTGCTCTGAGCCAGCCTGCTGGGAACTGGCCCTGAAACGCCGGGCATTAGAACGGGCGTTACGGATTGAGACGATCCATCCGGAAGATCGCGCCACCCTGCTCGCCACTGCGCGCAGATTGGCAGAACATACAGAGCAGCACGTAGCGGTTGAACCGAACAGCGCTTGAGCATCTTCACGCTGATCGAGAGGCTTTTGAGTCGCTGTGCAGTCTAAGCTGCACAGGCGGCCACGTATGAAAGGATGAAGCATATGCAAACTACGGGCGCTGTTTCCCGTGTTCAGAATAGAGATCTGCGCTCCTGGCTCGCTGGTACAGATCCCTGGAAAGCCCTTGCCGGTTGTTGTGGATCTGTCATAGCACCACACTTCCACACTCGTAAGCAACAACTGAGCCCAGGCGGCTTGTCAGAGCACTACCTTACCAGCAGTGGTGGCGGTGGTGGCGGCGGGCGTCCCACTGGCGGCGGCGGTGGTGGCGGCGGGCGTCCCGCTGGCGGCGGCGGTGGCGGTGGTAGTCGTCCCGGCGGCGGCGGCGGTGGCGGCGGTAGTCGTCCCGGCGGCGGCGGCGGTGGCGGCGGTAGTCGTCCCGGCGGCGGCGGTGGTGGCGGCGGTAGTCGTCCCGGCGGCGGCGGTGGTGGCGGCGGTAGTCGTCCCG
>CAZQCG010000001.1:132237-132357 GCA_964592425.1 uncultured Chloroflexaceae bacterium
GTGGCGGCGGTGGTGGCGGCGGTAGTCGTCCCGGTGGCGGTGGTGGCGGCGGTAGTCGTCCCGGTGGCGGCGGCGGTGGCGGCGGTAGTCGTCCCGGCGGCGGTGGCGGTGGCGGTGGTA
>CAZQCG010000001.1:132457-230385 GCA_964592425.1 uncultured Chloroflexaceae bacterium
GGCGGCGGCGGTGGCGGCGGTAGTCGTCCCGGCGGCGGTGGCGGTGGCGGTGGTAGTCGTCCCGGCGGCAATGCCCGTGGACGATCGGGCGGGCGTCCGGCCTTTCCTGATGAGCGCGAGGGCAACCTCGGCGGGCGTGGACGCCCGGCACCGCGTGGCCCGGCTGTGCCCGTACGCCCGCGTGGCCCGGTTGAACTACCGAGCATTATGACAGTACGCGAACTCTCCGAGGCCACTGGCATCGGGGCCTCGGAGATCCTGAAGGCCCTGCTCAAGGGTGGTGTCCTGGCCAATATCAACCAGCAGATCGACTATGAGACCGCTGCGCTGATCACAACCGATTTCGCAATTGAGACTATCGAGAAGGTGCCTGAGCAACTTGCTGGCATTGTCGACAATGTCAAGGACGTGATCAGTGCCCAGACCGCCGAGGAGTTGCGTTCACGCCCGCCGGTAGTGACGATCATGGGCCATGTTGACCATGGCAAGACCAAGTTGCTTGATGCGATCCGCTCGGCCCGCGTCGCTGAGGGCGAGGCAGGTGGCATTACCCAGCATATTGGTGCCTACCAGATCGAGCTCAACCATCGCCGGATTACCTTCCTCGATACCCCGGGCCACGAGGCTTTTACTGCTATGCGCGCCCGCGGGGCCCAGGCCACCGATATAGTGGTGCTAGTCGTGGCTGCCGATGATGGCGTGATGCCGCAGACACGTGAGGCAATCGCCCATGTGAAGGCCGCCGGGGTACCGATGATTGTAGCAATCAACAAGATTGACCTGCCCAGCGCAAACCCAGGCCGGATCAAAGAGCAACTGGCTGCCGCTGATGTGATTGTTGAAGACTACGGCGGTGATGTGCCCTCGGTCGAGGTCTCTGCACGCGCAAAGCTCAATATCGATGGCTTGCTCGAAATGATCCTGCTGGTTGCTGATCTGCAAGACCTCAAGGCGAACCCGAATGCCCCGGCGGTCGGCACGATCATTGAGGCCGAGCTCGATAAGAACCGTGGCCCGGTGGCAACCGTCCTGATCCAGAATGGTACCCTGCGCCCCGAAGAGAACGTGCTAGTCGGCGGCGTCTCGGGCAAGATCAAGTCGATGTTCAGTGATAGCGGCAAACGCCTGCGCTTCGCCGAACCCTCCACCCCGGTCGAAATCCTTGGGCTCGAAGGGGTGCCTCAGGCCGGTGATATCCTGCAGGTGATGGACGACCTGAGTATCGCCCGCGAGGTAGCTCTGCAGCGCCAGCGCCAGACCCGCATGGAGGCCATGGCCAACAGCGCTCGCGGCACCAGCCTCGAAGATCTCTTCAGTAAGGTGCAGGAGGGCCAGGTCAAAGACCTGAATGTGATCCTCAAGGCTGACGTCCAGGGCTCGCTCGGAGCCATCGAGCACCAGTTTAAGCAACTGAGCGAGTCACAGTCTGAGGTGCAGATCCGCGTGATCCATAAGGCGACCGGCGCGATCACCGAGGGCGATGTGAACCTGGCGGTGGCTTCGCAGGCGATCATTATCGGTTTCAATGTGCGCCCCGATCCGGCCGCCCGGCGGGCCGCCGAACAGCAAGGTATCGACATCCGCTTCTACAATATCATCTACCAACTAACTGATGATATTAAGAAGGCGATGACTGGTATGCTCGCCCCCACCTTTAAGGAGGTAGTCGAGGGCTTCGCCGATGTGCGTAACACCTTCCGCCTGCCCTCACGCGAGGTTGTGGCCGGGCTCTATGTCACCGACGGCAAGATCACCCGTACCGGCCAGAGTGTGCGCGTGCTGCGCAGCGGCGCGGTCATCCACGACGGCCGGATTAGTAGCCTCAAGCGCTTTAAGGACGATGTGCGCGAGGTTACAACTGGCTACGAATGCGGCCTGGTTGTTGACGGCTTTACTGATGTGCAGGTCGGCGATAACATGGAGTTCTACCGCCAGGAGCGGGTCGAAGGCAGCTTCTAAGAGTAATCGTTCATGAGTAAACAGCGGCTTCAGCAGGTCGGTGATACGATCCAGCACATCCTTGGTGATGTGATCCAGCATGAACTGAAGGATCCACGGGTGGGTTTCGCCACCGTCACCGGGGTTGAGGTGAGTGCCGACCTGCAACGGGCAACGGTGCGGATCTCGGTGATGGGCGATGCGGCCCAGCGCACCGAGACAATGGCGGGACTGCAACGGGCGCGGGGTTTTCTGCGCCGCCGCGTGGCTGAGGAGTTGCGCCATATGCGCTTCGTGCCTGAACTGCGCCTGGTGCAGGATACCTCGCTCGACTACAGTATGCATATTGATGCCGTGCTGCGTGCAGTCGAGGAGGAGCGTCAGATCAACCCACCCCAACTGGACGATGAAGCGGGGCCGGGTGAGGCGGGCAGCGACTAGCCCTCCCCGCCTTCCCGACCGCTCGCAACTATGCACAACGATCCCTATTTCAAGAAGCGGATCGCCTACACCCTGCGCGATCAGCAGTTCGCCTTTGATGTCGGCCATACGCTCTTCTCTTCGTTTCAGGTTGATGAGGGCAGCGACCTGCTGCTGCGCACCCTCGCACCTACCAAGCCGCCCCAGCATATGCTCGACCTGGGCTGCGGCGTCGGGGTGCTCGGCATTAGCCTGGCCCGGCGCTTTCCAGATGCCCGGCTGGTGTTGGCCGATGTCAACTTGCTGGCCCTGCGCTACGCCCGCGCCAACCTGGCCCTCAATGGAATCAGCGGGGCCGAGTTGCACGCCAGCGTCGGGCTGGAGAACGTGCCACCCGGCCCCTACGACCTGATCGTCGCCAATGTGCCCGCCAAGATCGGCGACCTGGCCATCGAGCAGGAGTTTATCCTTGGACCCCTGGCCCGCCTGAGTCCCGACGGTGAGTACTGGTTCGTCGTCGTCAGCGGCCTCAACCATCTCATCCCTCGCCTCGGCCCACGCCACCAGTTGCGCCTGAAGGAGATCAAGAAACGCGCGGGCCACACGGTCTATCGCCTGCTGCGCTGAGCCAGGCACAAAAGGAAACCGCATGATTTTTAACGATATTCAGGCAGCTGCACCAGCCTTTCGCCAGCATATCGACGCATCCCGGCGCATTCTGCTGCTGACTCACGTCAACCCTGACGGCGATGCAATCGGTTCGCTGCTTGGGGCGGCGCATGCCCTGCGTGACTACGGTAAGGAGCCGATCTGTGTGCTCAGCGGTCCAACGCCAAGCTACTGCCTGAGCCTGCCCGGCGCTGAATGGTTGCATGTCTACCAGCCCGGCCAGGCCTTGTCTGGCGCCGATCTGACCTGGATGCTCGATACGGCCACGATCGAGCGGGTCGGCCTCATCGCCGCCGAGCATAGGCCGGAACTGCTGGCGCGCCCGCTGCTGATCACCGATCACCATGTCACCAACGAGGGCGGGGGGGTGGTCAACCTGATCGACTCCACCGCAGCCTCCACTGCTGACCTGCTCTTCCGCCTGCTGCGGACGATGGATCTGCCGCTGAGCCCCGCTGCCGCGACCTGCCTCTACCTTGGCCTGAGCAGCGATACGCAGAGCTTTCAGACCAGCAGCACCCGCCCCCAGAGCCTGCGTACCGCTGCCGAGTTGATCGAGGCCGGGGCCGATCTCCAGGCCGTCGTTCAGGATCTCTATCGCAGCATCCCTACCAGCACCATGCGCCTGAGCGCCCTGGTGCTCAGCGAACTGCAGCGCGAAGAGGGCCTGGTCTGGGCAACCGCCTCGAGGGAGCAGATGACAGCGGTAGGCGCCACCGATGAAGCCCTTGATGATACGGTCAGCCAACTGCAGTGTATCGAGCACATGCGGATCTGCGCTCTCTTCAAAGAACGCCTCGACGGCACGGTCAAGCTGAGCCTGCGCTCAGTGCCGGGCATCAATGTCGCCCGCGTAGCCCAGGTCTGGGGCGGCGGCGGCCATACCCAGGCCGCCGGGGCGACCTTGTTGATGGATCTGCAGGCGGCCCAGGCGACGGTGCTGCCCTTGCTCCGCAACGCGCTGGAGGCATAATATTCCCTTCGACTACGTCTGACAAGTTGGATGAGCCTCTCCCGAACGCTTCAATTGTCACAAAGACCAGACCGATGCGCGGATTTCTGAACATCAATAAACCTGCTGGCCTCACCTCACATGATGTGGTGGCACGGGTACGCCGCCTGCTCGCACGAGGGATCAAGGTCGGCCATGCTGGCACGCTTGATCCGGCGGCGACGGGCGTGCTGCCAGTGGCGGTCGGTACAGCGACCCGGCTGATCGAGTACCTGGCTGAAGCGCGTAAGGGTTACCACGGCCTCGTGCGCCTGGGGCGCAGCACTACCACCGACGATGCCGAGGGCGAGACCCTGGCCGTCCTGCCGGTGCCAGCCTTCAGCGACGAGTTGATCGAAGCGGCGGTGGCCCCTCTGCGTGGGGCGATCCTGCAGACTCCGCCGAGCTATGCCGCCCTGCACCACCAGGGCCGCCGGCTTTACGACCTGGCCCGTGCCGGTCAGCCTGTGCTGCTCGATCCGCGCCCAGTGCAGATCTACCACCTCGAGTGGGCCTGGATCGACAGCACGTGCATCGCGATCAACGTCGAGTGCGGGAAGGGCACCTATATTCGCTCATTGGCCCGTGACCTGGGCCTAACCCTGGGCTGCGGGGCGCACCTAGCCGGGCTGACCCGGACCATGGTTGGCCCATTTAGCCTCGCCAGCGCCGTCGAACTCAATGCACTGGTTGAAATACCCTCCAGCCTCGCCGATCGGTTACTGCCGCCGGAAATCGCCGTGGCGACCTGGCCAGCGATCCGGCTTGAAGCCACCGAAACCCAACGGGTACTCAACGGCATGAGCCTCAGCCTGCCCACACTTGTGGGCGAGCGGGCACGCGCCCACGCCCCCGACGGAAGCTTGCTGGCCTTGCTGCGCCGCGAGGGTGCCCTGTGGCACCCTGAGAAGGTCTTACCGGGTTGAAGGTGGGTTGGACAGGGCACCCTGGCGTATGCTACACTCCTGATTATCCCTTTCATGAAAGGATACAGTTGTGTCTAGACCTGGATCAGATCTTCGCCGCCTTGGGGCGGTTCTGTTGCTGGGCGTCATTGCTGGCGCCGCTGCACGTCAATATGTCGAGAGTCGTCATCGCACCCAGCCCACACGTCGCCAGGGCATTATCGACTGGGATCAGGCCCGCTCGGTGGCCCTGGCCGTGGCCCAATGGGAGCAGAACCCCGTCCAGGATCGCGCCTTCCGCAGTGAGCAGTATATGCGCCTGGTGCGCCAGAGCGAGCCACTGATCGCCGCATACCTGGGCGTACAGCTACCCGAACCAATCAGCCGGGTCTATGTGCATGACCGACGTGAGTGGCTTGAGGCTAACTTTATCTCCTTCGAGCAACTCTTTGCGCCCATCGAAGCAATCTACGAGCGTAGCAGCACGCAGAACGTCGCGTCCAGGCTAGTCGCTGAGCTCAACGGGCGCTTGCTTGGCGCACAGATGGGCGGGCTACTCGGCTTTCTGGCGCGGCGTGTGCTTGGTCAGTACGACCTGAGCCTGCTCTCGCCCGACCCGGCCGCCAGTGGGGCGCTCTACTTCGTTGAGCCCAATATCGCACGGGTGCAGACCAAACTCGGACTCAACGACGAGGAGTTCCGCCTCTGGATCGCCCTTCACGAGGCCACCCACGCCTTTGAGTTCGAGGCCTATCCGTGGGTGCGGCAACACTTCCGCGGTCTGCTCCAGGAATACTTCGACGAGCTCAACCTGCAGCTTGAGGGGCTCGGCAGCAGCCTGCCACAGATCCTGCTGCGCCTGGCCCAGGGCCAGGCCAGTGGCAAGCACTGGATTGAACTAGTACTCACCCCTGAGCAACGCCGGATCTTCGAGCAACTCCAGGCCCTGATGTCAATTGTCGAAGGCTACGGCAACCATGTGATGAACGCCGTCGGCAAACAACTCCTGCCCAGCTTCGAGCAGATCGAGCAACGGGTCGCCCAGCGCCAATCCTCACGCACCCTGCTAGAGCAAGCCTTCAACCGCATCACCGGCCTCGACCTGAAGCTGGCCCAGTACCAGCAGGGCGAAGCCTTTATTAATGTGGTTGTCCACGAACGCGGTAGCGCCTTTGCCCACCGTGTCTGGGAGCGCCCCGAGCACCTGCCGACGATGGACGAGATCCGCAACCCGCACAGCTGGATTGCCCGTATCGAACACGGTAGCTGACGCCTTAAAGCCCAGCCCCAGCGCGAAGCACTCTAGGATGCGCTGGATGGCCCTCACCCTCTCCCGCAAAGCGGGAGAGGGGCGACCAGAACTCGTACGGATGCCTCAACCATGGTGCTGCACAAAGGCATCCATAAAATCCGCCAGGGCCGCGCAAGAGGCCGGCTCGACGGCGTTGTAGATCGAGGCGCGGATGCCGCCCACGGAGCGGTGGCCACCCAGGCCAACCATGCCCTGGGCCTGAGCCTCGGCAACAAACTGCTTCTCGAGGGCCTCGTCGGGCAAGCGGAAGGTGACATTCATCTGCGAACGGCTGGCTAGCTCGGCATGGCCACGGTAGAAACCACCGGCCCGGTCGATCGCGGCATAGATCTGCCCCGCCTTGGCTGCATTACGCGTCGCCATGGCCACAAGCCCACCGAGTTCTTCGATCCAGGCCAGCACAAGCTCAACCAGATAGACCGCAAAGACCGGCGGGGTGTTGTAGAGCGAATTGTTCTTAGCACAGGTGCGGTAGCTCAAGATCGTCGGCAGGTCGCTACGGCTCTGCTCAAGGAAATCACGGCGGATCAGTACCACCGTGACGCCAGCCGGGCCGATATTCTTCTGCGCCCCGGCATAGATCAGCGCAAAGCGCCTGGCATCAAAGGGCCGCGAAAGGATATCGCTGCTCATATCGGCCACCAGGGGCACGTCGGCGAGGGTGGGGAAACTCGCCCACTGCACGCCCTGAATCGTCTCATTGCTGGTCAGGTGCAGGTAGGCCGGCTGCTCAGCGAGCTGCAGCGTCTCGGCGGCAGGCACGGCGCGGTAGCCCCCCTCGGCAGTTGTGGCAACCACATGCACCTGGCCGATCCGCCGCGCCTCTTCCAGGGCCTTCTCACCCCAGGCCCCACTGAGCAGATAGTTGCCGCTGGTACCGGGGCGCAGGTAGTTCAGGGCCAGCATGGCGAACTGGGCGCTAGCCCCGCCCTGCATAAAGAGCACCCGGTAGTCATCGCCGAGCCCAAGCAGGGACTTGAAGCGCGCCTCAGCACCGGCATTCACCGCCTCATACTCCTTCGAGCGGTGACTCATCTCAAGAATCGACATACCCCGACCGTGATAATCAAGCAACTCGGCCTGGGCGCGCTCAAGCACAGCACGCGGCAGGGCAGCAGGGCCTGCGTTGAAATTGTGGACAGCCATCAGCTTCTCCTCACACCATAGTGAACCACCGGTGTGGTTCTTCCTCATCAATTGGCCTGGGGCTTACAGATCGGCTCTCAGGGGTGAGCCAACGCCCACCAGTATACTCGAAGCGGCAACAGCTATCACCGCTCACGCCTGATCACTACCAACGTGACATCATCAAACGGCGGCTGGCCGCGGGCATGGCGCGCCACCGCATCAAGCAGCGCCTGCAGCACCACCTCGGCGGGGGCGTGGCGCTGCTGACGGAGCAACGCCCGCAGGCGCTCGGTGCCAAACTCGAACTGGGCCTCGTCGATCGCCTCAGTGACGCCATCGGTGTAACAGACCAGCAGATCACCGGGGGCCATGGTCACCTCGGCCTCTTCCAGCTGAATCTGCTCAAGCACCCCCAGGGCAATGCCCGGCGTGCGCAACTCGCTGATCGCCCCGTCGTCCGCGCTGATCAGTAAGGGCGGGTTGTGCCCAGCAACCGTGTAGCGCAAACGCCCCGTCGCCGGATCAAGCACCCCGTAAAAGAGGGTGACGAACATACCCGACTCCGAGTCACGCGTAATCCAGTGATTGGCCCGTTCCATCGCCGGGGCCGGGGCCGCGCCGTCCAGGGCTGCGGCACGCACCAGCGAGCGGGCCAGGGCCATAAACAGTGCCGCCGGTACGCCCTTGTCACTCACATCGGCGATGACAAAGCCCAACCTGGCCGAGGCCCCAGGTAAGCTCTCCGCCCCAACCGGCGCGACACCATCCGCAACCGCCTGCACGTTGCCCAGCAGCCAGAAATCGAAGAAATCACCGCCTACCAGGCGCGCCGAACGCCATGCGGCTGCGATCTGCCAGCCCGGCAACACTGGTGGGGCTGCTGGCAAGAGCGACGTCTGGATCTCGCGGGCAACCTGCAACTCCTGCTCGAGGCGTACCGCAACCTCGGCCTCACGGGCAAGCAAAAGGCTCTCGAGCGCCCCGGCTACCTGGGCAGCCGCACCAATCGAGAGATTGGTCTGGCGCAGATCGGGGCCGGGTGCGCCCGGATCATAGTCCAGGATCAGCCCGCCAAGCAACCCTGCCCGCCCAACCAGGGGAAGCACTAGCAACAGCCCGCTCAAGCCTGCCTCAAGCAGCTGCGGCCAGGCCACCGGGTGGGCATGAGCCTCAGCCAGAGTCAGCAGGCGCGGCGACGCACCAAGCGTTATCGCCTGAAGCTGGGCCAGCAGCGGTGCCTCGGCGGGGCTTAAGGGCTGCCCAACCAGGCGTGTGCGCAACTCCACAGGCAGCCCGTAAGCCGCTACCAGCCTGAACAACTCCTCCTCACGCTCCCAGAGCAGACAGTAGCAGCGCGGGGCACCCAGGAGCAACGGCGACAGACGTACGGCCGTGGCGACGAGCGCCTCCACACTGCCTGCCCGCCCGATATTCTCGGCCATCTGTAACAGCGCGTTAAGCGTCCAGGCCTCCTCCTGTTGAGCGCCGTAGCTGTTGGCGCTATCAATCGCCACCGCGATCTGATCGGCCAGGGTACGAATCACAAACAGGTCATCGGCATCAAAAGCATCGACCCGGTCACTCTGCACATCAAGCACGCCCAGCACCTGCTCGCCGACCCGCAACGGCACCGCCAACTCCGAGCGCGTACTACGGCTATCGCGGATATAGCGCGGATCGTGGCGCACATCGCCGACCAGAATGAACTGCCCAGCCACCGCTGCATTCCCAACAATACCCTGGCCTAGATTGAGCGGCATCTGTTTGATGCGAACCAGTTGCTCACCGGCAGCAGTAGAAGCGCGGAAACGAATGCCTGTCACGCCTGCGTCCAGGGTAAAGATATGCACCGGGTGATAGCCAAAGCGCTCGCGGATGAGCCGCACCACCGAGGGCAGTAGTTGATCCAGATCGAGGATGGCAGTGACCTGCTCACTTACCTGCTGAATAGCCTGAAGTTGCACCGCACGCTGGTTCGCCTGGGCAAAAGCGCGGGCACGGCTGATCACCACGGCAGCCTGGTCGGCGATCAGCGAAAGCAGGCGCAGGTCATTGGCCACAAAAGCGCCGGGCTCATAGCTCTGCACCGAGATCGAACCGATTACCTCCTCACCGGCGATCAACGGCACATAGATCCCCGAGCGAGGCGGCCGCTCACTCTGGTAGCGGGGTCGCGCCGGCAGACGCTCTATCTCCTCGACAAAATCCTCGACCAGCAGGGCCTTGCCGGTCTGCCTGATCCAGCCGATCAGTCCATCGCCTGCCGCCAGGTCAACTGTCAGACGGGGCAGGCGTACACGATCCTGCACACGAACCAGCAGCGTATAGTTATCCCCCTCGAAGAGGCCGAGGTGAAAAGAGGAGGTATCGACAATCTTGCTTGCCTCGCGGTAGATCAGGTCACAGAGGGTCGCAACATCAAGCTCACTGCGGATGATCGCCCGACTGACCTCGTTGAGCATGGCCAACTCACGCACCGAGCGTTGCTGGCCAGCCAGGTTAAGCAATGCCCGGCGCAGGGTAGCCGCCGCCCCGATCAGGGCCAGACCGGCCATTAGAAAGTAGGCCATACCGAGGCGGGTGAAGATCGCCGCGCCAAGTAAGGCCAGGGGTAGCGGTGCGAGCTCGGTGATCAGCACCATACGCCAGGTGACCCGCCACCACGCGCTTACCCCACCGGGCCGGCCCTCGAGCAACTCGCGCCCGAGCCGTGCCAACTGGAGCACCCCCACATAGCTGAGCATACTCCAGATCAGCAGTGGCAACGGGGTAAGGGTCGCCGGGTCAAACTGTGGCTGGCCGGTGGCCAACCCGGCCATGGTCGCCCCAGCGAGAATTGCCACCGCACGCACACCGCCGTGCTGCAAAGGTTGCGCGCCCAGGGTATACACCGTCCGTGGGCGGTTATAGATCAGCGCCAGCAACACCCCTGCCAGCAACCCCTCCAGCCCAGCAATCAGCGCCGCCGCCGCCGGGCCAAGGCTCAAGGCAGCGGTGAGCAGAACCACTCCCGCCAGACTGTAGGCATCAGCGGGTGGCAGGCGGATGCTGAGCGCATCAAGGGCCAGGGCGAGAGCCGCAAAGAGGGCCAGCGTAGCTGGTGCAACCGACAGGCCGGGGGTCAACCACAACCAGATCCAGCCGAGGGCACCACCCGCCAGGGCATAAACTAGCAGCAGCCGCTCGCGGCTCACGCACGCCCCTGGCCAAACGAAGCGCGGGCCTCGTCGACCGAGGTGTGAATAGCAAAGACCTGAGTGAAGCCCGTCAGGGCAAAGACCTCATGCACCTGGGGCTGCAAGGCTGCCAGGCGCAACTCTCCGCCGAGGGTCATCAACTCTTTGCGCATCAGCAAGAGGGCGCGCAGGCCGCTGGAGGAGAGAAAGCTCACCAGGCTCAGATCGAGCAAAATGAAACGCGCCCCTTCGGCGATCTGTTCGTGGACAAGCCGGCTGAGTTGGGGAGCCGTCACCGCATCAACCCGTCCGCTGACTGGCAGAACGACAACCTCATCATGGGGACCGCTGGTCATATACTTGACCATGGTAAGCAAGTTGCCGCCCTGCGGATTAAAATCAAAGCGCACCTCGTCCATCAGGCGCGTGATCAAATAGAGCCCGAGCCCGCCGATCTGGCGTTCTTCAAGTGGCGAGGTGATATCGGGAGGCGGGATACTCTGCGGATCAAAATGACGCCCGAAGTCACGCAGCACCACCACAAAACGCCCATCCTCACAGCTCCAGCTGAGCGTCAATGCACCAGGAGCGTCAGGATCGTAGGCGTGCTGAATGACATTGGTGGCCGCCTCATCGACCGCGAGCTGCACCTGCCAGGTCGCACGTTCATCAAGGCCAGCTAACTCAGCTGCCTCAGTCATAAAAGCGCTGATGCTGGCCAGAGCGTCGAGGTCGGCGGTGAGGGTAATGCTGTCCATCGTGGGCAAATCTTCTGCCGACACGTTAATGGGTGTTGCCACCCTCCTCAGAACGAGCCGACCGCCTCAAGCGTACTGCTAAAGAGCTCAAAGAGTGAGGTGAAGCCGGTCAGATCAAAGACCTCTTTGATCCGTGGGGGCAGGTTGGCAATGCGGATATCACCACCCTCAAGGTCGGTGAGTTTCCAATCACGGGCGCGCTTGCGCGCCTCGATCAACACGCGCAGGCCCGGGCTGCTGATATACTCCAGCCCGGCAAAATCAAGCACGATACGATAGCGCCCTTCATCGAACAGCGCCTCGATGCGTTGCTTCAACTGCGGTGAGGCGGTGGCATCGATGCGGCCCGACACCTCCAGCAGATCGACCCGATTAAAACGATGATGATCGATATGCATACACCCCTCCTCAACACACGAGCATCCAACGCGGCAAATTATAGCACATCACGCTGCATAAATGGGGACACTTCCTGGATTATATGCACGGCGGGTATGTTGCTGGGGTTCCCAAGCCCAGATCAACGCACCAATGGCAGCGTGGCGCGGATGCGACGCAGGTGCATCAGTGTATCTAAGGCTGCCGCGTGAACATTGCTGTCACCATCCCCCATTGCGTGGGTGAGCGCACGCATCACCGGAGCCGTGGCGGCAGCCGTGCCCATACGCCCAAGGGTACGGGCAGCAGCCTCGCGGGTATAGGGGTCATTGTCGTCGATCAGTATAATCAGGCTGGCAATAATCGCAGGGCTACCAGCCAACTCACCAAGCTCACCAAGGGCAATCGCGGCGGCAGAGCGTACAAAATGATCCGGCTCACCGAGGCAGCGGCCCAGGTGCTCAACCAATTGGGGCGAAGCAATGCGATCACGCAAAGCGCCCATCGTGCGTGCAGCGGCGAACCGGGTCTCCACATCGCTGTCGTAGATCGCCACGCGCATCAAGAGGTTCACCAATGGTTGCGGCGGCGTCTCGGTAAACAGGCTCAAGATCCGTGCTGCGGCAGCTCGAACATGCACCGCACTATCGTTCAGGCCGTCGTGAATCAAGACCAGGTCGGCGGCGGTGTAAGCACCATTGCGCACCCGCAGGCCACGGATCGCCTCATAGCGCGACTGCCAGCCCGGATCGTGTAACAGACGCCGCAACAGGACAAAATCACTCGCGCCGAAACTGTCCAACTCGGCCAGCAAGCTCAGGCGTAGCCACTCATCACGGCTACTGTTCAAGCGCTGACGAGCCATATGAATAACGTTCAGGGTAACCAGGATCTGCTCAACTGCACCGCGCAGATCATCACGGCTGCGCAGTTCGCGTTCGATCAGCGCGGCAGCCTGAAAGCGCAGACGAACCGCCCGCTGCACCAGCCGATCAGCCCCCGGCCCACGCGTCATCTCAGCCAGCGCCAGCACTGCGGCAACTGGAGTCACCTCGAATGCTGCCAGCCACGGCTCAAGTGTCCGCACAACCAAGTAGCCAAGCAAGGTGCCTGTGCCAGCCAGCGACAGATCCTGGTGCGGGTTGCGGTTGAAGCCACCAAGACTCTCGGCAACCTGCGCCCGCCAGATCTCTTGATCAAATTCGGCCATAACAATAAACCTGTGCCCGAAGTCAAGAACATGTGATACCTGTACCATAACGCAATTCTGCCGATTGCGCTATGGGCCTGTGGTACCATGCACCAGGGTAGTCCTCCCCTATGGTAACGAAAGGAGTGGTGGGACACCACCATACAATGATCCCTGACCCCAACGACACCGAGGCGAGTGTTCAGCGTGTGCGGCGCGGCTGTATGTTTATGTCGCTGCTCTTCATCGCCTTCGCCGTGCTCTTCACGAGCGCAACCGGCAATCTCTTTTACTTGATCTTCCTGGTCATCGCCCTCGCCACCTTTATCTTCTCGCGCCTGGTACGCTGAAACAGGCTACCTGCCCACGCTACCAGTGCTATACTCTCAACCAGGATCAGACGCCTGCCTGAGGAGCAACCCATGCGAGTGCGCTTCAGCGCCCGTACCCACGTCGGGATGCGCCGCGAGGTCAACCAGGATGCCTATCTGACACGAGCGCTCGATCCTGCCACCCTGCTGGTCGTCTGCGACGGGATGGGTGGTCATGCGGCTGGCGAAGTGGCCAGTCGGCTGGCGGTCGAGACGATTGCGAACGAACTCAACCTCGCGCATCCGCCTGAGGTCGCCCTACGCGACGTATTGACCGCTGCCAATGAGCGTGTCTATAGTGAGGGCTACGGCACGATGGGCACCACCGGCGTGATCGCCCTCCTGCTCAATAACCTCCTGCACGTCGCCAATGTCGGTGATAGCCGGGCCTACTTCATCCGCGAAGGCCAGATCAGCCAGATCTCGCAGGATCACTCCTTCGTCTCCGAACAGGTCGCTGCCGGTCTGATGACTCCCGAACAAGCCCGCGCCTCACAGATCCGCAATATCATCACCAGAGCCCTTGGCCACACCGAGACCGTTGAGGTTGATCTCTTCCGCGTTGATCTGCACGCTGGCGATACGGTGTTGCTCTGCTCCGACGGTCTGCATGGGCTGGTCAGCGATGTCGAGATCGCCGAAACGGCCTCGATGCTACCCCCTGAAGAGGCGGTCAGTCGCCTGGTTGACCTGGCCAATGACCGCGGCGGGATCGACAATATCACCGTGGTGATCGCCCAGGTTGATGAGCTTGAGGCCCTGGCGACAACCACGCCCCTGGCGACGACCCAACCGCTCCCTCCCCAGACGCTCCCAGCGCTAACGCTGCCGATGCAGCCGATTCCACCACCGGCACAGCCCCCCAGGTCAGCCGAACGCCCTCTCTCACGCCTCGGCCTGAGCCTGGCCGGGCTCACCGTCCTGGTGCTATTGGGCCTTGGTAGTTATGTCATGTTCTTCAGCGGCAGCAGCCTCGGCGCACCGCCACCCACACCCGGCCTGAGCCTTACCACCCCCCCGAACCCCAGCGCCACCCTCGCCAAAGCCAGCCCTACCCCGGACAAGCCCACCACAAACACCACCGCCAGCCCCGCACGCCCCACAAACTCTCCTCCCAGTCCCTCACCGCTGATCGCCGCCAGCGCCACGCCCACCCGGCCAGAAGCGACCAGCCAGCCCTCCTCCAACTCCACGGTTCCCTCAGCCACCAGCACCAGCCAGACCCCTTAAGCCATGGCTCACAACCGGCTAGAGGAGCTTGAGCACTGTATGATTGCGAAGAGTTCTGGTTCAGCCCGAATGCACCAGCACGCCATGGGCGGTCAGCCCGGCCAGGCCCGCCAGCACACCGCCAAGCAGCAGCGGCGCACCAGGGGCCACTGCGCCGAGCATCCAGGTCGCCGGGATGGGGGCCAGAATCCGCGCCAGGCTGTCCAGCGAGGTGAAGACCCCCAGCACCTGGCCGCGCTCCTGCGCACCACTATGGCGGGTCAAGAGGCTTTGCAGGCTCGGTGTGATCAAGCCTGAGCCCAGAGCGACAAAGAGCAGTGAGAGCAACAGCAACGGCCAGGTCACCGCAATAGCTGTGATCACCAGGGCCAGGTAAAGCAAAACCGTCCCTGTCAACACCAGACGCTCCTCACCGAAGCGCTGCACCAGGCGTCCGGTGAAGCCGACCTGCAGTATCACAGTGATTACGCCTACATAGGCCAGCAGCAGGCCCGTCTCACGTGGGCCGAAGCCGTAGCGCCGTTCGCAGTAGAGCGCAAATGTACTCTGGAAGCAGATCAGCGCCAGGGCGCTCAGAAAGCCGGTCTGGAAGAGTGGGCGTAGGCTGGGGCGCTGGCCCACCGCAATGATGGTTCGCAAGAGATCGATTGGTCTACCATGGCTCGTACCGCGCCGCTGGGGCGGCTCAGGCACGACCAACAGGGTCAGCAGGAAGGCCAGGCTGGCGACGCCGGATGCGGCGATGGCGGGAACCTGGAAGCCAAACTCGGCTAGCAACCCGCCAATCACCGGCCCGAGAATGAAGCCCAGCCCGAAGGCTGCCCCGATCAGCGCCAGGCCCTTGGCCCGATCTTGCTCCTCAGTCACATCGCTAATGTAGGCCTGAGCCACCGTGATGTTGCCCGCCATCAGCCCGCCCACCAGGCGGGCCAGGAAGAGCATTGGCAAAGCCGAGGCCATAGCGAGCATAACAAAGCCCAGTACGGTGCCCGCCTGACTCACCAACAGTAGCGGGCGACGCCCCAGGCGATCCGAAAGTGCGCCAAGGATCGGCGCACCCACAAACTGTGCTGCTGCGTAGATCACCAGCAGCAGGCCGACCATCACGGTACTTGCCCCAAGCGTTTCGGCATAAAAGGGCAATAGCGGCAGGATGATTCCGAAGCCCATCAGGTCAACAAAGGCTACCAGAAAGATCGCCAGCAGCGGCGAACGGCGCATAGGGCGCTCCTCAGGTTCAGATTGCCTCAAGCTGTTCCAGCAGATAATCCACCTCTTCGGCGGTGTTGTAATGGGCCAGGCCGATCCGCACCATCCCGCCAATCGGCTCAACCCCAAGCCGTTCGCTCAGACTCAGCGCATAATAGTTGCCCTCCCACGCGAAGATACCACGCTTGCCCAGGGCCTCAGCGACCGCCCGTGGGCTACGTCGCTCTAGCCGAAAAGAGACTGTTGGGGTGCGCATCGCAAAGCGTTCCGGCTCGTGGATGCCATAAAACGTCAGGCCGGGGATGCGCAACAACCCACCCACCAGTTGCTCACTCAGCGTACGCTCGTAGGCCTTGATCCGTGTCATCGCCTCAACCAGGGCCGCCCGCCGGTCAGCAGCAGCATCGCCCAGGCTGGCCAGGTAGTTGACCGCCGCCGTCACCCCGGCCAGGCCCTCGTGGCTCTGCGTGCCGGTCATCCAGCGGTCGGGGATCGCATCGGAGGCCGGGCGCACTTTGTAGGGCCGCAGGCGTTGCAAATGCTCGGCCTTGCCATAGAGCACGCCGACATGGGGGCCGAAGAATTTATAGACGCTGCAGGCCAGGAAGTCGCAGCCAAGCGCCCGCACATCGATTGGCCCATGGGGAGCATAGTGGACAGCATCAATAAAAGTGAGCGCCCCCACCGCCTGAGCCAATTCAACCACACGGCGCACATCGTTGATCGTGCCGACGGCGTTTGAGGCATAGCCGACTGCCACCAGGCGCGTCCGCGGCGTCAACTTTGCCGCCAGGTCGGCCAGATCGAGCGTGCAATCCTCGACATCAACCTCAACCTCGCGTATAACCACCCCGCCCTCGGTCAGAGCACGCCAGGGAGCCACATTCGCGTCGTGGTCAAGCCGTGTCACCACGATCTCATCACCAGGGTGCAGATCACGCCCGATCGCCCGGCTCAGAGCAAAAGTCAGCGTGGTCATATTAGCACCAAAGACCGTCTCCTCAGGTGCGCAACCAAGCAGGTCAGCCATAGCGGTATGGGCCGCAGCGATGGTCTGATCAGTATGCTGGCTGGTGAGAAAGGCGCCGTGGGTATTGGCATTCTGACGAGCCAGGTAGTCGCCCATGGCCGTAATCACCGTCTGCGGTACCTGCGTGCCACCAGGAGCATCGAAAAAGACCGCCGGACGTCCGGCGACCTCCAGAGTCAGGGCCGGAAAGAGTGGACGTAGACGCTGCGGATCAAAAGCGCGCATCGACACAGCTCCATATGGTAGAGAAACGAGCATACGCCAGGGGTGTAGCTATGATACCGCACTTCGGAGACAGGCTTTGGCCTACCCGAATGGGTAGCTTTTGTTCAAAAGATCCAGTTCATTGCTGAACCATTTTGGGCCGTACAAGGCGACTTCAGTTGTGCAAAATAAACAAAAATTGTCACTCCAACCTGTTGAAAAGATCCAAATGATCGCGTAGAATGGCTTCCATAGAAAGTCTGCAACGCTGCAGCGGAGGAAGCGATGATTGCCACACAGATGGAATTTCAGAGCCTGTTGATCGGGCTGATCGGCTGGGCTGCCACCTTCCTGGTGGTTGAAAACGCCTCACGCCTGACTCGCAACGACAAACGTGCGATGACTGTCTGCAGTTGGGTACTCTGGATGGCCCCAGCCTTCGGGGCGCTCGTGCTTCAGGGCAACCTCACCACCGACCTTGCAGCGTTCTATGTTGGTATAAGCACCATCGCATTGAGCATGATCATGCTGGTCGGGGCCTTTGTCGGCCCGCGTACCCACCCATAGCTGTCCCCCCAAACATAGACGGCGTGCCGATCGGCATCAGGGCAACAAAAAGGCCAGGCCGGGGTGAATACCCCGACCTGGCCTTCGTGCGTGGTTGTAGCGATCAGGCGTCGTAGTACATTTTGAACTCGTGGGGGTGCGGACGCAGGGCGATCGAGACGGCTTCACGCCGCTTGTAATCGACGAAGGCTTCGATCAAGTCGGGCGTGAAGACATCACCCTTCAGCAGGAAGTCGTTATCGGCCTCCAGTGCGTCGAGGGCCTCACTGAGCGAGCCGGGCGTGCCGCGGATATCGGCCTTCTCTTCAGGCGAGAGTTCGTAGATATCCACATCAAGCGGGGGCGGGGGCTCGATCTTGTTGGCGATCCCGTCGAGACCAGCCATAAGCATCGCGGCAAAGGCCAGGTAGGGGTTAGCCATCGGGTCAGGCGCACGGAACTCGATGCGGCGCGACTTGGGCGAAGAGGAGTAGGTGGGAATACGCACCGCCGCCGAACGGTTGCGCTGCGAGTAGACCAGGTTGATCGGGGCCTCGAAGCCGGGCACCAGCCGCCGATAACTATTGGTGGTCGGGGCACAGATGGCCAGCAGGGCCGGGGCATGGGTGAGGATACCACCAATGTAGTACTGCGCCATCTTCGAGAGCAGGGCGTACTGGGTCTCGTCAAAGAAGAGCGGCTCGCCGCCCTTCCAGATACTCTGGTGGCAGTGCATCCCCGATCCGTTATCGCCAAAGAGCGGCTTGGGCATAAAGGTAGCACTCAGGCCATGCTCGCGGGCCACCTGGCGCACAATATACTTGTACTTCTGCACCTTATCGGCCATCTGGAGCAGCGAGTCGAACTTCATATCGATCTCGCACTGGCCAGCCGTGGCTACCTCATGGTGGTGCAACTCAATATCGATGCCGATCTCGGCCATCTTGAGGATCATCTCAGAGCGGATGTCCTGCAACGTATCGGCCGGCGGCACCGGGAAATAGCCCTCTTTGTGGCCAATACGATAGCCCTTGTTACCGCCGGGCACCTCAGCGCCGGTGTTCCAGGCTGCCTCGGGGCTATCGAGATAATAATAGCCGTGATTAGCACCCTGGCTGAAGCGCACATCGCTGAAAAGGAAGAACTCGGCCTCGGGGCCAAAGAAGGCCGTATCACCGATGCCAGTGCTCTTCAGGTAGGCCTCGGCCTTACGCGCCACTGTCCGCGGATCACGCGAATAGGGCTTGCGCTCGAGCGGATCGATGATGTCACAGGTCAACACCAGCGTCGGCACCTTGAGCGTCGGATCAACAAAGGCTGAGCTCGGGTCGGGGAGCATCAGCATGTCGCTCTCGTTGATCACCTGGAAGCCTTTGATCGACGAACCATCAAAGCCCAGGCCCTCCTCGATCATCTCTTCGCTTAGACGACTGGCTGGCAAGGAGTAGTGCTGCCAGCCGCCGAAGAGGTCGGTGAAACGGGTGTCGACAATCTGGATGCCCTGATCCTTGATCAGCTTGATCACGTCACTTGCGGTCATACTCATGCTGAGGCTCTCCTTACTCTGACTACAGAACAGGCGTGGTCCTGCGGGCTGAAGATATGCAACGTGCCGTCGTGGCAGACAGGGGCACGAGGCGGCACGGGTGCATCAAGCTGCTGGCCCAGCAAAGTGACGCGGATCGCAAGGCACGCAAACAGGGCCGCACAAACCTGCGACCCATAAGAGCAGAAAGCTCTGGGTAGGGTACCAACCGCTCGTGTCGACTAGCTGCGCCATCGCAACGTCGAGCCCAACGGATGCCTGGCGCGCCACGATGCCGGTCTCTCCTCACATATCCAGGTTAAGCTAGGGTTAAACGCTACGCCTCATCATAGGGCAGTGCCGCCCCTGTCGCTACGGTGAGAGTGTACAATCTCATCGGGTTGTGCTTGTGCAAAGTAGCTAAAATCTGCTCAAAACTGGTGAGGCCGCAGGGGAGGGCCGGAGGCCCTTCCCAAACACACCCCGGCGTAGCCTGTGGTATAATCCCTCCTAGCACGCGAGACTGGCAGGCGTTCTGTTCGTCTGCCAGCTTTCTATGTTACAGTATCACGCGGCCCAGTCCCGAGCTGGTTCGGGCGCCTGGGCCGCGCCAGATCCGAAAGGAGCGACCCTGTGTCGCAGCAGATCCTCAGCGAACTGGCTCAACGCCAGATGAAGGCGAGTATTACCGAGTTTCGCGTCGGCGATACGATCCGTGTCGGCGTGAAGGTGGTCGAGGGTAACCGCGAACGCATTCAGGAATTCGAAGGGGTGGTCATTCGCCGCCGTAGTGGCGGGATCAACGAGAATTTCACCGTGCGCCGGATCGCCTCTCACGGCATCGGTGTCGAACGCACCTTCCTGCTCCACGCCCCGCGCCTCGACTCGATCAAGGTCATCCGCCGCGGCAAGGTGCGCCGGGCCAGGCTCTACTATCTGCGCGGTCGCTCCGGGAAGGCCGCCCGCATCAAAGAGCGCCGTGACTGAGGCCCAACACGGCGCACTCCACCCACCGGGCATCAGCCCCCAGGCGCACTCGCGGTATAGCTGGCCCGCCAAGCTCTCTTGGTGCCTGACCAGGCGGGCCTTTCACCACTTCTACCACGAGTTCGCCTGGACCTACGACACGGTGGCCTGGCTGGTCTCAGCTGGCCGCTGGATTGAGTGGGGACGGGCCGCCCTGCCGCGTCTGCATGGACGCATCCTTGAACTAGGCTGTGGCCCTGGCCATTTACAACTGGCCCTCGCCGCACAACCGGGTGTCGTCGGGCTCGATGCCTCACCCCAGATGGGCCGCCTCGCCGCACGACGTCTGCGTCGTGCTGGCTATCAGCCCCGCCTCACCCGCGCCCTGGCCCAGAAGCTGCCCTTTGCGGATGCAGCTTTCGATACGGTCGTCGCAACTTTCCCCAGCGAATATATCCTCGATCCCCACACCCAGGCCGAGATCCGGCGTGTGCTTGCCTCCGGCGGACGCCTGGTGCTCATTCCGCTGGCCCGCCTTAACCCTGGCCCCCTTGCGCAGTTAGTGGCGCTGGCCTACCGCCTGGTTGGGTTACGCCTGTCAGCCCAGGCCGAGCCCACAGCGATGCCTGAACTGGCCAGCTTGCGCCGCAGTGGTTTGCCGATGCAGCCTACCTGGCTAACGATCGGGGCGAGCCAGGTGCTGCTGCTCGAAACTGAACCACACGATGCCTCCCACCCTTGAGCACGAGCTGGCGCTCCAGGCCCAGGGCTACCACATGCTCGCTGGCCTCGACGAAGCCGGGCGTGGCTGCTGGGCCGGGCCAGTCGTGGCGGCTGCCGTGATGCTTGGCCCGGCTGTGTTTGCCAATCCGAGCCTGCTGGCTGGGGTTGATGACTCGAAACAACTGACGGCCCTGGCCCGCGAAGAGGGCTATCGGCGCATCTATAGCTACGCCACCGGGATTGGCGTGGGTCTTGTGCCAGCCTACCTGATCGACGCCTACGGTATCGTAGCGGCGACCAGGCTGGCCATGCTGACGGCGTTGCTTCAGCTTCCCTACCTGCCTGAGGCCCTGCTGATCGATGCCCTGCGCCTGCCCAACCTGAGCCTGCCGCAGCTGGATCTGATCAAAGGCGATGCACGCTCACTCTCCATCGCCGCCGCCTCACTTGTGGCCAAGGTTACCCGCGACCGGCTGATGCGAACTGCCGATCGCGCCTTCCCGCACTATGGCTTTGCGGCCCACAAGGGCTATGGTACAGCCGCCCACCAGCGTGCGCTACAGACCTACGGCCCTTGCCCACTGCACCGGCACACCTTTGCCCCCCTGCTCACCCTGGAAGAGGTTGGAGAGCGCACAGGCGCTGCTGCAGCTAGCGACGCAGCCGGGCAATGAGCGCCTGGGCCGGAGCCGCGCCAAGCAGCGCACTCAGACCCAGGTAGGCCCCTGCACCGAGGGTGCCAGCCCAGGCCAGCCAGAGCAGCAGGCCCACCATCTCGCTAGTCCAGCGGTAGGGATGGGTGACCGCCAGGGCCGGGATAAAGGCGCTACCAGTAAGGCGCAGGCCAAACAGGCTGACACCAAGCAGCATCGCACAGCCAGAGGCAACGGCCAGACTACGCCAGAGCTTTGCATCACGCCAAATCTCCGGTAGGAGCCGACCCATCAGCAGAAACAGCAACAGGGCCTCAAGGTTGTTGGCCAGGCTGAAGGAGAGGGCCAGACTACCCACATCACCACCTGAGCGCAGCAGCAGACTGCCCAGCGCCAGGTTCAGCCCGACCTGAAAGATGCCGACCAGGACGGGGGTCCAGGTACGCTGCATAGCAAAAAAGCCACGAATGAGGATTTCGGAGGCAGCGAAGGCTGGCAGCGCCAGGCTGTAGCCGATCAGGGCGGCGACGGTATATTCCAACGAGCGTGCGTCGAAGACACCGCGTTGAAAGAGCACCCGCGCGATGGGAAAGCCCAGGCTCAAGAGGGCCGCAGCAGCTGGTAAAGTCAGCCAGAGGATCATGCCCAGAGTGCGGCGCATGTCAGCCATCAACTCGCTACGGCGGCCCTCGGCCACCAGCCGTGCCAGGCGCGGGAAGGCAACCTGGCTCAGGCTCAGCGAGAAGATGCCGTAGGGCAAAAGCATCAACTGGTAGGCATAGCCCAGGCCCGCCACTTTGGCCGCCCCATCGGCCAGGCGCGCAGTCAGGGCCAGCGTCACCACCACACTGAGATGGGCGGCAGCCTGGCCCAGCACCCGCGGCCCCATCTGGCGCGCAATCCGCCCGACTTCTTCAACACTGCGCCCCAGGCCGGGCCGCAGGCGCATACCGATGCGCTGCAAGCCCGGTACCTGCACGAGCAGGTAGGCCAGGGTACCGCCGATCACACCCCAGGCCATGCCCCAGATGCCCTGGCCCAGGCTCACCCCCAGCACCGCACCGACGATGATGCCGAGGTTGTAGAGCGAGGGGGCCAGGGCCGGCAGGACAAAGTGATCACGGGCGTTGAGTGCGGCCATAGCCAGGCCCCCCAACCCCAACAGCAGCGGCGAGAGCAGAAAGAGCCGGGTGAGCCGGGTCGTCAAAGCCAGAGTGGCCGCATCAAAATCCTGCCCACCATAGACGAGCTGCACGAGGGTCGGTGCAGCAAAAAAGATCACGGCACTGGCAGCCGCCAGGATCATGAGCGCCCAACTCACTACGGCACTGGCTATTTGCCAGGCGCGCTCCTGGCCATCACGCTCCCACACCTCGATAAAGACGGGAATAAAACTGCTGCCGAGCGCACCACCGATGATCAGCAGATAGAGCAGATCGGCAATCGCAAAGGCGGCCCGATAGGCGGCTGCCTCAGACGAAGTGCCGAAGAAATACGTAGCCACCATGTCACGTAGCAGGCCAGTCACCCGGCTCAACACAAAGCCTGCCATCACCACCAGGCTGCTGCCGAGCGCACCCATCCTGCCCAGGCGCAGCCGTGAGGAGAGTTGCAAAGTGAGCGTCCTTCTGCTATACTTGCCTGTCAGGATACGGCAGGGCCTTGCCCTGCCGGATGTATGTCAATCACGTAGCAGCGCCTGATTATACTGGAGGTAGGGTTCCTTGGCGAACACGAAGTCGGCGAAAAAGCGCATTCGCACTAACGAGCGCAAGCATCTGCGCAATACGATGTATCGTTCGCGTGTCAAGACGATGATCAAGAAGGCTGAGCAGTCGATCTTCAGCGGTACGCCCGACGAGGCGACGATCCGCGAGGCAATCAGCACGCTCGATAAGGCTGCGGGCAAGGGTGTGCTTCATAAGAACAATGCCGCCCGCCGCAAGTCGCGCCTGATGAAGAAGTTAAACGCCGCGACCACTGCCGCCGCCTGAGACAGCAGCGGGCATAATCCTGCTTAATGAACCAATCGCCGCCTGAAGCCGACTTATCGGCCTCAGGCGGCGATTGGTTACGACGGGCACCGCAATCTTCGCTGTCGTTGCTGCACGCCTAACCGGCAGTTACTCAAGACCGAGGTAGGCTTTCTGCACGGTCTCGTTTTCGCGCAGGGTACGGGCGTCATCTTCAAGAATGATCGTGCCGCTCTGCAAGACATAGCCGCGGTGGGCGATGCTGAGGGCCTGAAGGGCGTTTTGCTCAACCAGCAGGACGGTCATGCCCTGGGCATTGATCGTCTGGACGATCTCGAAGATCTGCTCAACCAGCACCGGGGCCAGGCCCATCGAAGGCTCGTCGAGCAAGAGCACTTCGGGGCGGGTCATCAGCGCACGCGCAATGGCCAGCATCTGCTGTTCACCGCCCGAGAGGGTGCCACCTTTTTGGGCAACCCGCTCTTGCAGGCGGGGGAAGAGGCTAAAGACGCGCTCCAGATCTTCATGGTAGGCAACACTGCGGATATTGTGCAGATAGGCACCCATCTCAAGATTCTCGAGCACGGTGAGGCGCGGAAAGATGCGACGGCCCTCAGGCGACTGGGCCACCCCCAGTTTGACAATTTCATGGGCGGCGATTTTGTCAATACGCTTGCCCTTGAGGTGGACTTCGCCCTGGCGCGGCGTCAAGAGGCCGGAGATTGTACGCAGGGTCGTACTCTTGCCAGCACCGTTTGAACCGATCAGGGTGACGATCTCGCCCTTCTCGACCCGCAACGAGACGCCCTTGAGGGCGTGGATCTTGCCATAGTAGGTATGGACGTTCTGCAATTCTAGCAGGGCCATAGCGCTTCCTCTACGCAGCGGCGCCAGCGGCGCCCTTACCCAGGTAAGCCTCAATCACACGCGGGTTGCTGCGGATCACGTCGGCGTCGCCTTCAGCAATTTTGGTGCCGTAGTCAAGCACGGAGATGCGCTCGGAGATCGCCATCACCAGGCGCATATCATGTTCAATCAGCACAACGGTGAGGCCCAGGTCGTCACGCAGGCGACGAATCAACTCGGTCGCCTCACCAGTCTCCTGGGGGTTCATACCAGCGGTCGGTTCATCAAGCAGGATGAGCTTGGGCTGACCAGCCAGGGCGCGGGCGATCTCAAGCCGACGCTGGTCGCCGTAGGGCATATTCTTGGCGAGAGCATCACGCTTGCTGTCCAGGCCAACATAGGCCAGCAACTCGCGCGCGCGCTCACGGGCTTTGGCCTCCTCGTTGCGTACCCAGCGGGTTTTGGTAATAATCTGCCAGAAGGGCGCAACCAGATGGGTATGCATCCCGACCAGCACATTCTCCATCACGGTCATATTGCCGAAGAGGCGAATATTCTGGAAGGTGCGGCGCATACCAAGGGCGGCAATCTCGTCGGGTTTACGCCCGGCAATCGACTTGCCGTCAAAGATAATCTCACCCTGGTCAGGCTTATAGATCCCAGTCAAAATATTGAAGAAGGTCGTCTTGCCAGCTCCATTGGGACCGATCACACTGACGATACGGCCCTGCTCGATGGTCAGGGTGACATCGTTAACCGCTGTGAGGCCACCGAAGATCTTGGTGACATTGGTTGCTTGCAGCAGAGACATCAGGCACTCTCCGTCGTTGCTTCAGGCTCCAGCTCCTCCTTACGCCGCTCGTCGGGCATGATGCCCTCGGGGCGGAAGATCATCATCAGGATGAGCAACAGGCCGAAGAGCAGGCGCTGGTACTGGGTAGGATCAAAAGCTGCCGGGATGGGCAGACCGGCCTTCTGGGCATCGCGCAGCACGGTAGCGATCCGTGGCAGGATCTGCAGGTCGAGCATAGTTACTAGCACGGCTCCGAGGATGACACCAGGGATCGAGCCCATCCCACCAAGAATGACCATCGAAAGAATATTGATCGAGCGGAGCAGGTCGAAGGTGGGTGGGTTGATAAAGAGTTGTTTGGAGGCGAAGATCACGCCCATTGCACCGGCGAAGGAGGCCCCGACGGCGAAAGCAAGCAGCTTCATGCGCACCAGGGGAATACCCTGCGCAATCGCAGCGACATCATCCTCACGAATGGCCTCCCAGGCCCGTCCGATGCGCGAATTCTTCAGCCGACTGACCGCCAGCACAACCAGGATTACCACGATCAGAACGGTGAAGTAGAAGAACTGCTGATAGAGTTGCTGGTCATCAAGCTGCCAGCCGAGGGTATCACGCACAAAAGAGGCAAAGATCAGTGGCGGGCGCTCGATCTCACGGATGCCCTGTGATCCATTGGTGATATTGACCGGGCGGTCGAGGTTGTTGGCCAGCACACGGATCACTTCACCAAAGCCGAGCGTCACGATTGCCAGATAGTCGCCGCGCAGGCGTAGCACCGGCAGACCAAGCAGAATCCCGAAGGTTGCGCCACATGCCAGCCCCAGCAAGATGAAGGGGTAGAACATAATCGGCGGCACCGGGCTCCATGCCGGATTGATCAGGGTAATCTGTGAGGTGCTGAAGATACCCCAGAGGTAGGCACCGACGGCAAAGAAGGCCACATAGCCCAGGTCGAGCAGGCCAGCAAAGCCGACCACCACATTCAGACCGAGGGCCAGGGCGACAAAGATGCCAGCCTGAGTGGCCACATCAATGTAGAAGGGGTTGAGGGTACCGAAATAGGGTAAGACCAGGCCGAGCAAAGCAACGCCGAGGCCAGCCTTAAAGAGCAGACTCACACTTGAGCGATAGATGATCAATACCAGCAAGAGCAGCAGAATGAAGACGATGTCGGTACCAAGGCTTGTGCGGGGGTTGGTCAGCAGTAGCCAGGTACAGACCGCAGCGTAGAGGCTCAAGAAGCCATAGGCGGTCGGTCCACGGCCCAGGGTCGCCTTCAGCCGTTCCCACGGACTCTCTGATGGGGCGTTATGGGTCATAACACTCCTACACCTTCTGCGTTGTCGCCTCACCCAGCAGGCCGGAGGGTCGGAAGATCAGGATCAAAATGAGAATACTAAAGGCCGCAATATCAGCATAGGCGGCCCCTGAGAAAGCACCACCGGTGAAGAGTGAGAGGTAGGAGGCGACGAAGGCCTCAAGAAAGCCGAGCACGATCCCACCGACCATGGCCCCGGTAATATTGCCGATCCCGCCGAGCACGGCGGCAGTAAAGGCTTTCAGGCCGGGGATGAAACCCATATAGGGATTGACCGTACCCACATTCATACCAAAAAGCGCACCGGCCGCACCACCGAGGGCTCCACCGATCAAGAAGGTCAGGGCCACGATGCGGTTGACATTGATGCCCATCAAGCTGGCCGTGGACATATCCTGGGCAGTGGCACGGATGGCCTTGCCAAGCCGGGTCACATTGACCAGGTAGTTCAGGGCGATCAGCATGAGCACCGAAGTGACGATGAAGATCAGCGCCTTGGGGCTAAGAATAATCGGCACAGGGCGCTCGCCAAGATTCATCGCAAAGAGCGTGATCGGCTTACCGAAATCGGGGGTATTAAAACGCGAATTAAAACCCAGGGCCGAGTTGGTCATGATCAGGCGCATGAGATCCTGGAGCACCAGTGACACGCCAATGGCCGAGATCAGCGGAACCAGGCGTGGAGCCCCGCGCAGGGGGCGATAGGCGACGCGCTCAACCGTGACGGCGAGCGTACCACTCACCAGCATGCCGGTGGCAAGAATGATCACGACGTAGAGCAAGATTGGCATTGTGTCAAGGAGTCCGCTGTTGGCCAACATCAGGCTGATCGCCGCCCCCGAGACACCACCGACCATAAAGATCTCGCCGTGGGCAAAGTTAATAAACTCAAGCACACCATAGACCATGGTGTAGCCGAGGGCGATCGTGGCGAAGAGAAAGCCACGCACCAGGCCGTCGATAATCACCTGAGGCAGAATGGTGAGCACCTGGTTCAGCAATTCAGGCCGCGAGGCCCGCTGGAGCAGGGCAAGAAGAATAACGATCAGCCCCAACATCAGGGCACTGCCGACAATGAAGAGCAGCAGTTGCACCAGCGGGGTGAAGACCGTGCGCAACACCTCAAAGAGGGAGCGCTGGCCGGACGGTGATGAAGCTTTGACTTCTGCGGTCATTCGACCTCACTGAGTGCAGATTCAGATCGCCCACGACACAATGCTTAGCGCTGCCACTTACTCATCAGACTTACCGCAGAGTGCGCTGAGGTGCGCAGAGGATGGGTTGGTTCAAACCCTCTGCATCCCTCGCGCCCTCTGCGGTGAGTAAGCGTTCGGTATTCGGTAGATGTGAATAGTTACCAGATCCGAGATATTTGCACAGCCGAGACGCCCCGTTGGGGCGTCTCGGCTTGATTAGTGCCTACTCAGGCGGGGCAATCTCGAGGCGGGTCACCAACTCATTGGCATTCCAATCCTCGATGTTGGCCTTGAGCACGAAGTAGGTGGCCGGGTCAGGGTCGCCATTGGCGTTGAACTTGTAGTCGCCGGTGATGCCGGTGAGGGCAGGCAAAGCCTTCATCGCCGCAAGCACCTGCTCGCGGGTCGGCACACCACCCGCATCGGTAGCAGCCTTGATGATCGCACCGGCGCAGAGGCTGGCACTATCGTAGGCCTGAGCCGAGAAGGGCGGGGCGGTCTCATTGTAGCCCGCCTCGTAGTCGGTGGCGAACTGAGCCGCGTTGGGGAACTGGCTCACGGGCGCAGCCACCGAGGTGTAGTGCAGCCCCTCAACCGCATCGCCAGCCAGATCAACCAGATCGGCAGCATCCAGCCCGTCCGGGCCCATGAACTGCGCCGTGATGCCACGGTCACGGGCCTGGCGGAAGAGCGGGCCAGCCTGCGGATAGAGCCCACCGAAGTAGATCAGATCCGGGTTCGCCGCCTGGATGGGGGTCAGGATGGCCGAGAAATCACTCTGCTCTTCCGTTCCCTCGAAGCCCAGCACCTCAACCCCGTTGGCCTCAGCGGCCTGACGGAAGAACTCGGCCACACCCTGCCCATACGACGTCGTGTCGTGGATGATGTAGACCGACTTGACGCCCAGTTCCTCGCGGGCGAAGGCCTCACCCACAGTGCCCTGCACATCATCACGACCCACCACGCGGAAGGCTACCTCATAGCCACCCTCGGTGATGTTGGGGTTGGTATTGGCCGGGCTCATCATCGGCAGGAAGGCATTCTTGTAGTCAGGCAGCGAGGCCAGGGCCACGCCGGAGTTCAAGTGCCCAACCACACAGAGCACGTCGGGGTCGGAGACGATGTTCTTGGCGTTGGCCGAGCCAACTTCCGGCTTGGCCTGATCGTCAAACGGGGCCAGCTCGAGCTCCACACCGGCATCAGCCAGCAGGGTGTTCAACTGTTCGACTGCAAGTTCGGCCCCATTGCGGATACCCGTGCCGAGGGCCGCCTGCGGGCCGCTCAGGGGGCTCTGCGAGGCGATCTTGATCGTGCCAAGCTCAGTGGCGACATCAGCCGGGATGCCAGCAGCCATCTCGGCAGCATAGTCAAACATTGTGCCCGAGGCACTCTCGACCGTACCACCACCCGCCGACTCGCCGCCGGGAGGAGCGATTTCGAGACGCTTGACCAACTCGTTGGCGTTCCAGTCCTCGATGTTGGCCTTGAGCACGAAGTAGGTGGCCGGGTCGGGGTCGCCATTGGCGTTGAACTTGTAATCGCCGGTAATGCCCGCATAGGCCTCCAGGCCCTTCATCGCCGCCAGCACCTGCTCGCGGGTCGGCACAGCCCCGGCCTCTTCAGCCGCAGCGGCAACCGCTGTGATGCACAGACCAGCGCTATCGTAGGCCTGGGCCGAGAAGGGCGGGGCCGGCTCGTTGTAGGCCGCCTCGTAGTCGGTGGCAAACTGAGCCGCGTTGGGGAACTGGCTCACGGGCGCAGCCACCGAGGTGTAGTGCAGCCCCTCAACCGCATCGCCAGCCAGATCAACCAGATCGGCAGCATCCAGCCCGTCCGGGCCCATGAACTGCGCCGTGATGCCACGGTCACGGGCCTGGCGGAAGAGCGGGCCAGCCTGCGGATAGAGCCCACCGAAGTAGATCAGATCCGGGTTCGCCGCCTGGATGGGGGTCAGGATGGCCGAGAAATCACTCTGCTCTTCCGTTCCCTCGAAGCCCAGCACCTCAACCCCGTTGGCCTCAGCGGCCTGACGGAAGAACTCGGCCACACCCTGCCCATACGACGTCGTGTCGTGGATGATGTAGACCGACTTGACGCCCAGTTCCTCGCGGGCGAAGGCCTCACCCACAGTGCCCTGCACATCATCACGACCCACCACGCGGAAGGCTACCTCATAGCCACCCTCGGTGATGTTGGGGTTGGTATTGGCCGGGCTCATCATCGGCAGGAAGGCATTCTTGTAGTCAGGCAGCGAGGCCAGGGCCACGCCGGAGTTCAAGTGCCCAACCACACAGAGCACGTCGGGGTCGGAGACGATGTTCTTGGCGTTGGCCGAGCCAACTTCCGGCTTGGCCTGGTCGTCAAACGGGGCCAGCTCAACGCTGTAACCCATCGCGATCAGCGGCTCTGCCAACTGCGCAATGGCCAGTTCGGCCCCGTTGCGGATACCTGTGCCGAGGGCCGCCTGTGGGCCGCTCAGGGGACTCTGCGAGGCAATCTTGATCGTGCCACCGGCAACCATTGTGGGCTCGGCCGTAGCCGCAGCAGTCGGCTCAGCAGCTGCGGTCGGCTCGGGGGCTGCCGTCGCCTCAGGCGCGGGAGCCGTCGTAGGCTGTGCTGCTGGCGCACCGCCACAGGCGGCGAGCAGGGCAGCCAGCATGCCCACAAGGATCATCAGACTTAACGGTCGCTTCATACCAGGTCACTCCTTAAACAAACTTCTGGAACAGGGAATTTGCATCTGTCGCGGAGAAGGTGCGTGCTGATCTACCCATGGGTCGCCAACCCCAACCCCAACGCACCGCATAATAGGCAAGCAGGCGCCAGACACCTCCTTTCGGTGTCTCGTCCCTGACGGCGGGAAGATCTATCGACGTTGAAGGGTCTGATGTGGTGTGGCTCTCTGCAGCGAGGCAGATGGGTTACACTATAATTATATACGCAATCAGCAGGTGACGGGTGATGAGTCTACCGGATTGCTACATAATTGTCAAGCGCACACTACGATAGGAATGCGCTAAAGCGTAGTACGACCAGGCCACAGGGTCTGGCTGGAGTGTATCGATGCAACAGGGTTTGCGAACCATTCCCGCCTGGGCCTGGGGCGCACTGATCGCTGTCGTGCTGATCCTGCTAAGCACGCGGGGACGGTTGAGTCCAAATAATGAGGCCCTGCGCCAGATCTTTGCGGCACAGCCCACGACGAACGGCGCAACGAGCGATCAGCAACTGCCAATGCTTGAACTGAGCGCCATGCCCGCCGAGTTGCAGCAGGTAGCCCGTGACCTGCTGGCCAACCTGGGGGCAGGCAACAGCGGGCGGCCAGTCGAGACGGCCGTGGAGAGTAGCCGCCTGCGGGTCGAGGTGCGTGAGCTACGCCCAGGTGCCGCAGGGATCACCGTGGTGGGTGAGGTGACCAATATTGGGCGCGAGACGGTGCAGGTGCCGATCAGTGCCTTTGAACTGCGCGACAGCGCGGGGGTCAGCTATAGCGCTGGAGACGGGGCCAGCGCCACGCTCAAACCTGGTGAAAGCACGCCGCTTGAGCTGGATGTGCCGCTACCTGAGGGACGTGGGCTGCTGCTGGTCACCAATCTGCCACCAGATCCACCCCTGGAGCAACGGCTGATCGTGGTGGAGTGATGGGTTGAAGTGCGCTAGTGGGGACGCTGGCCAAAGATGGCCCGTCCAACACGCACGATGGTTGCGCCTTCGCTGATAGCGACCGCAAAGTCATCGCTCATACCCATCGAGAGTTCGCCCCAGTGGGCCTGCGGATAACGCCGCGCCAGCTCATCACGTAGGAGGCGCAGGCCAGCGAAGATGGGCCGGGCCTGAGCGGGATCGGCCACGATTGGTGCAATGGTCATCAGGCCACGCAGCTCAAGGCTAGGCAGGGCCAGGATTGTCTCGATCTCCGGCAAGAGGGCCGTAAAGGCAGCCTGATTGGCCAGGCCGGCGGGTAGCGCAAAGCCCTCCTTGCTGGCTTCACCGCTCAGGTTGAACTGGAGAAGCACCGGCAATCGCTGGCCCGGTGTCACCTGGCGAGCGAGGGCCTCAGCCAGGCGCAGGCTATCAAGGGAATGGACGAGGTCGAAGAGGGTGGCGGCGGAGCGGGCTTTATTGCGCTGCAGATGGCCGATCAGGTGCCAACGGACGCCCGCAGCGAGCGGGGCCAGAGCGGGAATCTTGAGGGCTGCCTCCTGCACGCGGTTCTCACCCAGGTCGCGCACTCCGGCGGCAAGCGCATTGGCAATCAAAGCTGGCGGATGGGTCTTGCTGACGGCAACCAGAGTGATCGTAGCCGGGTCGCGCCCGGACTGCAGCGCAGCCCGCTCAATCCGCTCGCGCACGTGGGCCAGACGCTCGGCAAGCTCGCTCGTGGTCATAGGATCCTCAGGATTGGCTACGCTGGGCATAGGCATGGGCCAATTGATCGATGTGTTTATGGGCAGTCCGGCGCAACGAGTAGGCCGTTGCACGCAACACATGCAGCAGGCCATCCTGTTCAAGCAGACGTAAATACAGGCTAGGCTGCTGGCTCAGGTCGGATGTCGGACGGGCGGAAAAGAGGGCTGGCACACCACAGGTGTAGCGAAGGATACGCTGCCGCAGGCCACGTAGACGGAGGCGATCCGGTAGTGGTACAGGCAGCGGTGCCTGGAGTAAGCTGTGGGCCAGATCAAGACTGATCGCCAGGGTCGTCAGTGCCCCAAGGTGGTGCGCACGCTCCAGCAGGTAGGCCCAGTCAAGCGTGGCCTGGTGGTATTGCAACAGGCGGGCGATGTCGGCAACAAAACGAAGCCGCAGGGCCGAACGTGAGCGATGGATGGCCAGGTGAAGGAGAGTATCCTCAGGGGCCAGAATCAGCCCTTCACGCCCATGAATACACGCCGCCACGCGGCGCGCCCAGATCGGCGCAAAGTCAGGCACGAAGAAGGCCGCATCCCACAGGCCGTGATGCAACTCAAGGCAAACCTCCAAGGCGCCGACGCGCCGGAAATAGGGCGGATCATGAAAAGCGTGGAAACGCTCTTCAAACTTGGGCTTAGCTGCCTGGCGAAAGCCCAACCCTTGGAGAACCTCACGCGCACGCACCAGATCAGCGGGCCGCACCAGCACATCCAGATCGCTAGAAGGTCGCAGAGCCAGGCTGCCGTAGAGCGTCTCAGAGAGCACCACGCCTTTTACCGGCAGCGCATCAATCTGCAGCGCAGCGAAGGCATCCAGCGTACGCACCAACTCATCAGCAAGAACTGTATTGCGTGTCAGCGTACCGTAAAAATGCTTGCGCGCCCGAGCAGCCCATGCAGCAGGAGGGCTGAACTGCGGCGCAAGCCCCTGAAGCGCTACGGTCAGCAGAGGCTGCACCTCATGCAGACGCGCCTGCTCCCAGAGTTGCTCCCAGCTGAGACCCTCGGCCAGCAATTGTAACAAGGCCTGGTCATCAGCCGCTGTACGCAGAGCGCGGGTGACATTCAAGAGGATCTGCTGGGCCTGGGTAAGCTGGCTCAGACTGGTTGTATCCGCAGGCATGGGATTCAGTAGTGTGAAAGGCTGCCATCAACACGGGCAAATTGTACCGCAAAACGACAGGCCAGGATACCCAGCGGAAAGAGCACCAGCGTTAGCCCGCCCAGCCAGAGAAAATCCGGCCAGAGCTGGGCAAAGCCCTCACCCACCAGCAACGAGCGTCGTAGGAGGGTAATGGCGTGGGTGAGGGGCAAGAGTTGAGCGATGGCAGCCAGCCAACCAGGCAAGACCTCGGTAGGATAGAAGACCCCCGCCAGGAGAATGGCACTCAGGCGCACGATCCAGGCCCCGGCGTTGCTCATCTTCAGCAGAATGACAAGGCTGGCATTGAGTAGGCCCAGCGCATTAAAGCTGATCAGGGCAAGCCCAAAAGCTGCCAGGGCCACCGGCACATTCGCCGCACCCAGCTGCATACCCAGCACCCAGCCCAACCCCAGGTAGGCAAGCAGGCGTAGCGTGGCGGAAGTATAGCTCCAGAGTGAAGAGGAGATCAGAATGGTCACCAGGCTGCTTGGGCTAAGCATCAGCAATTCAAGCGTACCATTCATCTGGTCTTCACGCACACGCGAGCCAATCGCAGTGACGCCGAGCAACATATAGTCGGACAAGGCAAGGCCGAGGATGACATAGGCGAGGTAGCTATTCCCATAATCTTGCAGGTAGCCCGTCGCCGCGCCCTCAAAGATACGCGACATGAACGAGTAGATCAGCACCGAGACGATCACGCTGCCGAGCTGCATCACAAAGCTGAATTTATAGCTCGCATCGTTGCGAAAGTCACGCAGCCAGAAGGCCAGCGGCACAGCGAGACGGGTCATCACGAGATCACCTCCTCAGGTGGCGCTGCCTCACCTAGCGTGTGGACATAGATCTGCTCAGTGCTAGCCTGCCGCGTGGTACAGCCGTAGATCGCTACACCATGGCTCACCAGCAAGTGCAAAACCGCCGCAAGCACTGGGCCCTCTTCGCGCAGGGCCAGGTCGAGGATTGCGAGCCCCTCGTGCTCAAGGCGAGTCAGGGTCAACCCTACGACCCCAGGCAGGCGCTCCAAAGCTGCGGGGGTGTGCTCCGGCAGCTCGCGCACGCGCAACTCACACTGAATACCCAGCGCCAGGCTCGAGCGGATCTCACTAATCGTGCCCTCAGCGACCACCTGGCCACGGCGAATGAAGATCACCCGGTCGCACAACTCTTCAACCTCAGCCATTGAGTGGGTCGCCAGCAAGACTGTGCAGCCCAGTTCACCGATGATATAGTCGGTAATCAACTGGCGCACCGCCCGCGCCGAGATCGGGTCGAGCGAGCGGGTCGGCTCGTCCATAAAGATCACCTGCGGGCTACCGAGCAAGCCACGGGCGATGGCCAGCCGCTGGCGCATGCCGCTTGAATAGGTACGAAAGGGGCGATCAGCATGCTCGCTCAGATTGACCTGGCCTAGCAGTTGCTCAATCTGGTGCGCAGCCTCACTCCGCGGCATATGGCGCAGGGCAGCAAAGAAGGCCAGGTTCTGGCGACCCGTCAGGCGCCAGTAGAACGAGCGCTCTTCGCCGCTCACCAGCCCGATCATGCGACGCACCTGATCACTCTGGCTGACCAGATCATAACCACAGATCCGTGCAGTGCCCGCTGTCGGCAGCAGCGTCGTCGTCAGCATCTTGATCAGGGTTGTCTTGCCGGCACCATTCTGACCTAACAGGCCAAAAAGCGTCCGCGGGGCTATCGAGAAAGAGACCCCGTCAACTGCGGTATGCTCAGCCCGTCGCCAGGGCGAGAGCAACACATCGCGGTAGGTATAGAGCTTACGAAAGCGTTTGACCAGCCCCTGGGCCTCAATCGCTGGAGCATGCATACCCGATCCACCATCTCTCAGCAGCAGAAGACGGTCTCGAAAGACCGTCTTCATGCTACACCGAACAGATATCCGTCGTGCTACAGAGCCTTAGTAAGGCTCGGTGCAATAATCCGCGCAGACGGCAGCCTCCGCGGTCAGCTCCTCGACCGTATAGGTAGCGAGAACTTCAGGCTTCTCGTACAGCTCCATGCAAATCACCTCCTCTCAGCGGGGATTGACTATATCTCGCTACCAGACGTGCCGGGAAGAGCACCACCTGGGTAACGAACCGTGCCAGCGGCGGGATGCTCTGACGAGCACGAGGCCGCATCGGGCCAGGAAGAAGCTGGGCCAGGCGGCCCGCAGCAACGGCAGCGCGGGCGTTCCAGCGCGAAAGAAGCGCAATCAGACGAGCCGAGCGACCACTGGTGCCATAGGAACTGGCAGGGCTACCCACAGGCTGGATGGCCCGCACCACGCCAAGCACCTCGTCGGCGCTGATGGGTTGATCACAGAAGGGCTCGGCATCACCTTTGGTCAAGAGCTGGCACCTGGCGGCGCTCGGAAGAACTGCAACAATACGATGGGCGACCAGGCGATTATGGCGGGCAAAGAGGACAATCATGCCGGGCTGCAACTCGTGGTGGTCGAAATTGACCAGCAGACGGGTGCCGGGACGGATCAGCGGGAGCATGCTCTTGCCGCTAGCGCTAAGCCAGGCCTCCTGGCCAGCCTCGCGGTAGGCGGCAATCAGGCCAAGCCGTGCCTGAGCGGCAAGCTGGCGGCTCTGATCAACCACGTTGAGCCTCCATCCACTCGGTCACGGCAGCAGCAGTGCGATCCAGGGCCCCAACCCGCAGACTAGCACAGGCAACCCCTGTCAGCATCTCGCCCAAGGTGGCAAGGCTGGCCTCAAAATCAATGGCGGCGGCCCATGTACCTTTCAGCAACTCCAGGGCTGTCTGGGCCGCAGGCAAGGGACTGATCAGCGGTGGGCGGGCGGGGTCGGGGGTGCCGTCGAGCAAGAGCACGGCGGCAGGGCGGGCCGGGGCGGCGGCGACACCTGGCCAAGCGTGGGCCAGGTCGCTCAGCGAAACAGCCCATTCCAGGCCACCACCGAGCTGTGCAGGCGGCGTCGTGCTAACAAAGGCCAACTCAGGGATCAACCCAAGGGTGGGGCGGCGCAGATGGAGGCTACGTGGGTAGGGTTGCAGGTAGCCACTGCGGCGCTCAAGCAGGGCGAACTCATCGGAGAGCAACTGCCAGCCCTGGCGGACGAGGCCAAGGGTAAGGGTGGTTTTGCCCTGGCCGCTGCGTCCGGCGATGATCAAGGCGCGATCCTGCTGCACCACCGCCCCGGCATGAATGGCATAGAGCCCACGGCGATACCAGGCGTGCAGGAGTTGGCGCACCAACTGCTGGAAGAGGGCAATCAGGGCAGTGTGCTGATTAGGAAGGCCGGTCGTCACAGCTTCAGCGGTGTGAAGGCTGTAGCTAGCGTCGGCCTCAGCGCAGACAGATAGCTTGATCAGCGGAACTGCGGGTTGCTCAGCCAGGCGAAAAGCGGCATAGCTGGCCTCGACCTGGTCAAGGATGGCTGGGTCATTGCTTGCAATCAGCGTCTCAACCCCTGCGATACAGTAGCCACGCGCCTCAGCGACGACGGCTGGAGCAAATTCAGGTTGAAGTGTGGCGCTGAAGCGAGTCAAGATGGCAAGCCTTCCAGAAGCTGCAACTCAGCGAAGCGCTGCAAAACCGCAATCACATCTGCCTGAACCGTCTCAGGGGCCAGATTGTACGACTGGGCAAAACGGGCGATGATCCCGTCAAGGCTAGTTGCACCGTCACAAAACTCCCAGACCCGCCCCGCCGAGCTATTGATCACATGGGTCTTGCCGAGTTGCTGGTCGTGAAGGATGACTTCGCGACCAACGCGCTGCAGCGTTACACGGGGCTTACGAACCGGCATCAGGTCAGACTGCATACCTTCCGTGTTTCCGTCGTGATAGTTTTGGTTAGCTATGGGACGTTTGTAGAATACTATAGATTCCCAGGTTCGTGTGTAAACATCTCGTCATCCACGCAGATAGGCAATGTCATTCTGATCATCCCGCACCAGGGCAGACGAGGCCAGGCGTGCCTGGAGCGGCTTTTGCACGATCAGGAAGCCATGTATGAGGGCCAGCAAGAACCAGAAATAGCGCTGGTAGGAGAGGTGCAAAAAGATAGCCGTGAACATATAGAAGATCAGGCTCATCAGCAGTGCCGTGGCCGTGTGAGCCATTTCGAGCGAACGAGGCTGCCAGAAATGGCGGGCCTGCCAGAGTTCAACCATACTCAGCACCAATATGCTGAGCATCACTCCCAGCCCGATCAGACCCAGGTCGGCGGCGGTTTCGAGGTAGAGGTTATGGGCACGCCGGTTTTCGGTGAAGTAGCGAATACCGAGCGTATTGGCATATTGACGCGAGTAGCGCTGATAGTACTGACCCGGCCCGACGCCAAGGGCGGGATGATCGAGTACCACATACAAAGCCGCCAGGTTCGAGGTCGTGCGCCCACGCAGGGCACCATCGGCGGCTTCGCCCTGATCTGAGACGAGACCTTCCAGACCCTGAAGCGAGGTAAGGCGCACCACGAAATCCGGCGCGACCGCAACGATCAGCACAATCCCGATCAGGCCGATCAGCATGGCCTGGCTTATGCGCAGGTAGCGCCAGAGCACCATCAGCCCGAAGAGGCCGATCAGGGCCACGGCCGCCCCGCGAGAGAAACTCAGGGCCACGCCGACCAGGATCAGGCCGCTGGTGAGCGCTGCAAAGAGCCAACCGGCCCGACTGCGCTCGCTGAAGAGGCGAAAGACACCCAGCGGAAGGAGGACGCCCAGAATTTGAGCGTAGCGGTTCGCATCGCCGATCGGGCCTTCGAGGCGGGGCCGTAGCGTGGTGTCAGTGACCGTCTCACCCACCACAAAGCCTTCCATATTGACCTGGGCAAAACCACCATAGGCATTGGTATAGTCACGGGTCAACTCCTGGTAGAGGGAGAGACCACCCATGATTGCACCAGACAGAAGTAGGATCGAGATCACGCGGTGCAGGATGTTGAACGAGCGGATGACGTTGACCATCAAGAAGTAGAGCAGCAACCCTTCGCTGAGGTAGTTGATCATTACGGCCATTGAGGACTGCACACTGCCGTTGACGATGGCTGAGGTCAGCATTACCAACATATAGAGCAGCATCAGCGGGATGAGGCGGGTGAAGACAATAGGCTGGTGGTGGATAATCAAGTAACTGGCGAGAGGCAGCGCCAGGATTAGGGCCACACTGCCGGAGACAAGCGAGGAAATGCCATAGAACTGGCTCACAACGACCAACACATTGCCATAGAGCAGGAAGGCGAAGGTGAGGGTTGCCAGCATCGGGCGGGCCAACATGAGCAGGAGCAGGCCCGCGCCGATCAGCGCACCAAGCACCAGCAGGGGAGGGAAGGTGGCCATGGCCACGCCTACCAGCACCGCCGCCAGCATGAGGACAGCCATACCTAGCACACGTTGAAGGGCAAAACGCTGCATAAAGGTTGCAGCGTTGTCAGGGTTGCGCATAGAATGCTTCCTCACTATGAGCGGATCAGGGGTAAAAGGGTCTGGGGGATCGGCGCACTATGGCTCAATAAACCAAAACAGAGATCCTGGGCACACTCCAGACGCGCATCCAGGTACTGTGTCCAATGTTGTACCTGACCCAGACGGCCATGGCGTGCATAATAACGGTAGGCCACCCACAACGACGAGGCATTGCGCCATTCCATATCGGCATCAACAATGATCGCGTTGATTGCCCGCTCGACCGAACCGCGCCCTGGTTTCAGGGCCACGCGACGCTCAATACCCTCAGGGTCAAGATAGGTGAAACGCGGCAGGTCACGCAGATCGACGTTGTCGTAGCAGGTGTGGCTGCCCCGACGCAGCATCAATTCACACTGCTGGATCAGGTTGCTCAAATGCAGTTGTGGATAGTTCTCATACTCCTCGCCATAGCGCAGTGTATTACAGTAGCTGGTTCGGCGCGCCTCATCGGGAATGATCCCGCGCTCACTGATCTGTGATTTGACCGGTGGTAGATCAGAATTCTGGTTGATGGTGAGATAATCACACGACTCCCCGGTATAGTCGACGCGATAGCCGTTGATCCGATCAAGCATCAACTGGTTAGCATACTGGTAAGCCTGGGCAGGGCTGAGTGAGCGATTCTCGCCGTTGAAGAGCTGGACAGGGTGGCGATGCAGCAAGCGCAGATCAGGGCGATCCCAGAGGTAATCGGCGATATAGGCTGTGGCCGTGGTAGCAGCAGCGCCCCAGTTGTTGGTACGACGACTGGCCGTCCATGAAATGACATAGTAGGGATTCTTGACCAGCCAGTTCTGCAAGCGGTTTTTGCATCGACCGTTGGCCTGGGTTGGATCGCCATAGATTGTGGTGGCCGGACCACGACAGGTGCGCCCGGCCCAGTACGTCTCGATCAGATCAGCCGCAGCGACCAACTCGGGAATGCCCCAGGCAAAGTTGAGCTGGCACTGCTCGAAGCGCTCCTCACGGCTGTCGGAGAGCTGCACGACCTCTTGCATAATGCGGGTGAGGATGGCGGCGGTCTCTTCGGCATAACGCTGCTCGCCGGTGAGATGGAAGGCCAGCGCCCGGGCATAGAGTCTGGGCGTCCCGCCCTCGTTATCGATCCAGGCTGGCTGGTCAGCATCGGGGCAAGTGGGCATCGCGGCAAGGGCATAGTCCCAGGGTTGATTGGCCAGGGCGATCACTTCGCTGACGGCCGTAGCCAGGGGCTCACGTCCACGGGCGGCCAGGTCACGAATGAGGGCCAACTCCTGGGGGCTGGTCTGGTAGCCCCGTGGGGCGGGCGGCTCCGCCGCAGGGGAAATCAGCGTCGGCGTTATGGCAGGGGGGATCGGGGTGTCCAGAGTGAGGGGCGGCGCGACACTACAAGCCTGACTCAACAACAACGTGATCAGGCTAATGGTGCTGAGCATATGTCCAAGTTGAATCATAGGCAGAGTAACGAGTCTCAGGCTGTATCAGCAGGCTGGCGCGGCTCGCGCTGGGGCTCCCAGCGATCAATCCGGTGCCCACGCACAAGGTTGAAGGCCGCTACAAGGGCGGCCCCATTGACGAGGCAGAAGAAGAGTGGCAGGCTGAAGATCTTGTGCCGACCGAGGGCCGTACCACGCAGGAGCCAGCCGGCGGCGGCCAGGCTATAGAAGCCAGCCTGGGCGAGGGTGGCCAGACGGTAGATCCAGCCGCGCCGCCAGAGCAACGGGCTGACAACGAACAGAGCAAGCAGGGGCAGGGCAACCAGGCGACGGACAACTTTGTGCGAGAAGAGTTGCAGCGCGTAGAAGCCGTAGCGAAAGGGGTTGAGCAACTCGCGCATCAACAGCACCCCACGCAACCCACGGGTCATTACACGCACTTTACGCCCAAACTCGATCGTACTACTGCCGGCGGCTGGCTCATAGGCGATGGCGTCGGCGGCAAAAACCAGGCGGTAACCCTGGGCGATTACCGAGGTTGAGGTGACAAAGTCATCGGTGACGCCTGCCGGGACACCACGGAAGAGGCTGCGCCGGATGGCGTAGATCGCGCCGGTGGCCGAGATAGTATGGCCAGCCTGGCTTTGAGCCTGCTTCATACGGCGGTCAAAATTCCAGTAGCTCTGCTCACCCTGGGCACTCTGAGCCGGACCAGCAGCGGAAAGATAAACCTGATTGCCAGCCACACCACCAACCTCGGGATCAGCAAAGGGGCGCACAATGGCCCGGATGGCCTCGGGAGCATAGCTGCTGTTGGCGTCGGAGAAGACCAGGATCTCGCCCTGCGAGGCAGCCACAGCTGCATTGAGGGCTGCGGCTTTACCCTGGCGCGGCAGAGCCAGCAGGCGGATACCCTGCTCGGCGTAGGCGGCAGCTATCACATTGGTGCCATCCTGCGAGCCATCGGAGGCGATGATAATCTCGATCCGATCACGAGGGTAGTCCAGGGCCAGCAGGTTCTCGACGCGAGCACGGATGGACGCCTCTTCGTTATAAGCAGCAATCAGCAGGCTGACATGGGGCGTAATCGGGGCACTACGGACGGGGCGGGTACGCATACGCCCACGCACGACCACCAGGGCCGGAAAGAGCAGGTAGGCATAGGCGATGATCGCCGTAGCGCCCCAGAAGATCGCTTGTACGAGACGGCTTAACATAGGGCAGCCCGGTTCAGACTCAGCTGGGTGATCGCCTGGGCCAGCTGGGCGGCATTCTCACGCAAATCAAACTCGGCGAGCACCTTGTGCCGAGCAGCCTGGCCCAGGGCCGCCGCCGCTTCGGGCTGGGCAGCGACCCAGGCAAGCACCTCGGCCAGGGCGACGGAATCACCTGGGGCAACCAGGCGACCGGTCACCCCATCTTCGATCAGCTCAGGGATGCCTGAAAGTCGCGTTGAGATGGTCGGCAGAGCACAGGCCATGGCCTCCATCAAGGCCACCGGGATGCCCTCCATATTGCCTGAGGGCACCTGAACACTGGGCAAGACGGCCACATCGGCCTGATGCAACAGGCGGGCCACCTGATCACGGGGCAGCCCACCAGCCAGGATCACCTCCTGCGCAAGGCCGGCGGCAGCAATCTGGCAGGCAAGCTGCTCACGGCGGCGGCCATGGCCGACCAGATGGCAGATAAAGGGGAGGCCACGCTGCTTGAGCAGACGGCAGGCTTCGACCAGGTGCGTCTGGCCTTTCTTTGGCTCAAGAGAACCGACACAGACAATCGTGAAAGGCTGGCCGGGGGAAGCCTGATGGGGCTGGAAGAGCCGCAGATCGGCCCCGCAGTGGATGACGCGAATCTTATTGCGGGCGGCCTCGCCGCAGTGCTGCACAATAAACTCACGGTTGTAGTTGGAGATGGCGACAACAAAAGCGGCGGCCTGCACCTTGGCACAGAGCATATGTTGATCAACAAAGAGATCGTGGGCGTGGGCGGTAAAGCTGAAGGGGATGCCAGTCAGGCGGTTAATGATCAGCGCGGCCAGGGCAGGGTGATTAGCAAAATGGGCATGGATATGGGTGATGCCCATACGCTGCATCTCAAAGGCAAAACACACCGTTTTGGGCAACAGCCCCAGCGCACCGAAGAAGTAATTAGGGCTGCCCCAGGTACCACGCAGCACCTCGGCCCAGAGGCGACGATAGTGCTGCGGGTCAGCCTGGAGAAAGTGGCCATGGGCGGCCAGGATCGCGGCCGAGACAAAGGGCTGATAACGGGCGCGGGCAACAAAAGGCCCGGCCTCGGTATGCATCACCGCCTCACGCTGGTTAATCAGCGGAAAGACTTCGACCGCCAGCCCTTGCATCTCCAGCTCGCGCATCTCATAGAGCACAAAGGTCTCGCTGAGCTTGGGGAAGCGTGACATGAGATAGGCGACCCGTTGCGGGCGGGCCGGATGAAGCGCTGGAGCAGAAGTGATCAAGGCATGGTTCTCCAATAGGACGAGCTCAGATCGTATCATCCGCTGGCAGAGACGGCTCACGCCTAGTCGTGAAAGTGACGTAGGTACGCCCGCGCAACTGGTTGAGCAGGGCAACAAAGGCGGCCAGGGCTTCGACATGCAGGGTATAGAAACGCCGTAGCAGGCCAACTGGGCGGCCCCGCCAGATTCGGAAGGCGGCGCTGATCGCCAACCCATGAAAGAGAGCCTGACCGATGGCTAGCAGACGGTAGAATAGCCCCTGACGCCAGAGCAGTAGGGCAGTGAAGAAGAGCGATAGGGCCGGAAGCAAGGTCATGCGCTTCATCAAGCCATCGGTAGCGAACTGCAGGGCATAGAAGCCGTAACGAAAGGGGTTCAAGAGGCTAGCTAACATCACCATACCACGCAAAGCCCGGGTCATCACACGTACTTTACGCTGGAAATCGGTACCCGAGCGCGTGATAGCCAGGTCATAGGCAACCGCCCGGGGCTCGAAGAGCAGGCGCTGCCCATGGACGACCGGCTGCAGCGAGATGAAGAGGTCGTCGGAAATACCGTCAGGAAGGTGAACGAGGCTACGGCGACGCACGGCGTAGATCTGGCCGGTCGCCGGCATGGTGCTACCTGCTCGTGCCTGAATTTCACGGATGCGCCTTTTGAGCAGAAACCCACGGCGCAACTGCTGTGTTTGTGGATCGAAAGCACGATCTGGACGATACTCACCGGCGACCCCACCGACCTGGGGATCGGCAAAGGGCGGGATAAGCGCAAGCAGAGCATCGGGAGCAAGCCAGTTATCAGCATCGGTGAAGACGAGGATCTCGCCACGAGCTGCGGTAAACGCAGCATTGAGCGCAGCATTCTTGCCAGCACGAGGAAGCACGAGCAGGCGGGTAGTTGTGTCAGCGTGACGCCGCACCAGGTCGTTAGTTGCATCAGTGCTACCATCAGAAGCGATCAAGATCTCGAAGCGATCACGCGGATAGGCAACAGCCTGCAGGTGCTGCAAACAGGCAGCGATCAGCGCCTCTTCGTCATGGGCGACCACAATCATAGTCACAAAGGGCAGGTCTGCCGTACTGCGACACACCGGCTGCGGACGCAACCAGCCGCGCAGCAGGGCGATCAGCGGAAAGAGCAGGTAGCTCCAACCAAAGAAGCATAAACTCAACCAGAAGAGGCTGCGTATCAGGCGGGTCATAGTAGTGATACGTGATGAGTGACTAACAGGGCTCACCGCGTTCCAATGGGCTGGAACTGAATTGCTGATATATGCCACTCAACAACGCTTGCTGTCATCCAGAGAGAAAGGGCTGCAAGATTGATCGTGCAAGTGAGAAGCGCAACAGTTCCGGAAAGAGAGTCTCAAGCTGGAGGCGACGCCGATCAAGGTGCCAGACCACGCCAGAGGCCAGCAGGGCAATCACGATGCACACGGGTGCCGGGACAGGCAACAGCCAGCCCAGGAGGGCCAGACCGGAGGTGAGGAGCATAAAGAGAACGAACATACGCACATACTCCGGCGCAAAGCCACCGATGCCCACCCGCCGTTGCATGCCAAACTGGCGCACGAGGTTGAGCAGCACCTGGGTAAGGCTAGTCGCCAGGGCGGCACCAACGGCACCATAACGGGGAATCAGTAACAGGCTCAGGCCGAGACTGGCGATCAAGGTACCCAGATCGGTAATCACGGCATACCGAAGCTGGCGATAGGTCTGCAGCAGCGCATTGTTGTAGCCGGTCAGGTTATTAACGGCATAACCAAGGGCGAGAATGGCCATCACTGCTGCGGCATCAGCGTACTGTTGTCCAAAGAGCAGAGCCACCGTCTGTGGGGCAAAGGCACTGGTCATCAAAAGCACGGGCAAGTTGAGCACAAAGATCACGCGGGCAGTCTGCCAATAGAGCTGATCAATGGCCTGGTGATCGTGGCGGGCAAAGAGGCGTGCAGCGACAGGGGTAAAGAGAGTCGCCATACTTAAGAGCAGGATCTGGTTGAGGCGGGCAACCTGGATCGAAGCCTGGTAGGCGGCCACCTCGGAGGCAACACTGAGCCAGCCGAGCAGCACGGCGCTACCGAACTCCATAAGCAGCCAGATCATACTGGAGGTTAAGACTGGAATCGCAAAGCCGAGTAACTCGCGAACCGGCCAGACAGGCGTGGCAGAGCGAAAGTGATCAAGATAGCCTTCACTGGCAAGCACCTGGCTAAAGAAAATGATATTGAGCAGCAGTCCAAGCGCACCCGCTGTGAGCAAAAGCCAGCCATAGGCAATGATGCCGAATGAGCCAAGCATTAAGATGGCAACTGCCAGGAGCTTGAGCAGAGGGGCGAGCACAAAACGGCGCCAGAAGATCGCTGATGGCCGTGAGAAGCTGGCAAAGAGATTGGTAAAGAGTTGATTCAAGCTCTCGACCGGCACCAGCAGGATCAAAATCAGCAAGAGCTGGGAGGCATCTGCCTGGTTATCCTCAACCAAGATTCTACTCAGAGGGTCATCGGCCAGGAAGGTGAGCAGAATGACACTAAGCCCAACCCCAACCACGGTCAGGCCAGCCACAGCAAGGATGCCGGCAATACGCCCATACTCGCCACGCTCGCGGGAAATGCTAATCGACCGAGCAACCGTCTCGGGCATACCGAAGGCGACGAGCACCTGCAGGATCGAGATGATCGCAAAGACATTGGCAAAGGTACCGTAGTCATCACGAGAAAGGTAGCGAACCAGGGCGATCTGAGCAATAAAATTAATCGCCAGGGCGATCAAGCGCCCGACGATCATGAGGCTCGATCCGCGCATCTGCTGCTTGAGATCGGGCGGCGAACCAGTGGTAGGATTTGGCGGCGGAACCTCGGAGGAGCCTGGTTGGGGCGTCAGCGAAGCGCTCATCGGCAACCACCCACAAGGAGGTTCAAGGCTTGCTACGCAAATCAGCCGCGGGAAGAACCACAGGGCCAGACTGCGCGCCTGGATAGGCAGCCACCGCCAGAGTCTCGCCAGCACTGGCCAGGTTGAGCACCGCTCCGATCATAGGAGCCTCGATCTGGCGCAGGCGTGCGACTACACCGCTGAGGCGATCTTGCTTCGTCTTGCCTTTCGCCGCGACCAGCAGCACTCCATCGACGGCCAGGGCCAGCACAAGCAGGTCGGCATACTCTGCGGAAGGCCCATCAACGATGACCACATCGGCCAGTTCACGACAGGTGGCGATGATCTCGCGGGTACGGCGAGGCGTAAGCTGGTCGGGCGAGTTGGCCGAAACCGTCCCGGCAGTGATCACGGCGAGATCGGCAGTATTCCAAACCGTTACCGGCTCAGGGGCACTGCCCGGATTGCGCAACAAGCCGACCAGGCCCGACGCTTTGGACAGATTGAAGCGCTCGGCGATACGCGGGTGGTGAAAGTTGGCATCGATCAACAGGACACGCCGTCCCGTCTGCGCAAAGACCTGGGCCAGACCGACCGCAATCTCGGTTTTGCCCTCACCGCTCGTCGGACTGGTAACCAGCAGAGCGAGCGGCTGATCCTCGCCAAGCAGGGCGGTCACATTGTTGCGCACCGTCCGGTAGCCCTCAATGCTTCGTGAGTCAAGCGCACCCTGGTTATTGGCGCGGCGGCGCACAATCCCACCGACGTAGGGCAGGCCGCTGAGACGGCGCAACTGATCGGGAGTATCCACCACTCTGATCAGGTATTCGAGCAAGAAGGCGATGATCAGGCCGAGGATAGCCCCACCAAGCAAGGAAGCAAGAACGGTACGGGTAACGTCAGGCTCAACCGGCCTGGCGATCGGCACCGCCGCCTCGAAGAGTTTCAGACGGTTCGGGTTGATCTGGGTAACAATCGCCTGCTGGGTAAGCAGATCACGTTCGGCCTGGCTCAACTCGTTACGGCGCTGGGTGAGTTGAATCTCGAGTGACCGCTGGGCAACCGAATCCTCGGAGGCGCGGATCTGGTCAAGCAGATCGGTGATCTCTTGCTCAAGCAGATCGATCTGCTGGCCGATGGTAGCCACCTCCGCTGCGGCCGCTTGCTGGCGATTGGGATCAGTGCCGCCCGTACCCGAGGGGCTATTGGCGATCAGTGCCTCGACCACGCCATTGGCGATATAGGCCGCCTGTTCGGGCGCAGCCGCCCGGACACGGATGGTCAGCAACTGGGTCTTATCGGCCCAGAGGGCCGAGACATCACGCGCCAGAACCTCGGGGCTGACGGAGAGATTGAGGTCGCTGATCACCTGCTCCATAATCGGGCGACTGGTAGTGATCGCCTCATAGGTAAGCCCGACGAGGGCACTGACACGCAGGGCATTGCTGTCAACCTGGGGGTCATCAAGCGCTGCACCGACGATCACCCGTGCCGCTGACTCATAGACCGGCGGCTGGGTACGGGTAAAGAGAAACCCTGCCAGCCCGGCAAGCACCGTGCAGAGCAGGATGATCAACACGCGCCGACGCAAAACTGCCAGGAAGAGTTTCAATTCCATGCAGAAGATTCCTTACGTTTAATGGGCTCCGCGGCCTTTGAAGACGGCTCCGACCGTGCGGATCAAGATCTCAAGATCGGCCCCAAGGCTACGATGCTGGATATAGGCAATATCAAAGCGCAGGCGCTCGTGAAACTCGGTCTGGGCCCGCCCATAGACCTGCCAGAGACCAGTGATGCCGGGCGGCACATCAAGCCGCTCGGTCTGCCAGAGTTGATAGGTGCCGACATCAAAAGAGGTGGGCCGCGGGCCGACCAGACTCAGGTCGCCGAGCAGCACATTCCAGAGCTGTGGCAACTCATCAAGGCTGGTCTTGCGCATGATGCGCCCAACACGGGTAATGCGCGGATCGTTACTGATCTTAAAGTCGGGCCACTGAAGCTCGTTGAGATGGGCGAGTTGCTGCTTCAATGCTTCGGCGTTGGGCACCATGGTGCGGAACTTGTAGATCTTGAAGCGGTGGCCGTGGCGCCCGGTTCGATATTGGCTAAAAACCACCGGCCCACCCGGCGACTCGAGCTTGATCAGCAGAGCGCAGATCAGTAACACAGGCAGTACCAGTGGAAGGCTGAGCACAACCGCCGTCAGATCAAACAAGCGCTTGAGCAAGAGGTAGCTCCGGCCACGGAACCACTGGCGTGAAGGGTGGTAGCGCTCGAGCCAGGAGAGCTCGTGCTTTGCCATAAGTGATTGCCGATCAAAATGCACAACGGCCATAGTCTCACGCTCCTTAGTGCGCAGGATGGTGCTGGGACGATGTCAAGAGCGGGCTGTGGATCTACACTATAGCGACACTAAACCTTGAGCGAAGGTGTGAATGGTGATGAAGCTCAATCATGGCGAGAGCGCACCAGATTGGGGTCAGGCTGGCGAGGCTTGAGCTTGACGCTCTCGGCGAGCTGGGTGGGACGCAAGAGAGGCGTACCGGGAGCATGCTGCTCGGCCAGGCTTACCAGATCATCAAAGGTGAGGGCGTGGGTTGGGAATGTGGCAACACTGCAATGCACCTGGACACCAAGCTGATTGCTTAGATCGCTCTCGACGCGCTGACAGAGCACCGAGGCATCTTCTTCGGAGGTATCGGGGGCAACCAGCATCAACTGACCGGGCAGGCGACCATCAAGCACCAGGTCAGTACGGCGAATTGTCTTATTGATGGCCGAAGTGGCGGCAGCGATCGCATAACTCTGGGCGAGCAGAACCTGGGTTTCATGGATCATCCAGTTGGCGGCCGCCTGCATAGCGCTTGCCTCGGTATGTACTACCACCAGGCTGAGCGGGCTGTGGTTACGCCGGCTGCGGATCATCTCGATCTGGATGCGCTCACGGGCCTGTTCAACCGGCTGAACCTGCGGATTCGTAAGACTGCGCGGCAAAAGGGTGACGGCGCGCTGAAATTCGGCCAGGGCCTCACCGAGGCGCTGGGCAAAGACGAGCGTACCGAGCAGCATCGCCAGGCCGAGGAGGGTACGGTAGGTGTACCACTGGCCGAAGAGGGGCAGTGGATCAAGCAGGCCAAGGATAAGGAAATAGGCAAGGCTGAAGAGGCCAGCAGTGATCAGCGTACGCGGGGGGGTGGTGGGGAGCAGCAAGGTGAGCAGACAGGCGGCACCGTTGAGCAGGTAGAGCGTGATCGGCAGAGCTGCGGTGGGGTTCCCGGCAACCAGCAGGCGATCAAGTACGAAGCAGAGGAGAAGCCAGCCTAGAAGCACCAGCACTCGACGACGCATGGTGTTCATTCGCACAACCTTTAGTGTACAAACATCATAAAGGTAAACCTGGCAGCAACGCTTCATTGCTCTGCGCACCATTGGGGATGCCATCAACTGTAAAAGAGCGAACTGAACCTTCGATGAAGCCGAAGGGTGAAGCTGATGAACAAATTCAAATCCGGATGAGCTTGACTGATTGGCAATTTCTGGTTTCGAGGCCAACAGAACGGGCAGAAGGCCTACCCTGCATCACGCGGGTCAAGGGCATCACGCAGGCCGTCGCCGAGAAAGGTAAAGGCCAGCACGAGGGAGGAGATCATCAGGACCGGGAAGAGCAGCATCCATGGGCCTGAGCTGAGGTTGTTGAAGCCCTCGGTCATCATCTGACCGAGACTGGTGGGGAAGGGGTTGTTCGGGTCAACCGAAGGACGCATGCCTACGCCAAGGAACGTAAGGATGGCTTCGGAGAGGATCAGGCCGGGGATGCTGAAGGAGATAGCCACGATAATCGGGGCAAGGGTATTGGGCAGGATGTGACGCCTAAGGATAGTTGCGGTGGGTACGCCAAGCGCCCGAGCCGCCTCGACAAACTCTTTCTCTTTCAGCGAGAGCACCTGGCCACGCACCAGGCGCGCCAGTCCGGTCCAACTGACCACAGCCAGCGCAGTGAAGATCAGCAAGAGGCCGTTGAAGGCTTTGCCGAAGAGCGTTTCGCGGAAGGCCACAGTGAGGGTAATAATAAAGAGCAGGTCAGGGAAAGAGGCGACAATCTCGGTGAAACGCATCAGCAGGTTATCAACCCAGCCGCCGCGAAAGCCGGAGACGAGGCCAATCGTTGCGCCCAGAGCAACGATGATGAACTGGGGCACAACGCCAACGATCAGCGAAACACGGGTGGCGTAGATCAGCCGTGAAAGGATATCACGTCCATTGGTGTCCGTGCCAAGGATGTTTTCAGGGTTCGGCTGGTTGCGCGGATTGTCGGTGACCCAGATCGGTGGGCGCAGACTGTTGCGGGCCGTCTGCTCAACCGGGCTTTTGGGGGCCAGTAAGGGGGCAAAGATCGCCACCAGGATATATATGAAGACGACCGCGGTGCCAACCACGGCGGCACGGTTGCGCAACAGGCGGCGCAGGGCGTCACCCCAGAGACTCCGCGGCTTGGTGGTGGTCAGGTCAAGGCTGTCGGTCGAGCCAGCGCTGCGCACACTCGTCGCCATAGGGGCCTCGTTAGCGTAAAGAAGCGTAAGAACAGGCGCATCATGCGCTTATTGATAGCTGATCCGTGGATCAACCACACCATAGGCAATATCAACGATCAGGTTGGCAACGCCCAGAAAGAAGACAAAGATCAGCGCGCCTGCCATGATCATCGAATAATCGCGTTTGCCAATTGCTTCCACGAGCAATTCGCCCATACCAGGCACCTGGAAGATGATCTCGGTGTAGAGGGTGCCGGTGATCAGGCCAGCGGCGAGCGGCCCCATAATCGTAATCACGGGCAGCATGGCATTTTTGAGCATATGACGCCAGATGACCACCTGATTACCAAGCCCTTTGGCCCGCGCCGTGCGCACATAGTCCTGGCGCTTTACCTCAAGCACGCTCGAACGGGTCAGGCGGGTGATGAAGCCGAGGGAAGTTGAACCGAGGGCAATCGTGGGCAGTACCCAGGGTTTGATCGGATCATCCCAATCGGGAATCACCGTAAACCAGCCCAGGCCGGTCGCAAAGATCAGTACGAGCAGAAAGCCGACGATCAGGGTCGAGAGGGAGACAAAAAAGGTTGCCCCGAGCAGCACGCTATAGTCGATCCAGGTATTCTGGCGCAGGGCGGCGAGCACACCGAGCGGCACCCCGATCAGTACCGCGAAGATCAGGGCCTGCAGACCCAGGCGCGCCGAGTAGTAGAAGCGGCTCGGCTTACCCGAACGCTCACCGAAGAGCTCTTGCTGGACCGTGCGCGCCCCGCGCGAAGCATAGGTTGGGCCAAAATTGCCACCGATTGCGCCCCAGACGATCACCTGTTCACCCGTGCGCGGGTCGGTGGTGAGGTCGAAGAACATGTAGCGCGTGAACTGGCGCCAGAAGGGCAGATCCATGCCGAACTTCTCGCGCAGGATGGCCTCCACCCGCGGCGACATCTGGCGCCGGTTGGGATCGGTATCAAAGGGACCTCCAGGCGTCAACTTGGCGACGGTGAAGGTCATCAACCCGACGATCAGCAACACGGGGATCTGCCAGAGAATACGACGCAGGATGTAGGCGCTCATAAGCAAACCTTGTTGATCGTATCAATAAAAGATATTGCGGAGGGGCCACAGGCCCCTCCGTGCCTCCCTGCAGGAGAAAGCTACTGGTTGTTACCGAGGGGTCTGTGGCCCCTCGGTAGCGCTTTACGATAGGGTAGTAACTACGGCTGCACGTCTAGATTGACCAGGTTGAAGAAGCCGGGCCAGTAGTCGATCGCCACCACGGTATCATCGCTGACACCCTGGACGTAGGGCTTGACCAGTTCAGGGCCGCCGTCGTTGCGGGTGAAGGTGACCGGGGCGTCCTCGATCAGGATCTTTTCGGCCTCGGCGTAGAGCTCGAAGCGCTTGGTAGCATCCTGCTCGACATCGGCCTGGGCAATCAGGGCATCGAAGTCAGGGTTGGAGTAGCCGACGCGCGTGCTGAGCAGACCATTGGTCTGGAAGAGCGAAACCCAGTTCTGCGGATCGGGATAGTCGGCGCACCAGCCGAGGGAGAAGAACTGGGGCGGATTTTCCTTGGTCAGGGCGGTGTAGGCGGTCGGGTCAATCGGATCGAGCACGGCATCAAGGCCCAGGTTGGTCTTGAGCTGGCCAGCGATCCACTCGAAGCGGGCATTGTTGCGCGCACTGGCCGAGTAGGTCAGCTTGATCTCGGGGAGGGCCTCGATGCTGCCATAGCTCGACTCGGCGATGGCCGCCTTAGCTGCCTCGGCGTCGAAGGGCCAGAGCTTGAGATCAGCCTGGTGGCCGGGGAAGCCGGGCGGGATGAAGCTGTAGGCCACGCTGCCGAGGCCACCGAAGATGTCGCGGTTCCAGGCTTCGCGGTCGAAGGCCTGGGCAAAGGCCTGGCGCACCTTGATATCCTCGAAGGGAGCCTTCGCGGTATTGAAGCCGAAGTAGAAGGTGCATGAGCCGGGCAGGTTGACAATCTCCTCGCTCAGCACCGGGTCAGACTCAACCGCAGAGAGATCCTCGGGCGCGATACCAAGCATATCAAGCTCACCGTTCTGGTAAGCCTGGAAGGCCACCTGGCTCTCGGTGATCATGTAGTACTCAACCCGCTTGAGCTTGACCGGGCCGAGCGGGCCATTATAGTTGGGGTTGGGCTCCCAGGTCGCCTTATTGCCATGGTCCCACTCGGTCAGGATGAAGGGGCCGTTGCCGATATAGTTCTCGGCATCGTACCACCAGTCGGGGCCGATCGCGGCGTCCTCTTCACGCACGGGGGCACCGATCCAGAGCGCGGCAATGGAGAGGAAATAGGGTGCAGGGTTAGTCAGTTCGATCTCGAGGGTCGTATCGTCGATGGCCTTAACGCCATAGTCGGCCTCAAGGGCTTCGAGGTCAAGTTCCATCGTCTCGGTCATGGTCAGGCCCTGGCAGGCAGCGGCGGACCACTCGCTGTAGCCTTTAATGATGCCACAGGGCAGGGACTGGTACTGACCAGCAGTTTCAGGGTTGGCCAGGCGCTTCCAGGCATACTCGAAGTTCTTGGCCGTGAGGGGGCTGCCGTCGGAGTAGGTGCTATCGGGACGGATCTTGAAGGTGTACTTCAGACCGTCAGCGGAAGCCTCAACACTTTCGGCGGCGGCAGGGATGGGCTTCATATCCTGATCGAAGGTCATCAGGGCCTGGTAGGCCATCATGATGAACTGGATCTCGCCAACGAAGCTGGCCTGCTGGGGATCAACATTGTCGGGCTCTGAACCCGTATTGATCCGCAATACGCCAGCCTCGGCGGTGCCGGTGTCGGCAACCGGTGGTGGCTCGGCGGTGGGCTGCTCGGTCGGGGCAGCCGTGGGCTGCTCGGCCGGCGGGGCGGTGGGCTGCTCGGCCGGGGCCGTAGTGGCCGCAGTGGTCGGCTGAGCAGCGGGGGTGCCGCCGCCGCAGGCGGCGAGGATGGGGATGAGTAGCGCAAAGAGCAGGGCGGTTGCGGCCATGCTGCGCCAGTTGGTAATACGCATCGGGTGCTCTCCTTGAGCGTAGAATCTGTGATTCAGGTTGTGCACGGGCGAGAAGACTGAACGACGAACAGAAGACCGGCCTGGGTGTCAGCTAGAATCGATAGGCAACCTCCTTCGAAGATCCGTGGGGAATGCGGGGAGATGCGAGATTGCAGCCCGCGCTGCACGAACACCATGGGAAGCCCATGCCCCTTCGCAAACACTCCCTGTGAATTTTCGGCCATCCAGAGAAGCTGCATAGCCGTACTGGCATATGCAGCTATGCAGAGGGCACAACAGTGTGCACGCTGGTGATGATACACCATTGAAGGTGGGAGGAAATCCGAGCGACGAGTGGATTTTTTCGGTAGCACGGTTGAGGAATGCTACCATGGGGATGTTGCGACTGTCAAGGTGAGACAAGGATTTAGAAGCAATATTTTACAAATAAGGATGGAAGCATGGCTGAGAAAACCTGTCAGGTGCGGCCACGGAATGCATCAGAATGAGAACGATCATGGCTGGCCGCACCTGACAGGTTTCTTATTTGAAAGGTATTGGATTTAGAAGAGTAGGAAATAGAAAATAGCCCGGGCGCATCAGGACGCGGTCGGTGACATCGAACTGTAACGTAGCGGGTTCACCCTTGGGGTAACCCACAAGCCTGAGAGCGAGAGCAGTCACAGGTCGCCAGCGGACTGACGGAGGGCTGCGGTGAGCGCCGAGAGGCGTTCGTGCTGCTGACCGGCGGCGTCGAAGTTGCCTGGGGCGAGCCAGCGCTGGAAGGCGGCGGCCAGGGCTGGCCACTCACGGTCGATCACGGCGTACCATGCGGTGTCGCGGTTGCGGCCTTTGACGACGGTGGCCTGACGGAAGAGGCCCTCGTAGGTGAGGCCGAGTCGCAGGGCGGCCGCCCGTGACGGGGCGTTGAGGGCATTGCATTTCCACTCGCAGCGCCGGTAGCCGAGGCTGAAGGCCTGGGCAAAGAGTAGCATCAGCGCCTCGGTGGCGGCTGGGGTGCGCTGCAGGGCCGGGGCAAAGGCCAGGTGGCCCAACTCGAGGCTGCCAGCCTCGGGTATGATGCGCAGGTAGGCGGCAACGCCCAGGGCCTGCCCGCTGGCCAGATCGATGATTGCATAAAAGAGGGGGTCTGCGCCAGCAGTAACCTGGGCCATCCAGCTCTGGTAGGCAGCCAGGTCGGCAAAAGGCCCATAGGGCAGGTAGGTCCACATACGCCCCTCACGGTCAACCTGGTTGGCGGCGTGCAATGAGGCGGCGTGACGGGCCGGGTCAAGCGGTTCCAGCCGGCAGAAACGCCCGCCAAGGGGTTGGTGTGCCGGGCGCGGTGGTGGTTGCCAGGCGGGGAGCGCGGCCCCAAGTGGCTGGCCGAGGGCGTTCAGGTGTACAGACATGGCTCTGGTGAACTCCAGACAACTCAGTGCGACAGGCCCTCTGCAACAGGCAGGGTAAACCAGAAGCGCGTGCCTTGCATAGGAAGGCTGCTCACACCTATCGTACCACCATGCAGCCGCACAAGCTGGCTGGTGATCGCCAGGCCCAGGCCGGTTCCGCCAGCCTCCCGCGCCCGGCCACGGTCGGCACGGTAGAAGCGCTCGAAGAGGTGGGGCAGCGCTTCGGCAGCAATGCCCTCGCCGGTGTCAACGACCTCGAAGCGCAGCACGCCTGGCGCACTGGCCTCAAGGCGCGCTGCACGCAGAGTAATGCTACCACCAGAGGGAGTATGGCGTAGGGCGTTGCTGATCAGGTTGTGCAAGATCTGGCCAAGACGATCGGGGTCGGCCAGGGCGGCAGGCAGATCTGGGGGTGCCTCGACGCTAAGGGCGACACCCTGGGCGGCGGCAAAATCGGCAAAGAGGGCCACCTCACGCTCTAGCAAAGGCACCACGGCAAGGGCCTGAGGGCGCAGTGCGAGCCGGCCCGCCTCGGCCAGCGAGAGCTCGCGCAGGTCATCGACGAGCCGACGCAGGCCCTGACCGGCCTCGTAGATGAGCGCCACTTCCTCTTTCGTGAGCGGATAGACATCGTCGAGCATGGCCCGCAGGTTGCCTTGCAACACGGTAAGCGGGGTGCGCAACTCATGGGCAATGTCGGCAACCATGTTGCGGCGCTCGGCTTCACCACGCTCGATGGCGCTGGCCATCTCATTGAAGGCCGTAGCGACGGTCTGCACCTCTGCCGGGCCGCTGATCGGCACCCGTTCGGTGAGCTGGCCGGCAGCGATGCGGCGGGCACCCGCCGCCAGATGGGCCAGGGGAGCCGCAAGGCTACGGGCGATCAGCAGGCCGAGGGCCAGGCCGAGCACACCAGCCAGCCAGCCGGTGATCCAGAGCACCTGGTTGAGCGTATCAAGAAAGCGCTGGGCGGCCAATGGTAGCGCTGCGCCCCGCGCAGGCAAGACCAGCAGGTAGCCTACCGGCTGGTCTTGGAACAGAATGGGGATGGCGTCAGCCTGCTCACGCGCACTCAGCATCGACCCGGCGACCAGCTCAGCCGGGTCGGCCAGCACCTGCCCATCGTGATCGGCGAGGACGAGGCTGGTACCCATGGTGGCCCCAAGGCCCCGGCCCTGGCCCTGACCCTGGCCCTGACCCTGGCCGTGAGTGACGGTAAGCAGAGGCTCGGCCCCGGCCAGTGAGCCATAGGTTGCATAGTGCGCCGCCAGGTCGGCAACTATGCCACTCTCAAGCACCTGGTTCTGGGCAACATAGCCACGAAAGGTCGTGCCGGCCAGATAATTGACAAGCAGACCAACGGTTAGCGTGCTGACCAGTACGACCAGGGCAAAGCCGAGGCTTAGTTGCAACCAGAGTCGGTTCATGTCAGGTGGTGTGGCGCAGGCGATAACCGACGCCATAGACGGTCTCGATCAGCGGGGCCGCAGCCGGATCGCGCTCGATCTTCTTGCGCAGGTTCTTGATATGGCTATCGACGGTTCGTTCGAGGCCGGCGTAGGTATAACCAAGGCCCTGCTCGATCAACTCAGTGCGGGTGAAGGCATGGCCGGGGTTGCGCAACAGCAGGGCCAGCAGATCAAATTCGGTCGGCGTAAGCTCGATCGGTTCACCGGCAAGGCTGGCGCGGTGGGCATCAAGGTCAAGCAGCAGGTCGCCATGCTGGAGGCGCTGGGGCGGGGCGGACGGGCCGGCGGCGCGGCGCAGAATGGCGCGCACGCGGGCAACCAGCTCACGCGGGTTGAAGGGCTTGGTGACATAGTCATCGGCACCGAGCTCGAGCCCGACAATGCGGTCGGTGTCATCGACACGGGCAGTGAGCATCAGGATGGGCAGTGCAGCAGTTACCGGATCGGCACGAATGGTACGCGCCAGTTCCAGGCCATCACGGTCGGGAAGCATCAGGTCGAGCACAAGCAGGTCGGGGCGCTCGGTGCGTAGCATACGCAGGGCGGTCGCGCCGTCATGAGCACTGATTGCGCGAAAGCCCGCCTGGGTCAGATAGGCAGAGACCAGGCGGGCAATCGAGGGATCATCATCAACAACGAGCACAGTCTGGGACATAGGAGGCTCCGCGTCTAAGAGTTTGCCCCTGGCGCACTGACCAGTTCGTTTAAAACATGCCTACCGCATGAGTATGCAGAAGTGGTGGAGGCGCTGTACAGAAATGATGGAGCGTCACCAGCGCCGATATGTTAGAGTTAGTTAGACAAGGGGTTGTGCTACCTCGGGAGGGCGTCCCGCCCGCGAGCGGGCCAGGAAGCGCCAGCGAACTTCTGGAGGGCTATAACGGAGGAGCCGGCCATGCATGTGACGACTTACGCGGATCTGGTGAACCAGGTCACGATTCCCGAAGATGGTACGATCAGCCGCACGCTTGCCCAGGACGAGCAGATCAAGGTGGTGCTTTTTGGCTTTGCGGCAGGCCAGGAGTTGTCGGAGCATACGGCCGCGAGTGCAGCCATTTTACACTTTTTGCAAGGTGAAGCGCGGGTGAGTCTGGGGACAGAGGTGTTTGAGGCCCATGCCAACACATGGGTGCATATGCCGCCACGTATGCCACACGCGATTGTAGCCCTCACACCAGTGGTGATGTTGTTGATCCTGCTCAAGGATGGGCATGAGTAGTCCAGAGGTACAGGCGGTGCGGCTGCGCCCGATCATCCTACCAGTTGAACATGGCGGTTGGAGTTTTCTCGGTGCGCCGATCCTGCTCGGCCTGTGGGTTGCCCCATCAAGCGTTGGGCTTCAGCCTGCTGACGGTAGCCTGGACGCCCTGGGATGGTAGGCCGGGGCACCGACTGAAGAGGCCTATGAATACCAACGCCGAGGCAGTCCTACAAGCCACACCACTCTTTGCCAGCCTTGACACAAGCATCAGCGCCGATCTGGCCCGGAGCGCCAGCCGGGTCAGCTACCCGGCCCAGGCCACGATCTTTCTCATGGGCTCAAGCGACGATGGGCTCTACGTGGTCGAGCACGGCTGGGTGAAGGCGGTCAAGAGCGCCTTAACGGGGCGCGAGCAGACGATGGGCACCTTTGGGCCAGGCATGGTGCTGAACGATGTCGCCGTACTCGCCGGGACGAGCACCCAGGCAACTCTGATCGCCCTCGAAGCGTGCATCCTCTGGCGGATACCACGGGAGGCCATCCTTGCACAGATCGAGCGCCACCCGGCCCTGGCCCGGGCGCTGATCGGCAGCCTGGCCGCACGGGTGATCCATCTGGCCGGGCTGGTCGAAGACCTGGCCCTACGCACCGTCGAGGCGCGCCTGGCCCGACTGATCTTGAAGCAGGCCGACGGCGATCGCATCGAACGGCGGCGCTGGGCGACCCAGGCCGAGCTGGCCGCTCAGGTCGGTACGGTGCCCGATGTGCTCAACCGCGCCCTGCGCGACCTGGCCGAGGCCGGGCTGATCGCCGTTGAGCGACGTACGATCCGCATCCTCGACCGGGCCGGGCTTGAGGTGCGAGCCGCGCTTGGCTAACGCTGATCCGACTTGAGTCAAAGACAGGGCCACAGGCAACTGCTACACTCCAAGCAGTGAGTGTAAGCCTATGTCAACGAGCCCAAGGAGCCGAAATTTATGTCACGGATCATTCGTCTGAGCCACCGCTGGCTAGCCCCGGTCTTTATCATCGTCATGCTGGCCGTGATCAGCACACAGGGCAGCAGCATCGCCCCGATCGTGCAACGAGTGCAACAGGTGATGGTCGTCTTCTTCGCCCTGAGCGGGCTGTACCTCTTTAGTATGCCCTGGTGGGTGAAGTGGCGGCGTGCCCGCCAGCGTGCTGCTGGCGGTGCCCCTGCCCGGCGCACAACGACAACGCGTTGAGCAGATCGTTCAAGCATTGCGCGCTGGCCGAGCTCCTTTAAGCTCAGCCAGCGGGCGTTGGCTTCGACAGGCTCAGCCAACGCCCGCGCTCCGGCAGAACACAAGGAAACTTACCTCACAAACTACTAACCCTGCGCACCTGACTTCCCCTGGATGGCCTGCATCGCGATGGCGGCGATGATGGAGTCGGCGGTCGCGATGTTAGTCGCCAGCGGCACGTTATGTACATTGCAGAGCCGCATCAGGCTCTGGATATCGGGGTCGTGCGGGTGCTTGTCGAGAGGGTCAACCAGAAAGATCACGGCATCAACTGTGCATATCTCTGGTTGCGTGGCAATGCATTCAAAGCTAGGTGCCATCACCAAGCCAGCCGCGCTCCAGAGCATAACGTACCAATGCCGCCCGTCCATTCAGGCCGAGCTTCTCCAGGGCACGTGCCCGGTAGGTCTCGACGGTCTTGACACTCAGGTTGAGTTGGGCCGCAACTTCCTTATTACTGTAACCCTTTGCGACACGCTGTACCACCTCCTGCTCACGCTCGCTGAGCTCAATGCCCAGTAACTCCGAGGCAGCTTTAGGCCGGCGCACATAGCGTCTCACAACATACTCGGCAAGCGATGGCTCCAGGTAGAGGCCCCCAGACGCGACAATGCGGATGGCCTGGATCAGGGCATCGGCAGCAGTCTGCTTGAGGATATAGCCCGAGGCCCCGACGGCGAGCATCTGGGACAGGTAGCTCGTGTCGTCATGGACGCTCAGTACGAGTACCTTGATGTCCGGGTAGGTCTGTTTGATGCGCTGGGTCACCTGGATACCGTTGCCCCCCGGCATTGAGATGTCCATAATCACTACATCCGGGAGGCTCGCCTCAATCTGCTGCCAGGCGACCTCAGCATCGCCAGCTTCACCGACAACGACAATGTCGGTCTGGGCTGCGATCAGGGCCTTCAGCCCTTCACGCAACACCATATGATCATCAACCAGAACCACGCTGATGGTTTCCATCCGGCCCTCCTTCTCCTTCGATGGTGGGCAACGGGAGATGCACAAAGATGCTTGTGCTGCTGCCTGGAGCCGACTCGATCACCAACGTGCCACCAAGTAGCATAACCCGCTCGCGCATGCCGATCAGGCCGAACTGCTTTGCATCGGCCAGATCTTCCCATCTCGCCGGCACCACAAAACCGATCCCATCATCTTCGATGATTATGCTCACCTCAGAGGCATGGCACTCAATGATCACGCTCACCTCGGAGGCCTGGGCGTGCTTGAGGATGTTGGTCAGCGACTCCTGAATCAGCCGGTAGATGGTTGTCTCGACGGCCAGCGGCAGGTGGCGCTCCTCTAGCCCGCTGGTGTGCAGATCTACGGCAACACTGGCCCGCGCCGACCACTGCTCCACATAGTTGCGCAAGGTCAGGTTCAGGCCGAGATCGTCGAGCACCGAAGGGCGCATCTGCACGGCCAGATCACGCACGTCCTGACTGATCCCGATGGCGATCGCCAGGAGTTGCACGACACGGGCAGCGGAGGTGTCATCTGCGATTTTCTCCTGGAGCGCCCTGAGGCCCAGGATGAGGGCCGCCAGATCCTGGCCGAGCTGATCGTGAAGCTCCCGGGCGATATGGCGGCGCTCCTCCTCCTGGGCCGTAACAAGCTGCTGGAGCAACTGCTGGCGGGCCAACTCGACGCGTATCCCCTCGGCGAGCTGGATCTGGAGAGCCGCATTGGATGCCGCAAGCTCGTTGGTACGCTCGTTAACGCGCTGTTCCATCTGATCGTGGGCCTTCTGCAGGGCCAACTCAGCCCGCTTCAGCGTGCTGATGTCCGTGAAGGTGAGGACTGTTCCACTGATCAGGTTAGCGAGGGTTCGATAGGGTCTAATGCGCATACTCCACCAGCGATCCTGCTCAGGCTGATGAAGCAAGGTCTCAACCGAATCAAGGGTCGCTTGCACCTGGGCGATCAGGGGAGGGAGGTCGGCCCCGATGAAACGGGCGCTCAGGTCGGCAAGGGGCCGATCGAGATCGCTATCGATCAGCGCAAAGAGTTCGGTGGCCTGGGGGGTGAAACGGGAGATCCTGCTGTCGGGATGAAGAAAGATCGCGGGGATCTGCACGCTGGCAAAGAGATTGGCCAGGTCGGCGTTGGCCCGATCCAACTCTTCGATCTTCCGACCGAGCTCAGCGTTGACCGTCTGGAGCTCCTCGTTGATCGATTGGATCTCCTCTTTGGAGGTCTGCAACTCCTCGTTTGTCGCATGGAGCTCCTCATTCAACGAGCGCAGCTCCTCGTTGGCCGCAGTGAGATCCAGGTTAGCTTCCTGAAGCTCATCGATAGTTGTTTCGAGCGTATCGCGGGTGCGCTGCAACTCCAGCGCCAGTATGCCATCGGAGACACCCGGGGCAGCCGGTTCTTGCACTATAAGGGGAGTACGTGCAGTTGCTGGCCCGTGGGCCTGCATAATCACCAGGAACAGCGCCCTCTCGGTGCTGGTATCGGGGAAGGGGCGCACGCTGAGTGTCAGATGGATCTGTTCGGCGTCGACCAGCAGGATCAGATCCTCACGAACCACCGGCACCGCGGCCTGTACCGCCGCACGCGCCGCCGCACGCAGATGCAGACGCAGGCCAGGGTGGGCTATGTCGAACAAATTGCTGGTCGGAACGCCCTCCGGCACGCTCAGAAAGGGATGTGCCCGCCCGCTGACATAGATGATGCTACCCTGGGCGTCGATCACCACGGCGGTCGGGGCATAATCCTGGAGCAAGATCTGATCGATGGTCGCGCCAAAACTACCCTGTGGCGACAGGTTCTGGCGCGGGCTAGCGCCGACAATACGGGCGGGCGGCCTGCGTGCGCTGGCCCAGGGAAGCGTGATCTGCGGGTGAGCCATGCGCTCTTTACGCTGGTAGATGCGGTAGCGTCCATCGACTACCCGAAACAACTCTGCGGCACTGGGCGTCGCAGCGATAGTCTCGGCCGAACCAAGGAAGAGATAGCCGCCGGGAGCCAGGGCATAGTGGAAAACCGGGATCAACTGGCGCTGGAGCTCGGTATCAAAATAGATCAGCAGATTGCGACAGGCGATCAGATCCATGCGCCCGAAGGGCGGGTCGCTGATCAGGTTATGCACTGAAAAAAGACAAAGCTCGCGCAACTCCTTCGCCACCTGATAGCCCATACCGTCAGGGGTAAAATAGCGGGCGAGCCGCTCAGGCGCAATGTGGGCTGCGATGCCGGCGTCGTAATGGCCACGACGGGCAACGGCAAGGGCAACCTCGTCGATATCAGTGGCGAAGATCTGCACGGGCAGCGGGACATCGAGCTGCGCCAGCTGCTCACGCAATATGATCGCCAACGAGTAGGCTTCTTCGCCGGAGGCGCAGCCGGGAACCCAGACGCGCACCGGCTGTCCGGCCTGTTTACCGCGCAGTAAAACCGAGAACACCATACTTACCAGAGCATCAAAGGCAGCCAGATCGCGGAAGAACTCGGTTACGCCGATCAACAGGTGCTGAAAGAGGCGCTCCGCCTCGGTACGATCCGTCTTCAAGCGCTCGAGGTAGCTCTCGATACTGGCCAGACCCAGCTGTTGCATACGGCCTGCAACCCGCCGCTGAAGGGTGGTGGTTTTGTAGTGGCTGAAGTCGTGGCCGGTGATCTGCTGGAGCAGCGTGATGATCGCACTGAGTGTTGCAAGCGAGGCCGGTGCTGACGGCAAGGCCACCGCAGCAGCGCCCCCCACGAGAATCAGCGCAGGCATCTCGGCGATGGTCACAATATATATGGCCGCACCCTGGGCAATCGCCGCCTCAGGCATGGACGGGTAGGCAGCCGAGGTCGGCTCCTGGACAAGGGTCAGCCCGCCGCAGGCCTTGATCGCCGTCAGGCCCTCGGCACCGTCAGTGCCAGTGCCGGTAAGCACAATGCCCACCGCATGCGCCCCCTGGTCCTCGGCCAGGGAACGCAGGAAGTGGTTAATCGGCAGGCGGTGGCCATGGGCCTCAGTAGGTGGCTCGAGACAGAGCACACCCTGGGCGATGGTCAGGGCCCGATTAGGCGGAATAAGGTAGACCTCGTTCGGAGCGACCGGCATCCTGTCGGTAACTGGCCGAACGGCCATCCTGGTATGCGATGCAAGGAGTTCCGGCAGCATGCTGGGTTGCTGGGGATCCAGGTGCTGAACTAGAACAAAAGCCAGCCCGCTGTCGACCGGCATAGCGCGCAGAAAGTCGGTGAAGGCCTGGAGGCCACCGGCAGACGCGCCAATCCCGACAACCCGTGGGCTGCTAGCGGAGGCCGGCTCAGGCTCTACTTGCGATGATGCAGACGAATCAGATATAGATGTTTTTTTGTTGTCTTCAGTCATCTCAGATCTGATCGAGTAGTTGAAATGTTTGCATGGACAACTGATTGTACCACAGACTAGCTACACCCAGCGACAACTGCCAAGAAGCCTGGGTAAGCACGCCACATGCCGATCGCGCAACCATCCCAGAAGATCAGCGCCAGCCTACTTTATACCTGACATTGTAAGGAACTCCCTTACAGCAAAATCCTATTCTGCCTGCTAACAACGCAGCAGCACCTTCTCTATACTATGCAGTAGGGGACACCTGCGACTTGGCAATTTGCGGGGGGCAAATGCCCAATTTGGCGGTTGCCAGGGAGGACAGCGCCGATCCCCTGCCTGGTGAGCGGCGTATCTCAATGGCGCGGTGCGCCACTCACCAGACGATTGACTGCAGGTACACCCGCAGCAGTGACAGGTGTCCGGTACCATGGGAAGCGGAAACTATGAAGCATCCCGGCAGGATGTCATACTTCGCTGCCCTCAGCATCTCGGTCGGAATCCTTCGCTGGGGCTCAAGATGACAGGATGTTTGCGCGACGGGACAAGTAGAAAGATCCGCTTCTCTATCTGGACGGGCAGAAAGGCCAGGCTATGTTGCAGAAACCCCTGATCCAGCCCCATGCGGATGGAGTCACGGCACCTGGCCAGCCCCATGCGGATGGAGTCACGGCACCTGGCCAGCCCCATGCGGATGGAGTCACGGCACCTGGCCAGCCCCATGCGAATGGAGTCACGGCACCTGGCCAACCTCATGCGAATGGAGTCATGGCACCAGCACCGGAAAATGAACTCCACCTGCTGGACATCCTCCCCGTCATGCTCTTCACCAGTCGCCCAAATGGGTTCTGGGACTACGTCAACCCGGCGTTCTGCACCTATAGTGGGCATGAGCCTGAGGCATTGATCGGGCTGCGCTGGGTCGATCTTGTCCATGAGGACGAGCGTGGCTTGAGCCTGAGTCGCTGGCAAGCTACCATTAGAAGCGGGGTGCCCTTCCTGGTCGAGCAGCGCTTGCGCAATGCCGACGGAGGCTACCAATGGTTCCGCACTGAGGCAGTGCCCTCACGCAACCCGGCGGGCACAGTGGTACGCTGGGCCGGCATTGCCACGCTCATAGCGGGCGATCAGCAGATGGAGCATGCGCGCACCCTGCGCCACACCGCAGAGCATGCGCGTGATGAAAGCGACAGCCTGCTCGCCATCGCCGCCCATGAACTGCGCTCACCCCTGACCGTCCTGCTGGGCCATGCGACGCTGCTCCAGCGACGGCTCAACGCTCGTGTGGACGCCGATCCCGGCGACATTCGGGTGACGGCCTTACTGGTCGAGCAGAGCCTGCGCATCAGCAAGCTGATCAACGCCCTCCTGGATGTAGCACAGATTGACCACGGCGAACTCAGCCTGAGCACAGCTGCACTCGACCTGAACGAACTGACACAGCGGGTTGTGCAGAGCCTCCAGCCGACCTTCCCCTATCACAATCTAAAGCTGTACCTGGGCAAGGAGCCCTTATTTGTGATGGGCGATACGCTCCGACTGGAGCAAGTAGTGCAGAATGTCATCCAGAACGCGGTGAAATACAGCCCGGCCGGGGGCACGATCGATATGGCGGTTCGCGCCGAGGGCACACAGGCACGGATCGATGTGCGCGACCATGGAGTCGGAATCACGCCGGAGATCATACCCGCACTTTTTCAGCGCTTCTTTCGCGCCAGATCGAGGAACGGGTTTATCCCAGGCCTGGGTATCGGGCTCTATATCTGCAAAACGATCATGGATCTGCATGGCGGCAGTATCACGGTCGAAAGCAGCGAGGGTGCGGGGAGTACCTTCACCTTGCGCCTCCCCCGGCTCTAGTACCAATACCTTTCAGATAAGCTCACGCAAAGCCGCAAAGCCGCAAAGCCGCAAAGCCGCAACGCTTCTGCGTCTGATCGGCCTTGATCGATCTGCGCTTGCCCCTATTTGCAAAGTATTGGCTCTACTATGCCGTCCGAGTAATGCTTATGGGTTGGCGGCGTTGGGGCGCAGCAGCGGCTAGTGCTGCTGCGCCCTTACACAGTCTGGCTCGCCCGCATCCGGCCTGAGCGGGCGGCCCACCCGCGCTCCCAGAGTCGCCAGCGGTATCAACGTTTAGGCTCATTGCCTGGGGCGGAGGCCAGCAGGTTGGGCAGCAACTCGTGTCCATTCGTGCTGGGCACAAAGATTACGCGGGCTTTACTCTCGACGATCTGCTGCATTTCGCGGATCTGGAAGAGCGCCTCGGCAACCTCAGAGTCTTTGCTGATACGCTGCAGGGCCTGGCCAAGGATCTGCGGGCGGATAGCCTGAGCCTGAGCGAAAGCAATCGCCGCCTGGCGCTCGGCGGTGCTGGTAATGATACTGACCTGGTTGGCACCGTCCTGCTTGATCGCCGAGGTCACCTGGCGGAGCCGATTGACAACCTTGGCCTCGATCTGGCGGGTCATGCCGGCGTCACGGAAGTGAACCTTGCGGATGTAGACCGAGCCGAGCCGGTAGCCCCACTCCATCGACTTGGGCGAGACCTCGGCCCGCACGGCCTGGCTCATCGGGTGGCGATCCTCGAGCATCTGCGCCAGGGGCATATTGCTCAAGGTGCGTACCACCGTGTTGCTGACATTGGCCGCCAGCGAGCCCTGGGGATCGGCATTTTTGAAGAGGTAGGAGACCGGGTCGCTGATCGCCATCTCATACCAGACGCCGATACCCATCGGGGCACCCTCTTCCGAATTGACCGGCTGACTACGCAGGTAGCGCTGGTCAAGGCGCATGTCGAGGATCGTGCGCTTACCGAAGAAGTTGACCAGGAAGGCCTGCGGGCCGAGGTGGGCCGGCAGGATCTGCAGGCCGGGCTGGTCGAGTACACCAATCACCTTCCCGAAGAGGGTATAGACCTGACAGGTGCCTTCACGCACGACCGTGTAGAAGCCGAAAAAGCTGCCCATACCGATCAAGATCGGCACGAAGATGAAGCACAAGAAGAAGGTGGTGATCGCCGCACCGAGGAAGAGGATGAAGCTCATTTTTCCACCTCCATAATCACCCGTTCGGCCTGGCTGAAGAGACTGAGGCGCACATTGCGCAGGTAGGAGTCGAGTGCGCCGGGGCCGCTGGTCTTGAGGGTATGTAATTCTTTAGCCAGGGCCAGCAGCGGCTCAACCTCGGCCTGGGCCTTAAGCGTCTCGATCTCGACGGCGCGCCGCGACTGGACAATCGTCTGGTCAGCGCCAGCCTGGGCCAGGCTGATATCGGAGGAGACAGAGTTGTGGGCAGTGTTGATCGCCGCCATGGCCGACTCCACCTCGGACGGGGCGTCAATTTCAGTGATCAGTGAGGCGTCGAGGATCACGCCATAACGTACCGGTGAGGAGAGACACTCCCGATCCATATGCTCGTTGAGATCGCGCAGGTTCTTGCGCAGGTCGTTGATCGAGACCCCGGTGACGGCACTGGCATCGGCGGGCTGGGAGGCGAGGACAGTGGGGTCTTTGACCGGCGGGGCCTCAAAATTGGCGATGCGCTCACGCAGGATCGAGACGAAGTAGCCCATCACATGGATCACCGGATTCTTGACGCCGAAGAGATAGGCGTAGAGATGGCGCTCGGAGACGCGGTAGCGGATCTGGCCCTTGAGCCCGACATTGAGCTGGTCTTTCGTGACGGCTTCGAGGACCGTGCCACCATTGTTTGCCCGCGGATCTTCGAGGTCAATCGCCATATTGATCGTCTGGGTAGCGATCGAGACCTTGTAGATGCGCTCCCAGGGCCACTTGAAATACGGGCCGCCGGGTGAAATGATCCGCAACTGCGGATATTTATAACGCTCGCGCTCTTCTGGGCGCAGATACTCGGTGAAGGGGTCTTCAGCACCGTCCGGCAGACGCTCGGCACGGCCAAAGATCGTCTTCACCGCGCGCTCATTCTGATCAACCGTGTAAAAGCCGAAGATGATATAGCGAACGAGGAACCAGCCGATCAAGCCAAAGATCATGCCCAGCAGGATCGCAGCCATAGGCGTTCATCTTTCTACTACAAAAGGGACGAAGGTCGTCTGGGGAGTTATTGCAACAAGGCCGTACCAGCGTTCAGCGCCGCCGCCAGAGCGGGGGCTTCGAGCAACCTGGCGAGTACGGTTGGCAGGGGCGGATTGAGCGGGCGTGGCTGCAGTTCGAGCTGCATCCACTGCACATCGTGCCAGGCCCCCCGTTTGTGGGCCACGGCATGGTAGACACCGACCGTGGTGAAACCAAGGGAGGCGTGCAGCCTGGCACCAGCCGCATTAGGCAGGGTGATGGAAGCAAAGGCGTTGTAGTAACCCTGCAGCCTGAGTAAGGCGAAGAGGGCTGTATAGAGCGCCCGGGCCACGCCATGCTCACGCTGGTTCGGGGCGACATAGACCGAAACCTCGACCGACCACTGGTAGGCGACGCGGACACGATGCGGGGTAGCATAGGCATAGCCAACCACGGTGCCATCAAGCTCACAGCTGAGCCAGGGCATACGTTCGAGGGTCTTGCTAATGCGCTGGCGTAATTCGCTCACCGTTGGCGGCGTGAGCTCAAATGAGAAATTGGTCTCCGTGACAATTGGGGCGTAGATGGCACGAATCTGGCCTGCATCCTGGTTAGTCGCCAGCCTGATGCGATTAGTCATGGAGCTATTCCTTCCTGCTCACCCACGTATAGCTCGATCATACGGGCTGGAATGGGGATTGTCAACATCAGCCCGCGCAGCGGCAGCCTGCGTAATCTTTTACATAAGGAAGAATACTCTCTTCAAAATGAATGATTCGCAACCTGAATATACAGTAAGCAGTTGCATAATAAGGCACACTTCCTGAGCTTCTGTCTTAATATGCAAGCGTTGCAGGCGCTGTTGCCATCGCTTTACCCTGTGGAAGGGACGCCTCATGACTCCATCTGCCTTACGGATCGGCAGTAGAGCCGTGCTGACCCTGGAGGGTCTCGAGCAGTTGATCACACTGCTACGGGGCCAGGGCTACCAGGTCGTTGGCCCGACTCTACGTGACGGGGCGATTGTCTATGACGAGGTCGAGGAGTTGGCCGATCTGCCAGCCGGTTGGACTGACGAGCAGGATGCGGGGAGTTACCGGCTGATCAAGCGTGATGACGGAGCACTCTTCGGCTATACCCTGGCAGCCCAATCGTGGAAGCGCTTGCTACACCCACCTCGTCGGCGACTCTGGCGGGCCGAGACGGGCGAAGGCCGCAATGATTTTGTAATGGTCGAGGAGCAGCCAGAGATCGCCAAACTGGCCCTGCTTGGCGTGCGCGCCTGTGAACTACGGGCGATTGCCATCCAGAATACGGTCTTTACGCGTGGCCCCTTCACCGACCCGGTCTACAAAACACGGCATGACTCGACCTTCGTCGTGGTGGTGAACTGCGATCATGCCGGGGGCACCTGTTTCTGCGCTTCGATGGGCACGGGGCCACGGGCACTGGGTGGCTTTGACCTGGCCCTGACCGAGTTGATCGACGGCGAGCGCCATGTCTTCCTGGTCGAAGTTGGTTCGACCAGTGGGGCCAGGGTCTTGCGCGGGCTACCCTATGAGCCGGTGAGCGAGAGCGACCTGGCGGCAGCCGAGCGGGTCTATGCCCAGGCCGAGATGAGTATGGTACGCACACTCGATACGAACGGGATCAAAGAATTCCTCTACGCCAATGCCGATCATCCGCGCTGGGACGATGTAGCCAATCGCTGTCTAGCCTGCGGCAACTGTACCTCGGTCTGCCCGACCTGCTTCTGCACCACAGTCGAGGACACCACCGACTTGAGTGGGCGAGTGGCAGAGCGCTGGCAACGCTGGGATTCGTGCTTTACGCTCGATTTTTCCTATATTCACGGCGGCAGTGTGCGCGGGACAGGGCGTGAACGTTATCGCCAGTGGCTGACCCACAAACTCGCCGCCTGGATCGACCAGTTCGATAGCTCGGGCTGTGTCGGATGCGGGCGCTGCATTACCTGGTGCCCAGTCGGAATCGACCTGACCGAAGAGATCCGCGCCATGTATGCCAACGACTCGACCGGATCGCAGACTGCGACGCTGAACATGGTGTAGCGGCAGGACCTCACCCACGTCCCCTCTGTCGAAGGAGCAACCCCCATGACGACCAGCGCGCTGACAACAACCCTGGCACAGCACCCCTTCTTCCAGGACATTGAGCCTGAGTTGTTGGCGACGATCGCAGCAAGCGCCGAGACGATTACGTTTGAGGCCGGGCGACTGATCTTCCACCAGGGCGAACCTGCCGAGCGGCTCTTTCTGATCAGTGAGGGCAAGGTAGCCCTGGAGATCTTTGCCCCCGGGCGCGGCCCGATCCTGTTGATGACCCTGGGGGCCGAAGATATGCTCGGTTGGTCGTGGCTCTTTGCCCCCCATCGCTGGCACCTTGACGCCCGGGCGCTTGAGCCGACCATAGCCATCGCCATCGACGGAGCCAGGCTGCGTGCAAGCTGTGATGCCAACCACGAGCTGGGCTACCACCTGATGAAGCACTCTGTCGCCGTGATCGAACAGCGCCTGCAGGCCGCCCTGCTGCAGGTCGTAGATCTCTACCGAGCCTGAGCCACGAGGAGAATTCGCCATGAGTGCGATGGTCGCGACCTCGCCGACGAGGAATCTGCCTGATCCCATGCTGCCGCGGCCTTTCCGAGTACAGCGGGTGCGCAAAGAGACCCAGGACACCTTTACGCTCGAACTGGAGCCAGGCTCCGGTGAGAGTGATTACCCCTTCGCTGCGGGGCAGTTCAATATGCTCTACATCTATGGGGTGGGCGAAGTGCCGATCTCGATCAGCGGCGACCCAACCAGGCCGCACCGGCTTGTCCACACGACGCGGGCGGTCGGCGTCGTCACCAGTGCCATGCGCCAACTGAAGCGTGGCGACATGGTCGCTGTGCGTGGCCCCTTCGGCAATAGCTGGCCAGTGGTTGAGGCGCAGGGCAAAGATGTGATCATTGTGGCTGGCGGGCTTGGCCTGGCCCCGGTGCGCCCGGCACTCTATCATGTGCTGGCCTACCGTGAGAAGTACAACAATGTGGTGCTACTCTACGGCACCCGCACGCCGCTCGACATTCTCTACCGGCGCGAGATCGAAGGCTGGCGCTCGCGCTTCGACGTTGATGTGCATGTCACGGTTGACCGGGCGATGCACCCCTGGCGTGGCAATGTAGGCGTAGTCACGCGTATCATCTCCAAAGCACCCTTCGACCATCTGAACGCGGTGGCGATGATCTGCGGCCCTGAAGTGATGATCCACTTTACCGTGCTCGAACTCGAGAAACGTGGCCTGGCCCCAGAGCATATCTTCATCTCGATGGAACGCAATATGAAGTGCGCAGTTGGCTTCTGTGGCCATTGCCAGTGGGGACCAAACTTTATCTGTAAAGATGGGCCGATCTTTTCGTACGACGAGATCAAGCCCTTCTTTGGCCGCCGGGGGTTGTGAGGGAGTAGCAAGATGGCGGAGAAGTCAAAACCAAAGCTGGCGGTCTGGAAGTTCGCCTCGTGTGATGGCTGCCAGATGAGCCTGCTCGACTGTGAAGATGAACTGCTGGCCGTCGCCGATGCCGTCGTGATCGCCAACTTCCCCGAGGCTTCGCGGGCGGTCATCAAAGGCCCCTACGACATCTCGCTGGTCGAGGGCTCGATCACCACTTCGCACGATGCCGAGCGGATCCACCAGGTGCGCCGTGTCTCGAAGTACCTGATTACCATTGGGGCCTGTGCCACTTCGGGCGGTATCCAGGCCCTACGCAACTTCAAGGATCTCAAGGGCTTCATCTCTTATGTCTACCAATCGCCGGACTATATCTCGGCGCTACAGAAGTCGACGCCCATTGCCGACCATGTCTTTGTCGATTACGAGTTGCGCGGCTGCCCGATCAACAAATATCAACTGCTCGAACTGATCAGCGCCCTGCTCCATGGTCGGCGCCCGATCGTGCCCTCGCACAGTGTCTGTGTCGAGTGCAAACAGCACAACACCGTCTGCGTGCTCGTCAGCGCGGGCCAGCCCTGCCTTGGCCCGGTGACCCACGCTGGCTGCGGGGCGCTCTGTCCCTCGTACAACCGGGCATGTTACGGCTGCTATGGCCCGATGGAGTCGCCCAACACCGAGGCCCTGGCGACCCAGTTTATCCAGATGGGCATCAGCCAGGAGGAGATTGTGCGCCTGTTCCGCGGCATTAACGCCTATGCCGAGGCGTTCCGAAAGACGAGTGAGGCCCATGAAAACGGATAACCGCGTGATCAAGGTCGATTACCTGGCCCGCGTCGAGGGCGAGGGTGGCCTGCATATCAAACTCAAGGGCGATCAGGTAAGCAGTGTACAACTGCGTATCTTCGAGCCGCCACGGTTTTTCGAGGCCTTTCTGCGCGGGCGCGATTTTCGTGAGGTGCCCGACATTACGGCCCGCATCTGCGGCATCTGCCCGATTGCCTACCAGATGAGTTCGGTGCATGCGCTTGAGCAGATCTGTGGGGTACAGATTGAGGGTCAGCTGCGCGAGTTGCGCCGGCTGATCTACTGCGGTGAGTGGATCGAGAGCCATGTGCTGCACTTCTCGATGTTGCATGCGCCCGATTTCCTCGGTTATCCCGATGCGATTCAGATGGCCAAAGACCACCCGACAATTGTGCAGAAGGCACTCAAGCTGAAGAAGGCCGGCAACGACATCGTCAATGTCGTTGGTGGGCGCGAGATCCACCCGATCAATGTGCGCATCGGCGGCTTCTACAAAGTACCGACCCGGCGCGAGTTGCAACGGCGGCTCAAGGCGCAGCTCGAAGAGGCGCGTGAGATCGCGCTTGAGGCAGTCAAGTGGACGGCCTCACTGCCATGCCCCGATTTCGAGCAGGATTATGAATTTGTGGCCATGCGCCACCCCGATGAATACCCCTTCAACGAGGGTCGTATCGTCTCGAATAAGGGTCTCGACCTCGACGTGCGCGAGTACGAGACCTACTTTGCCGAAGAGCATCTCGAGCATTCGACAGCACTGCACTCCTACATCCGGGCGCGGGGGGCCTATCTGGTTGGCCCGCTAGCGCGCTACAGCCTGAACTTCGACCGTCTCTCGCCAGTGGCCCAGCAGGCCGCCGAAGGGGCCGGATTGGGGCGTGAGTGCCGCAACCCCTTCAAGAGCATTGTGTTACGGGCAGTCGAGACACTCTATGCCTGCGACGAGGCCCTGCGCATCATCGAAAACTATGAACAGCCCGAACAGCCCGCCGTGGCAGTTGAGCCACGGGCTGGCGTCGGTTACGGCTGTTCCGAAGCACCACGGGGCATCCTCTACCACCGCTATCGCATCGATGAGCGTGGGAGCATCCTTGAGGCACGCATTGTCCCACCCACCTCGCAGAACCAGCGGGCGATTGAGCACGACCTCTGGTCGTTTGTCGAGCAGAACGTGGCCCTCGATGAAGAGCGCCTCACCTGGCAGTGCGAGCAGATTGTGCGTAACTATGACCCGTGCATCTCATGCTCGACCCATTTTCTCCGGCTGTCGCTTGAACGTGAGTAGTGGATCACCTGGCGTGGCCCCTGCCATGAGGTGAGGAGTTTTTGCTTGAGCGGGGCTGCGCCCCTCTCGCTCCCCGCGATGGCACCGAGCACAGCAAGTGACCCAGTCACCTATGAACATTACCCTGACGACTATCCCACTCATCATTGGTGTCGGCAATCCCTGGCGTGGCGACGACGGGGCTGGCTTAGCCGTGACGAGCTTGCTTGAGCAACATCCTGCCGTGGCAGCAGGCAGGCTGCAAGTCCGCGAGACCGACGGCGGTGGCATAGGGCTGCTTGATGCCTGGGCCGGCGCCGAGGTTGTCTTTCTGGTTGATGCGATGTATGCGGGTCGTCCGCCGGGGAGTGTCCACCGGGCGGAACTGGGGGTCGATCCGCTGCCTGCGACACTCCTGCACCACTCGACCCATGCCTTCGGCGTGCTTGAAGCGGTTGACCTGGCGCGTGTGCTGGGACAATTGCCGGCACGCCTGGTGATCTACGGCATCGAAGGACGCCAGTTCGACCTCGGCGCCGCGTTGAGCCCCGAGGTGGAACGGGCTACGCATACGGTGGCGGCCATGATCCTGAACGAGGCTGAACGATCCTGAGGCTCAGGTATTGTCCCTAAGACCAATACTTTGCAAATAAGCCGCTCGCGACCGGCCTTTGCCGCCGCACCCCCGGCCCCTCTCCCACCAGGGGAGAGGGAAGAATCCGCGTCAGGACGCCTTCCGGCTCCCCCGCTCCCGTTCTGGGAGCGGGGGTTGGGGAGTGAGGGCGGGCGCGGCAGCAACCCTTATTTGCAAGGTATTGTGTCTAAACGCTGCTGTAGACGCTCACCGGCAGCATGGATGGTCGCGAGTTGCTTGGCGAAGCAGAAGCGCGCTAGGAGAGGCACGCCTTCCAGGTCGGCATAGAAGGCCGAGGGGGGAATGGCCGCAACACCAACCTTGCTGGTCAGCCAGCGGCAGAAGCTGGCATCGTCACTGAAGCCGGTGCCGGCCAGATCGGCCATAAGGAAGTAACTGCCCTCGGTGGGGAGGGTCGGCAGGCCAGCGGCGGCGAGCACACGACAGAGCAGGTCGTGGCGCTCGCGGTACGCAGCGCGTAGTTGCTTGTAGTAGTCACCATTGAGGGCAAATTCCAGCGCGACGGCCGCAGCGGCCTGCAGGGGCGTCGCCGTGGCGAAGGTGATCCACTGGTGGGCGGCACGCAGGGCATCGTTGAGCCAGACCGGCCCGACGGCATAGCCGATCTTCCAGCCGGTGACACTGAAGGTCTTGCCGATGCTGTTGATCGTCAGGGTGCGCTCCCACATGCCCGGCAGGGTAGCGAGCGCGAGATGGGGCTCGGCCCCGAAGACGAGCTGATCGTAGACCTCGTCGGTGATGGCGGTGACGTTGAAGGTGGTACAAAGTTCGGCGATCAGCGCAAGCTCGGCGCGGGTGAAGACCTTGCCGGTGGGGTTGTGGGGCGTGTTGAGCAGGAGCAGTCGGGTGCGCGGGCCAAAGGCAGCGCGCAGGTCAGCCGGGTCGAACCACCACCCATTGGCATAACCAACGGCATCCTTGCGCGGCGGATGCAGACGCACGTAGCGCGGCACACCGCCAGCCATCGTGATAGCGGGTACATAGGCATCGTAGAAGGGCTCAAAGACGACCACCTCGTCACCAGGGTCGAGCAGGCCCTGCATAGCCCCAAAAACAGCTTCGGTGGCCCCGCTGGTGATAGTAACCTCGCGGGCCGGGTCGATCGTGCCACGGCCCTGGGCCTGCCATGTGGCGGCAACCGCCTCGCGTAGGCGGGGCAGACCCTGGTAGGGGGCATACTGGTTAAGGTCAGCGGCAATCGCTTCGCTGGCAGCCTGTTTGAGCCAGGCCGGGCCGGGGAAATCGGGAAAGCCCTGGCCCAGGTTGACCGCCCCACACTGCACGGCCAGGGCACTGATCTCGGCGAAGATGCTGGTGCCGAAACGGCTGACACGCTCGGCGGGGCGCGATGGGGCCATCGGTAATGCTCCTTCAACTGGCGGGATGCCGCTATGCGCGCCTATGGTACCACTTTTCGCATGGGCGGCGTCAGGTTGTGGTCACGTGAGTTGGCAAAAAGTTGTGATAGGTTGTGATCTCATCCCATGACTTTTGCCCACGCGACTGTTATAGTCGTGACTATTCACACTCGCTAAGTTCATATCATACCCTCAGGTCACGTTCGTGACCGACGCTCATTGAACTGATTGGCTCCAAGGGGGGGGAGGGAGTGTATTTCTACCGAGGGGCTGCGCCCCTCGGACACCCCGTCCCCGCCCCGCGGATGCCTAGCTCCAGGATGGCGACGGTCTGGCTTGCGCGGGGCTCCACCCCGCAGATGCTCCGATCGAGCGGAGGTAGCGAGCAAACCAGATATTCTCCGGCAGCGTACTTGGCTCTGTTCTTTTGAAGCTTGTCTCAATGAGGAGTTGGCCATGGCCTCATCCGCAATGCTTGCGCGTGCCCCGGCGCTGATGCGTGAGGTGATCACCGAGACGCCAGGTAATCCGCATCTGGAGGCTTGCCTGCAGTGCGGCACCTGCGGCGGCTCGTGTCCATCGGGGGCGGACATGGATCACACGCCACGGGCGCTATTCGCCTTGATCGCTGCGGACATGCGCGAGGCTGTGCTGGGGAGCAATGCACCCTGGTACTGTGTCTCGTGTTACTACTGTATGCAGCGTTGCCCGCAGGAGATCCACATCACCGATCTGATGTACACGCTCAAGCGGATGGCGATCCGTGAGGGACGCTACGATGATGCGCAGACGGCACGGGCACCAGGGTTTGCCCAGACCTTTATCGACCATGTTGAGCGGTATGGACGCAGCTTCGAGTTTGGCCTGATCACGCGCTACTACCTGCGCCATCGCCCGCTTGACGCCGCCCGCATTGCGCCGCTCGGGCTGGATCTGTTACGCCGGCATCGGCTCGACCTGAAGCCACACAAGATCCGTCAGATCGGCCAACTCAAAGCCATCCTGGCCAAGGCAGCCACCCTCGACACGCTGGCCTGAGCCTGCTAGTACGCTAAAGCGTTAGTGTGGCGCTAGCGCGCGCCGCTTTCTGGCAGGCTAAAGCCCGCGTCAAACCCTGGGTGAACTTACGCCGACTTGTACTAGCACCCTCGCGGCAAGGTGAGCCGCGCAGTTACTCATTTGCATCCTCACAGGGGAGGGACGCATGCACTACGGCTACTACCCGGGCTGCTCGCTGGAGCGCAACGCGGGCGCTTACCATACCTCGTTGATGGCCATCGCTCGCCATTTGGAGTTGCAGTTTGAGCAGGTTGAGGACTGGAATTGTTGTGGCGCAACCGAATTTATTGCCGTCAAGCGCATGCAGGCATATGCCCTGGTCGGGCGAAACCTGGCCCTGGCCGCCGAGCAACTGCGTCCTGCGGTCACCAACGGGGCCAACACGAGCACAACTCCCGACCTGGTAGCCCCATGTAGCGCCTGCTTTCTCAACCTGAGCAAAGTTGATCGTTACCTGGCCGACTCACCGGGGCTGGCCCGCCAGATCAACCAGGCGCTTGATGCGGGTGGCCTGCACTATGAGGCTGGCAGCGTCAATGTGCGCCACCTGCTTGATGTCTTCATCAACGATGTCGGCTATGAGCGGATCGCTGCCCAGATCACCCGCAAGCTCAGCGGGCTGCGCGTGGCCCCCTATTACGGTTGCCTGGTGGTGCGCCCCGGCTTCCGTGGGCGCTTCGACGATCCGGAGTATCCCACCACACTCGACGAGTTGATGCGCGTGCTAGGGGCCCAGGTGGTTGACTTCCCGCTCAAGGCGCACTGCTGCGGCGGCCATATGACCCAGATCAGCGAAGAGGTAGCCCTGGAGTTGATCCGGCGTCTACTCAAGAATGCCGCTGATTACCAGGCCGATATGATTGTGACCCTCTGCCCGATGTGCCAACTCAACCTTGACGCCTTCCAGGATCTGGTCAATACGCGCTTTGGCACCAATTTCCGCATCCCGGTTCTCTTCTTCACCCAGCTAATCGGCCTGGCCTTTGGTCTCCCGGCGGAGCAACTGGGGATCGGCAAAGAGATTATTGATGCACGCCCGGCCCTAGCGAAGATCGGGGCCAGCCTGCCGCCGGTTGAGGAGCCCGCCGCACGTCGCCGCACACGCCGTGACGACCCGCGCTTGCCGATGCCACAGATGCCGGGGGAGGTGCAGCCATGAGTGAGGCCGAAGAACAGCCCGAACGGGTTGGCGTCTATGTCTGTCACTGCGGCCACAACATCGCTCGCACCGTTGATGTGGAGCATGTCGCAGCCTGGGCCGGAACGCAGGCGCATGTCGCCGTGGCCCGTGAATACAAATTCATGTGTTCCAACCTCGGCCAGAGCCTGATCGAGGAGGACATTAAAGAGCAGGGCCTGACCCGCGTAGTAGTGGCGGCATGTTCGCCGCATATGCACGAGAAGACCTTCCGCACGACATGTCAGCGCGCCGGGCTCAACCCCTACCTGTTTGAGATGGCCAACATTCGCGAACTGGGCTCGTGGGCCACCGACGACCGTGAGGCGGCAACCCGCAAAGCCAAGGCCCAGGTGCGTGGGGCGATTGAGCGCACAGTTCACCAGCGCCCGCTCGACCCACTCTATGTCGAGATCAACCCCAATACGCTGATCGTCGGTGGCGGCATTGCCGGGCTTACGGCCGCCCTTGAACTGGCCAATGCTGGCCACCATGTCTACCTGGTCGAGCGTGACTCCTCGATTGGCGGGCATATGGCCAAGCTCGATAAGACCTTCCCGACCCTGGACTGTGCAGCCTGCATCCTGACACCGAAGATGGTTGATGTCGAAAACCATCCCAACATCACCCTGATGACCTGGAGCGAAGTGGTTGCGGTGCATGGCTATATCGGCAATTTCAGTGTGCGGGTGCGCCACAAACCGCGCTTCATCAACGAAGAGCTCTGCACCGGCTGTGGCACCTGTGTCGAGAAATGCCCCGTCAGCATTATCGACCATGGCTTCGAGGTAGGCCTCGGCTATCGCAAGGCAGTCTACCGTAACTTCCCCCAGGCAGTACCGAAGTACCCGGTGATCGATAGCGCCAACTGCACCTATCTACAGCGTGGCAAATGCCGGGCCTGCGAAGTGGTTTGCCCGACCAATGCGATCGACTTTGGCCAGCAAGAGCAGTTCGAGCAACTTGAAGTTGGCCATATCATTCTGGCGACCGGCTACAACCAGTTCGATGCCCGCCGCATTCCACAGTACGGCTACGGGCGGCTGGCCAACGTCTTCACCAGCATGGAGTTCGAGCGTATGGTCAACGCGGCTGGCCCAACCGACGGGCGTGTTCTGCTGCGCGATGGGGTGAGCACCCCACGCAGCATCGGCATCGTCCACTGTGTTGGCTCGCGTGACAAGAAGTACAACGAGTACTGCTCACGAGCCTGCTGTATGGCGGCAATCAAGTTTGCCCACCTGGTGCATGAGCGAGTGCCCGAAGCCGAAGTCTACAACTTCTATATTGACATCCGGGCGGCGGGCAAGCACTACGAAGAGTTCTACCATCGTGTGCTCGACGAAGGTACCCGTTTCGTGCGCGGGCGGGTGGCCGAAGTGACCGATGCTGCCCGTGGCCCCAATGAGGCAGGCAAGCTGATCATCCAGGTTGAGGATACACTGATCGGCAAACAGCGGCGCATCCCGGTTGATATGGTCGTGCTGATGGCGGGTATGGAGGCACGGGCCGACTCACGCCAGGTGGCGAGCCTCTTCGGCCTGGGCTGCGACTTCGAAGGCTGGTTCACCGAGCGGCATGCCAAGCTCGACCCGGTGGTGACGATGACCGAAGGCATTCTGATCGCCGGAGCCTGCCAGGGCCCCAAGGCCATCCCCGAATCGGTGGCCCAGGGCTCGGCAGCGGCGGCCCGCGTGGCCAGTTTAATTGGCCAGGGTACAGTAAAGATGGAGCCAGTGCGCGCCTCGATCGACCCGGCGGGCTGCTCGGGCTGCCGCATCTGTAACAACCTCTGCCCCTACCACGCGATTGTCTTCCACGAGGATCGCAAGATCTCCGAGGTGATCACCGCGCTGTGCCAGGGTTGCGGTGCCTGTGTGGCAGCCTGCCCCAGTGCGGCCATCAACGGTGCCCACTTCACCCGTGACCAGGTGATGGCACAGATTGAAGGCATCCTCTGGGATCAACGCGAGCCAAACACCATATGGCTCGAACCGGCATAAGACATGGTTCAAACCGGCTTGACCGTTTGGGCGACAACCCGACAACCCGACCGCGTGCGGTGTGGGAGTTGTGGGAGCTGTGGGCAAACTGTTAAGCAGATCCGGCCTTGCTGAAACCTTGTCTAAGACAATTATGGGAAGTTGTTGTTGACAGGGCTGCGCCCCACTCACGCCCCGCTCCAGCACTGCGCACAACAAGTGACCCACCAGGCCCTGACGAGAGGCAGACAGCGATGAGCAAAGACTTCCAGCCGGTGATCGTCGGCTTTCTCTGCAACTGGTGTTCGTACCGAGCAGCTGACCTGGCCGGTACAGCGCGTATGCACTATGCCCCCACGATGCGCCCGATCCGCGTGATGTGTACGGCCCGCGTCGAGCCCGAGTTTGTGCTCAAGGCCCTGCGTGAAGGTGCCGACGGTGTGCTGATCGCCGGTTGTCACCCCGGCGAGTGCCATTATGTCGAGGGCAACCTGAAAGCCCTGCGCCGCTTCACCCTGCTGCGCATCATGCTGCAGCAGCTTGGGGTCGAGCCCGAGCGGGTTCAGTTGGTCTGGGCGGCAGCCTCAGAGGGACGCCAGCTTGCTGCCGCGATCGACCGTATGACCGAAGAGTTGCAGGCCCTGGGGCCACTCAACTGGCGGCGCACTGTGCTGGGCGAGCCTGCCACGCTCCGTCAGGAACTGGCTGAGGCCGAAGTCGGCTAGGAGGAGCGTATGGCCAAACCCACCTTTGCGATGTACTGGGCCGCCGCCTGTGGCGGGTGTGAGATCTCGCTGCTCAACATTGGCGAGCAGATCCTCGCCGTTGACGCCGCCTTTGAGATCGTCTTCTGGCCTTGTGTGGCCGACTTCAAATACCACGATGTCGAAGGCTACCCGGACGGTTTCATCGACCTGTGTCTCTTCAACGGGTCGATCCGCAACTCCGAAAATGAAGAACTGGCGCACCTGCTGCGGCGCAAGTCGAAGACCCTGGTCGCCTTCGGCTCCTGCGCCTACGAAGGCTGTGTGCCGGGCCTGGCCAACCTGACCAACAACGCCGCCACCCTGCGCACCGTCTACTATGACGGCCCGACTAACGACGAAACCCGCCACCGCGTGCCCCAGCCGGTGAGCAAGGTGCCCGAGGGGGAGATCCACCTGCCGGTGCTCTACGAAACGGTGCGCGCCCTCGACCAGGTCGTGCCGGTGGACTATATCATCCCCGGCTGTCCGCCTGAGGCACACCAGATCTCAGCGGTGCTGACCACAATCCTGAGTGGAGCACCGCTCCCCCCACCAGGGCGCACCATCCTCGGAGCCGCCAACGTCGCCCTCTGCGAAGAGTGTCCCCTGGCCAAGAACGTCAAGCAGATCGAACGCTTCTACCGGCCCTACGAGATCACACCCGATCCCGGCATCTGCCTGCTTGAGCAAGGCCTGGTCTGTATGGGCCCGGCGACCCGTGGCGGCTGCGGTGCCCTCTGCCCACAGGTGGGGATGCGCTGCGAAGGCTGCTACGGCCCCCTGGCCGACCAGGATCAGGGGGCGCGCATGCTCTCGGCGATTGCCTCGGTGGTTGCCCCTGGTCGCCCTGGGCTGGATGAAGTTGAGCAGGCCCACGAAGTGGCCGCCGTAATGGAGACCCTGGCCGACCCGGCGGGCACCTTCTACCGCTTCAGTATGGCCCATTCTCTCATGCGCCGCGCGCGGGTCACTGAGGAGGGCTGAGGATCGTTGATCAACGGCAAGGGAGCCTGTATGCAACGCATTACAATTGACCCGGTCACACGCCTGGAGGGCCACGGGCGGATCGAGATCTTTCTCGATGAGCGCGGCGAGGTGGCCAACGCCTACTTTATCGTCCCTGAGCTGCGTGGTTTCGAGCAGTTCTGTGTTGGACGGCCCGCTGAAGAGATGCCACGCATCACCGACCGTATCTGCGGGGTCTGCCCCGAGGCGCACCATATTGCCGCTACCAAGACCCTTGATGCACTCTTCAATGTGACACCGCCGCCAGCGGCATTACGTCTGCGCGAACTCTTCTACTCGGCCTTCTACGTGGCCGACCATACCACCCATTTCTATGCCCTGGCCGGCCCTGACTTTGTGCTCGGCCCCGATGCGCCCCCTGCCGAACGCAACATCCTCGGTGTGGTGCATAAGGTTGGTTTGGAGATTGGGCGTCAGGTGATCGATGCGCGGGTACGCAACCATCGCGTGATCAAACTGCTTGGTGGGCGCGGGGTTCACCCGGTAGCCGGCCTGCCCGGCGGCTGGAGCAAAGCCCTGGCCCCCGAAGATCGTGCTCTGGTCGAGCAGGTCGCCCGGCAGAATGTGGAGTTTGCTCGCTTCAGCCTGCAACTCTTTGCCGACCTGGTGCTGGCGAACGCGACCTATCGCGAGCTCATCCTCGGCGACATCTTCGTCCACCAGACCTATTCGATGGGCACGGTTGACGCCCACAACCATGTCAACTTCTACGACGGCATGATCCGCGTGGTTGACCCGGACGGGGTTGAGTTGGTCAAATATCACCCCCACGACTATGCCAAGCATATTGCTGAGCATAGCGAAACATGGACCTACCTTAAGTTCCCCTACCTCAAGCAAGTCGGCTGGCAGGGTTTTGTCGACGGCAAGGACAGCGGCGTCTACTGTGCCACTCCCCTTTCGCGGCTGAATGCCGCCGATGGCATGGCCACACCCGAGGCCCAGGCCGCCTACGAACAGTTCTACGAAACCCTCAGCAGCCGTGGCGCGAACGGGCGCTACCGCCCGGTACACTACCGTCTGGCAACCCACTGGGCACGCCTGATCGAACTGCTCTATGCGGCGGAACGCATGCTTGAACTGGCCACCCATCCTGACATCTGCGACCCCCGCATCCGTACGCCGATCACCGAACGGCCCACCGAAGGCGTCGGCAGCGTCGAAGCCCCACGCGGCACGCTGACTCACCACTACTGGACGGACGAGCGCGGCATACTGACGCGGGTCAACCTGATCGTCGGCACGACCAACAACTACGCCCCGATTGCTATGTCGGTGAAGAAAGCCGCCCAGAGCCTGATCAAAGCGGGCGTAGTGGTGAGCGAAGGGCTGCTCAACCGCATCGAGATGGGCTTCCGCGCCTATGATCCCTGCTTCGGCTGCGCCACCCACGCCCTGCCCGGCCAGATGCCGCTGGAGGTGGTTATCCGTGCGGCAGACGGGGCTGAGGTGCAACGCCTGAGCCAGTATGTCAACGGAACGTAAAACGTAGAGCGCAGAGCGCAGAACGTAGAGCGCAGAACGCAGACATGACGAGAGCCATACCCCTGGTAAGGGCGCAGCAGCGCTGGCCGCTGCTGCGCCCCAACGCCGCAGCGCCTATGCTACGGCAAACGTGTTTACCTGATCTCATTAAGGCACGCTATTGATGAAACAGACGCTTGTGCTGGGGTTAGGCAACCCAATTCTGACCGACGATGCGGTCGGCATTCGTGTCGCCGAGGCGGTTGCGGCGGCCCTCGGGCCGGAGCGGCTCGGCAACATGGTGACAGTGGACACCGCCGGTCTGGGCGGCCTGGCGCTGATGGAGCAGTTGCTCGGCTACGAACGGGCCATCCTGATCGATGCGCTTGCCATCGGCAACCAGACCCCCGGTCGATTATTGCGCCTGAGCCTGGCTGATCTGGCCGGGCTCCGCCCAACCGCCCACAGCCTCTCACCCCATGACACCAGCCTGGGGGTGGCCCTGGAGCTAGGGCGACAGATGGGTTTGCCCCTGCCTGACGAGATCACGATCTATGCGATCACCGTCAGCCAGGTGCTCGACTTTGGGGCTGAACCAACACCAGCTGTCGCGGCGGTCATCCCAGCTGCGACAGCGGCAGTGCTGACTGAATTAACTTGAAGGAGGTTCAATGATGGTTTCACCCGAACTGCTGCGCGCCTACCCCTTCTTTGGCGGACTGAGTGAGGAACAACTGGTGAACCTGGCCTGTATGGCCGATGAAGTGACTCTGGAAGCAGGGAGTTATGTCTTTAAGGATGGCCAGGAGTTGGCCAACCTCTACCTCGTACATGAGGGTCAGATAGCGCTGACGCTCGACCTGCCCGAGGTGGGCAGCCGCTCAATCATCGCCATTCCAAACGCCCACACCCGCGAAGTGGTACTGAGCACGATCAACGCAGGGGCCATCCTGGCCTGGTCAGCCCTGATCCCACCCTACCATGCCACCTCAAACGGTAAAGCAACCCAGCGCTGCCGGCTGATCGCCTTCGACGCCCGCAAGCTGCGCGCCGCCTTCGAAGACGATCCGCGTTTTGGTTACACAATGCTGATCAAGGTTGTCCAGATCACCCGTGAGCGTATTCAGGATCTGCACTACGAATCGCTGGCCTGTGAAGGAGCAAGTGCAACAACAATGTTTATGGTAAAATAGAGTATAGACAATCAAGTCAAACCGTCGGCCACAAGAAGGCAAGGCATGAAACAACGACGTACGGTTCTGGAAGCGAAACGGTATGGATTTATCGGCTGCCTGGCCACCGATCTACTCCAGGACATTGCGACGCAGATGGTTGAACACGACATCAGTGCCCTCGTGGTGACGACGCCAGAAGGCGCGCTAGCCGGTGTGATCTCGCGCACCGACGTGCTGCGCGCCTACTGGGAGACCGATGAGTGGGGAGCGCTCCCGGTTAGCCATTGTATGAGCACCCAGGTGATTACCGTCACACCGCAAACCCTGCTACGTGAGGTGGTGCCGCTCTTGATTGAGCACCATATTCACCGTGTGGTGGTGGTTGATGAGGAGGAGGGCTGCTTCCGCCCACTCGGGGTGCTCTCATCCGGCGATCTGGTCTACCATCTCATCCGCGAGATCCGCAAGCCTGTCACATCTTGACAGGCTTCTGTCATCCGTGTTATACCGTTGCTGTGTCAATCGATGACATATATGGCATAGACTTGACACTACTATCAAGGTAACGGGTCAGGTGTGACGATCAGCCGGAGGAGTATGTATGACCACGATCATCATCAATGGTGTCGAGATGGAGGGCAAGGTTGGCGAGCGGGTACTCAACGTCGCCCGGCGCAACGCAGCCCATATCGGCTTTATCTGTGACAATGCTGGCACTTGCCAGGCCTGCCGCTGCCAGGTGCTCGCCGGTGTTGAGCATCTGAGCCCACCGAGTGAGGCGGAGCAGAGTTGGATTCCGGCTGAGAAGCTGGCGAACGGCCAGCGCCTGGCCTGCCAGGTAATCATCCGTGAGCAGGGCGAAGTGCGCATCGAGAGCTACGCCGAGTATGTGCGCAAACTGGTGCTGGCCACGCTCAACCCACAGCCCGGCACGACAATGCTCGACAGCTTACAGCCACTCGTTCGCAACATGTTGACTGACTTTGCTGACCAGCTCGCCTTCTTCCCACGCAATGTCTTCGAGTCACTGGCGCGGATCGGCCCGGTACGCTTTGCCTTCCCGATCCAGGATGGCCAGCGCTTCCTTGACGATACGGCACGGGTGATCGAGCGGATCCGCACCGGTGCCGAACGCATTGAGCGGGCGCCGCGCACCCCGGCTGGTGACATAGCGCCCGCCACGCCACCGAGCGACAGAGCATAAGACCAATAATACGCTGCGCAACCCTCACACCCTCTCCCGCTGTGCGGGAGAGGGTTGCGATTCGTCGTTTGCTCTACTGCGTATTGGCTCTAGTACAGCCTACCGAAAGTCCGCAGGTAGTTGTGGCCCGGGTGCGCGGGCGTCTCGCCCGCTCAGGCCGGATGCGGGCGAGACGCCCGCGCTCCCAGGAACCTCCAGCGAACTTCTGGGACAGCGTACTAGAGCAATATGCGGAGCGGAAGCGCCTGGCAAGGCTGCCCCTACGAGCCCGGGCAGCGCAACCTTTTCGAGGCTTGCGCCAGGCTTGCCCCTGACCTTTACACAAGTGTCCGGGCCAACCGGTTATGCTGCTCGACCAGGGCGGGCAGGTCGAGGCCCTGGATGACGCCGTCGGCGACGAGCACGCGCCCATGGACGATGCTCAGATCGACCTGGGGTGAGGCGCAGAAGACCAGGGCGGCCAGGGGGTCATGCACAGCACCCCCGGCAAGGGCCAGTTGATCCAGGCGGTAGCCAATCAGGTCGGCGCACATGCCGGGAGCCAGCTGGCCCAGGTCGTCACGACCGAGGGTGGCGGCACCGCCCCGCGTAGCCAGCCAGAGGGCCTCGCGGGCGCTCAGCGCACCCGGGACACCATGCACACGCTGCAAGAGCAGCGCCTGGCGGGCCTCAGCGAGCATGTGGCCGCCGTCGTTCGAGGCCGAGCCATCAACACCCAGGCCAAGGCGCACCCCGGCCCGTTGTAAGGCTGCTACCGGCGCGATCCCCGAGCCAAGGCGCATATTCGAACAGGGGCAGTGAGCCACGCCGGTGCGGCTGGCTCCCAGGCGCATGACCTCGGCGGCAGAGGGATGCACCATGTGGGCATGCCAGACATCAGGACCGACCCAGCCCAGGTCTTCCATCAACTCAACCGGGCGGCGTCCGAAGTGGGCCAGGCAGTAGCGCTCCTCGTCGAGCGTCTCGGCGAGATGGGTATGCACATGCACCCCGTAGCTCCGCGCCAGGGCAATACTCTCGCGCATCAGGTCAAGCGAGACACTGAAGGGCGAGCAGGGGGCCAGGACGATGCGCAGCATCGCGCCAGGGCGCGGGTCGTGGTAGGCTTCGATCAGCCGTTGTGAATCGGCCAGGATGTGGGCCTCGGCTTCAACCACCGCATCGGGTGGCAGGCCACCCTGACTTTGACCGAGCGACATGCTGCCACGAGCAGCGTGGAAACGCATACCGGTCGTCTGTGCAACCTCAATCTGGTCGTCGAGGCGAGCCCCGTTGGGCCAGAGGTAGGTATGGTCGCTCGTAGTTGTACAACCACTAAGCAGCAACTCGGCCATGGCCGTACGGGTGGCGACACGCACCGCTGCAGGCGTCAGGCGAGCCCAGATCGGATAGAGCGTGGTCAACCAGCCGAAGAGCCCGTCATCCTGAGCGAGGCAGCGGGTCAGGCTCTGGCAGAAGTGATGGTGGGTATTGACCATGCCGGGCATCAGCAGCATGCCGCGGGCATTGATAATATGATCGGCCGTAGCAGGCAACGTGTGGCTGAGGCCAACCTGAGTGATCAGCCCATCGCGGGCATAGAGACCAGCATCGACCAGTTCACTACCGGCGTCGTCCATAGTCGCCAGCAGGGTGGCATGGTTGATCAGCAGGGTTGGCATAGGGGCGATTGTAGCATATGCAGCGCCTGGTAATAGTGAGCAGCTAAGCTAGAGTCTATGCAGATTGATTTTCCCACGCTGGCGATAACCCTATCGATCGCGAACCTGCTACAGGTAAGTGCGCTGGTCAGCCATACGATCTTCAAGCGCGCCTACCATGGTCCAGGCTGGTGGATCTTAGGGATGAGCAGTATTTCACTCGGTTTTGTTGCCTACGCCTTCAAGGAATTGAGGCACTTCGAACCGCTGAGCACACTTGCCAACAACTTCTTGTTTGCTGGCGGGATGCTGCTGATCTTGATCGGCTTGCGGCGCTTTTTTGGCCGCCCGGATCATGCCAGGCTGCTGCTGGTGATCTGGATCTTGCATAGCCTGCTAGTACTCTACAGCACTCTGATCAGGCCAGATTTTTTGCTGCGTTATGTCATCTTATCGTTCATGATCGGCAGTATCGCCCTAGCCTGTGCCTATACCATCATCCGCTACAAGCCACATACAGAAAACCTTTCAGCCAACTTCCTGGCGCTGATCTTTCTGATCACCGTAGTCTTTTTCATCTTCCGTGCCCTGCTGGCCCTGGTGTCCACCATATCCGGTGAAGCGCCGGTGAGTACCTCGATGCAAGCGATGACCTATCTCATGTCGCTTGGCTACACCACCCTGTGGACCTTTGGCTTTATCCTGCTGGTCAACCAGCGCGAAAGCCACGAGACGCGCGAAAATCTGGAACTGGCCTTCAACGCCCGGCTCGACGCAGTGCTGATCAGTCGACTGGAAGATGCACAGCTTGTCGATGTCAACCAGGGCTTTTGTATGCTGACCGGCTACCAGCGCGAGGAGGTGATCGGCCAGACCGTGTTAGGGCTAGAGCTCTGGGCCAACCCGGACGATCGCCAACGCCTGGTGGATCTGCTGGCAGCGCATGGCAAGTGTATCAACGAAGAGTTTGTCTTCAGGTGCAAAGACGGGCACCTGATCACCGGACTGCTCTCGGCGCGTATTCTGCCCTTGCATGGCGTTCCGCATGTGATCAGCGTGGTGCATGACATCAGTGAACGCAAGCAGATCGAGGAGTCGTTGCGCGAGAGTGAGACGCGCTACCGGCTGATCTCGGAGAATGCGACCGACGTGATCTGGCTGATGGATCCACTGACCGACCGCTTCACCTATGTCAGTCCCTCGGTAGAGAAGTTGCGCGGCTATACGCCAGAGCAAGTGCTAGCCCTACCGGCGAGTGCAGCCATGACCGAAACATCGCGTCAAATGGTACAGGCAACCCTACCGCAGAAGATCACGGCCTTTCTGCAGGATCCGTCGAACGTACAGTCGCGGGTCACCGAGATCGACCAGCCGCACAAAGACGGGCATATCATCCATACCGAAGTGATCACCAACTTTGTGCAAAGCGGGCAAGGCAAGTTACAGGTGATTGGCGTCACGCGTGACATCACCGAGCGCAAGCGGGCCGAGCAGGCCATGCGCGAGACGAACGCCTACCTTGAGAATCTGATCAACTATGCGAATGCCCCGATTATTGTCTGGGATCCCCAATTTCGCATCACACGCTTCAACCATGCCTTTGAGTTTCTCACTGGCTGGACAGAGGCCGAGGTGCAGGGCCGCTCGCTTGACCTGCTCTTTCCTCAGGATCTGGTTGCTACATCGATGGAGCATATTCGCAAGACGCTGACCGGTGAGCGCTGGGAGACGGTCGAGATCAAGATTCTGCACCGTAACGGTTCGGTGCGCACCGTACTGTGGAACTCGGCGACCCTTTTTGAGGCCGACGGACAGACGCCGGTAGCCACGATTGCCCAGGGCCAGGACATCAGCGAGCGCAAACGTTCGGAGGAGGAATTGTTGCTAGCCAAGCAGCAGGCCGAGGCGGCCAACCGGGCCAAGAGCGTCTTTCTGGCCAATATGAGCCACGAGCTACGCACACCACTGAACGCCATCCTGGGCTTTTCGCAGTTAATGGCCCGTGAGCCCAATCTGACGCCTTCGCAGCATACCAACCTGGCAACGATCAACCGCAGCGGTGAGCACCTGCTACAGATCATCAACGACGTCCTGGACATGGCCAAGATCGAGGCAGGGCGGCACACCTTTCAGGCAGGGCCGATCGACCTGCAGCGTCTGCTCGACGATCTACACCTGATGTTCCGCCTACGGGCCGAAGGCAAGGGGCTGACGCTGAGCATGAATTGTGCGCCTGAAGTGCCACGCATGATCATGAGCGACGAGGCCAAACTGCGCCAGATCCTGATTAACCTGCTCGGCAACGCGATCAAATTTACCAGCAGCGGCAGCGTCGTGCTACGGATCGCGTGTGAAGGGGAGCAACCAGCGGCAAGCTCGGCGCAAGCCATCCAGGATGCTACGGAGGCCCCCCGCCAGTTGCGCCTGGTGGTACAGGACAGCGGCAACGGGATTACGCCTGAAGACATCGCCCAGATCTTCAACCCCTTTATCCAGGCAAGCATGACAACGAAGGGCAAAGAGGGCACGGGCCTGGGGCTGACGATCAGCCACGAATTTGCCCGCCTGCTGGGGGGCGACCTGGAAGCCTACAGTAGCGGGAAGCCTGGCGAGGGGGCCACCTTTACGCTAAGCCTGCCGCTCGAGGTCGTCAAGCTTGGCGAGACGCAGACGATGAGTCGGCCCCAGCGCAAGCGGGCCGTCCACCTGGAGCCAGGCCAGCCCATCTACCGCCTACTGGTTGCCGACGACCGCCTGGAAAACTCGGATTTGCTGGTTATGCTACTGACGCAACTGGGCTTTGAGGTGCGTTCGGCGCGCAACGGCCAGGAGGCGCTCGATCTGTGGCACAGCTGGCAGCCACACATGATCTGGATGGATCTGCGTATGCCAGTGATGGATGGCATCGACGCGACCCAGCGCATTCAGGAAGAGGTGCAGACGAATCCGGCCCTGGTGCGCCCGGTGATCATCGCCATCTCGGCCAGTGTGCTGGGCGAGGCGCAGAAGCGCATCTTTGAGGCTGGCTGCGACGCCTTTGTGGCCAAACCCTTTCGCGAGCACGAGATCATTGAGGCTCTGGAACACCACCTGGGGGCACAGTTTGTCTATATCGAAGAGCAAGAGCCCGAAGTAAGCCTGGCGCTGGCCTTAAAGATGCCGGAGGATGAGATCGACGCAAGCTGGTACACGGAGTTACGCCAGGCAGCGATCGAGGCCAACCTGGGGCACATGCTGCTACTCATTGACCAGCTTGAAGCCAAGCAGCCCAGGCTGGCGATGCAACTGCGCGCCTGGGTGGAGACGTTTGCCTATGATAAATTGATCACGTGGATCGAGTTGCTAGAGGGCCAGCGATCATGAGTACCAGCAAAGCGGCGACGATCCTGATCGTCGATGACACGCCAGCCAACCTGCGCCTGCTGGCCCAGCTACTGGCCGACGAGGAGTACGAAGTACGCCCGGTGACCAAGGGGGTAGCGGCGGTGGCGGCTGCGCGGGCGGCCCCACCCGACCTGATCCTGCTGGATGTTCGCATGCCGGACTTAGACGGCTACGCCGTCTGCGAGCAACTCAAGGCCGACCCGGCGACGAGCAGCATCCCGATCATCTTCCTGAGCGCCCTGGGCGACACCGATGACAAACTCAAAGCCTTCAACGTCGGCGGGGTTGACTACATCACCAAACCCTTTCACCCACAGGAGGTGCTGGCACGGGTACGCACCCACCTGGCGCTGGAGCAGGCGCGGGCTGCACTGGAGGAGAGCAACCGCAAGTTGACACAGGCCCTGGAGCGTGAGAAGCACCTGGCACGCACCGACTGGCTGACCGGAGTGTTGAACCGCAGCCATTTTTTTGTGCTGGCGGTACACAACTTCAACAACGCCATCCGCTACCAGCGCCAACTGACCTTAATTATGTTCGACATCGACCACTTCAAGCAGGTGAACGACCAATTCGGCCACCCCATTGGCGACCTGGTCTTACAGAAAGTGGCGGCAGTGGCGACGGCGCAGATCCGTGCGGCAGACGTGATCGGGCGCTACGGTGGCGAAGAGTTTACCGTACTACTACCAAGCACGGGGATGCAGGCAGCACAGATGTTAGCAGAGCGCATCCGTGACCAGATCGACCAGTTACGCGTGCAGACCGCACGCGGCGAAGTGCATGTAACGGTCAGCATGGGCCTGGCGGAGGGCAACAGCAGCGACGACTCGATCGAGCGGGTAATTGACCGGGCCGACCAGGCCCTGTATGCCGCGAAGCGTGCAGGGCGCAACTGCATCGTCAGTATGAGCTAATCAGCAGCCACAACCGTCGATACGTAAGGGCGCAGCAGCGGGAACCGCTGCTGCGCCTCAGACGTGGGCCATGATCAGGTACAAGGTAAGCCTGTAGTCGGCAAGCCAGAGAGAAAGCAGGAGCATACGCATGACGACTGTCCTCCCCCGCCGATCATCAGTACAGCTCGGCAAAACGATCATGCCATGGGTTAGCCTGCTCCTGATCACTGTAAGTGTGCTCTTACCGAACCTGAACAACTACCCCGCGATCTGGCTAGATGAAGGCTACAAAATGAATGCGGCCAGAACGCTGGCAGATGATGGCATCTACGGCACCTACACCGTCAATGGCTTCAAACCCTTCGATCCAGGCATCTCAAGCGGCCCGGCCGATATTATCCCGATTGCCCTGGTCTACAAACTCTTTGGCAACGGGATCATTCAAGCGCGGGGCGTTGCGCTACTCTACACCCTGCTGCTGGTACTGATGCTCTACGTTGCGGGGGAGCGGCTCTTTGGCTCAACGGCAGCAATGCTGAGTTTGCTGATCTTGCTCTTGCTGCCATGGCCCTATGACAGACTGCTCATAATTGGCCGCCAGGCTCTGGGTGAAGGGCCAGCCCTGGCGCTCATTTTGAGTGGCATCTTGATCTGGTTAAGGCAAGCGGAAAGCCCCGGCGTGCTACGGGGGGTAAGCGCCGGGTTGTTACTCGGGCTGGGGCTACTTTCAAAAACACAGTTCGGCATCGCACTGCTACCTGCGCTGGTACTGACACTGCTGGTACGCAACCTCAAACATCCGCGCGGTATGCTGCTGGATAGCATTCCGTGCGCAGTCATGCTGGCGGTCTTTGCGGGCTGGTCGTATCTGGGGCAGATCCTCACGGATCCAGTCATCTATGCTGACAATCAAGCCCGCTTGCTTGATGCGGTTGCCACAAACTTACTGACAGGTTTATGGGGGCGGACAATCGGCCCGACCGGGCTGCCCATCATTCTGGTGATGCTCTGTGCGATGATCATCAGCATGACAAGATTATGGCGAGCACGGGCGAACTGGCAACAAGCGTCGTGGCAACTGGAGTTTTGCCTAAGCAGCTTTGTCGCCGGCACCCTGGGCTGGTTTGTGTTGTTTTCGGTCGGCTGGCCACGCTACGCCTATGCCGGGCTGATCATTGCCGAGTTACTGATCTTTGGGGGCCTGATCTGTGCATTGCAGCAGATGCAGCACTGGCGCACGCTGCGAGGCATGCTCATCGCCGGCATCATCTGCGGTCTGCTGTGGAACTGGTTCAGCATCCAACCATTTGATCAGGAAATACCGGAAGCAGAGCGCATGGCAAGCTTTATCGACCAGACTATTGCGGATAATGCGGTCATCGAGAGTTGGGAATGGGAAATGAGCGCACTCACCCGACACAGAGCATACCATTTTCCTGACCAGTACTACATGTTTCTATCGATACGCCAGTATTGGCATCAGAGAACAGCTTTTGATCTACAGTACGAAATCCTGCAGGCCTCCCCGGACTATCTACTGATTGGGGATTTTGGGTCATGGACGAATATCTACACTAATGCGGTAGTGAGCCAATATTTTCGTCCACTACACAATGAAGGTCGCTATCGCCTGTACGAACGAATCGATGTAGCGCCATAAAATCAAGGGGCTGCATGCTACGAACTGGCTACCAATAATCATGGTAGCCAGTTCAGCTTTACGATCACCAGCGGGAAGTGCAGCAGCCTGCGAACGTACTAATCAGCAGCGATCTCGCGCTCAGATTGCTCGACGTGATGAGTCTGCTGGAGGGGCCGGCGAAGGCCGTTTTTAACGCTGGCAATCTGATCCTGGAGGTTTTTACGGAAGAATACACTGGTGACAAGATTAACGACGCGATTGCGATTATGCAACACCCGGCTCACAATCGTCGGCCAGGAGTACATACCGAGGAAATGGCCGAGGTAGCGCAGCTGATAGGCAAGCGGATCATAACGATCGCAGCGAACGACGAGGTTATGGGCGGTATACTTATCCCAATCCTCATCAACGATCAGCCCCTGGGCCTTATAATCTTTATAGAGCTGGGTGCCGGGATAGGGCGTAATGACCGAATAGATCGGCATCATCAGGTCATTCTCGCGCACAAAGCGCTCAGTTGCGGCCATATCCTCATAGGTATCAATCGCCGGATTGGTCATGAAGTTACCCTGAATATTAAGGCCAGCCTGGCGACAGCGGGTAATAATCTCGGCATACTTCTGGGCCGAATTAGTACGGCCCTTATTGTACGCCTTAAGGGTCTCCTGATTCACCGACTCAAAACCAACGAGGGCCATCAGGCAGCCAGCCTTGACGAGCAGATCGACAGTATGCTCGTCTTCGAGGAAGTTAATACTGATAAAGCTACTAAAACTGATCTCACATTCAGCAAGAATGGCAAGAATCTCCCAGGTACGTTGTTTATTGACCCCGAGGTTTTCATCGGTGAACATAAACCAGGGCCGTTTGCCATAGCGTGAGGGCTTAAAGAAGACCCGTTTAGCCTCAGCGATCTGGGCGCGGATCGTCTCAGGGGACTGAATGCGATAGAGGCGGCCAGTGAAATTGGGGGTAACGCAGAAGGCGCAGGTATAGGGGCAACCGCGGGTCATAAAGATAGGGATCGACTTACGAGTATCAACCTTCTGGCGGCGGCCAGCGTGGAAGATACGGGCATAAGCGAGGGCGGGCACCTCAGTAACGGGAGGAAAATCCTTGGCGTCATAGCGCGGCTGGAGGCAGCCATCGGCAAGATCCTGGAGCAGGAGCGCCCAGAGATTTTCGGCCTCGCCGCAGACGACGGCATCGGCGTGGGTGCTAGCCTCGGCATAGTTAAAGGAGACGTGGACGCCACCAAGGACGACGGGGGTACCACGACGACGAAACTCATCAGCGATCTCATAGGCGCGGGTGACATTCATAGTACGCGCGGTAATCCCGACGAGGTCATAGGCCCCAGCGAAATTGATCGGATCGCCGAAGAGCTCATCAGCGAGCTCGATCTGATGTTGGGCAGGCGTAATACTGACGAGGACACCGATGGCCATCGAGAAGAGGGCCTTCTGACTACTGGCCTCTTCTTTTTTGCCACGGGGCGTAATCAGGAGCATGCGCAACGGGCGAAGGCGGGTGGGATCGCGCAGATCAGCAAGGCTGGCGGGGCTATGGGAAGCGGCAACAAGGCGGGTGCCTGTGCTCACAGCGAACCTCCTGAGACATAGGACAAGGAACGCGGGAACGTGGGGCGGGTCGGGTCAGGGCAGCCCTGGGCCGAACAGCGCCGCAACCATTGCGTCAGGCTTGTCATCGTAGCGTTATGCGGAAAGATTATAAAGTCAGAGGGGGGTTCTGTACAGGCGCGAGGTATTGACACCAGGTTAGCAAGCGGCTACAATCGCGTCCGAGAGCGGATGTGGCCCGGTGGTCGCCCTGGTCTTCAAAACCTGTGGGCGTGGTGACGAGCCGCGCCGGTGGGTTCGACTCCCACGCGCTCTCGTGCAATAGACTTTGACGAATTGCATAAAGTTGGACCTCCACGTGAAACTCGCCCGGAGCCTTCTCCCGGAGGATCAGGTCGTGAACGAGGAGCTTCAACGCTCGCTTAAGGGCTTGGTTCGCCTCTGGTTCTTGCCACCGTACGGGGTCGAGCATGGGGTCGGTCAGGATGACCATGATTGACCGCGCTTTTTCGTCCAGCACCGTCATGCCGAGGCGCAGTGTGCGGATCTGGGTTTCCACCTCATCATAAGCGATGACGGCGCGATCCGCCTGCTCGGCCAACACGGTACGTGTGCGTTCCGATACGCCTTGGTATTGTGTGGTCAGCGCAGCGAGTGCCGCTTGGCGCTGCGCCTCCAACTCATCTAGCCGCTCCTCAGCCACCGCGACGGCACTCAGCAGTTCGGCACGTTTGTGTGCAATAGCGTCGTTAATCTCCTCTAGGAGCGCCTCGCGGCTGCGCTCGATGAGATCCTGCATCACAACGTCAAGCACTAACCGCTCGAGTTCGTCGGCGCTGAGCATTGGCATATGGCACGAGCCGGGCTTATTCACCCGACCGGCGCAGCGATACTTCCGATAGCGGTACTTCTTTTCGCCTTTGTACTTGGTGCTGGTGTAGCCGTGCATCGTTGCCCCACAGGCACCACAACGGAGCGAGAGCAGGTAGCTGTTGAAGGCCGACATCGTTGCCGCCGTGCCCTCCTGGGCCGCCAGTTCTACGGCCTGCACACGGCGGAGGAGCGCCTCGGGAATGAGGGGACGACCCGTCTCGACACGCACGGGCGCTTTGGGATTGCCATCGGCGTCCTCGTCGAACTTATTATAGCGCTCACCCCAGCGCAGCACGCCAGCATACACTCCGTCGAGCACCCGTTTGCATATCTTCTCGACGGTCGAGTCAGTCCAGATGCCCGAGGGCATCGGACGCGCCTCGCGGATGATGTCGCCCGTCTCGGGATCCTGGCGTTCCAGGTAGGGCTTGCGCCGATAGATGATCAAGCCGGGCGTAGGCGGAACCTCGCGTGGTTGACCCTCCTCAAGCACGATGCCCTGGTTAAGTTGTTTGGCGATCGCGTGGTAGCCCTGACTTTCCGCACGCCGCTCGAGCATCCAGAGCAGGATCGGGTAGGTCGTAGCATCAGGCTCGAACCAGCCAGTGGTATCGGACTGGAGGCCGTATGGGATTGGCCCGCCACGCCATTTGCCCTGCTCAGCACGGTAGCGGTGGCGCTTGTAGGTGCGCTGACTCGTCTCATCCACTTCCCACTCGGCTAACACCCCGCGAATACCACGCTGGAGCTTACGATACTGCGGTGCCTGCTTCTCCGGCTCACCGACATAAAGCACATGGATTCCGAGGGTCTGTAGCTCAGCTTCGAATTGGCGGCGCTCGGTGTCGTTGCGATGACCACGGTCAACGCTCTCGACCCGCACTCGGTCGAACTCGTGGCGGCGGGCGGCGGCGAGGAGTTTCTGAAACTCCTCGCGTTTGGCAGCACTGGAACCTGACCGGGCTTGATCGATGAACTCTGCCACGATGACTTCGCCGGCACCTTTGGATTCAGACCGCAAGCGTGCGAGTTGATCAGGGATGCTGAAGCCATGCTTGACCTGATCCACACTCGAACAGCGCAGGTAGAGCGCCGTGCGGACACTCGTAGCATTGTTTGACCGATGGGTCGGCCCACGGGTGTTGTTTGATGGCTTCGACATCAGGCAGCCTCGTGGAGTTGTTGCTCAACGACCAGCAATTGATCGCGGAGCGTGGAAGCGGTGTACTCAAGGACTCGACGACGGCTTTGGCGGTGAACCTTGATCGTATTGAAATGATGAGCGATTGTCACAGCTTCATTCAATACGGGATCGCCCGTCATGCGGAGCAAGGCATCAGCGAGGTGGGTTAGTCCAGCGCCGGGGTCACCCCCAACGTGGATCACCGACGCAGTCACGCGAGGCAGGTTTTCAGGCCGCATCAGCACCTCCTTGGCCCAGCATTGCTGGGTGACCGTGCGGTGCTGTTGGCAGAATGCAGGATAGAAGCAGCCTTGCCCTGCCGACCACGATGATCAGCGAGCCCATGGATGTCTCCTGGTCAGACCCGTCATTGGTGGAAGGAGTGGCGACCGCTCACCAGCAACAGGCATAGGGATGGGTACACTTACGATTCCGTAGGGGCATCCGGGTCAGCGCGTCGGAGCAGCTCTACGACCTCTGGTCGCTGCTGCTTAAACGTCTCCCAGGCTTGGTCGATGAGGCTCCGAATCGTCGTTGGCGCGCCGTCCTTCGCGCCAAGCGACCAGACCGCAGCCACGTAGCGCAGCTCGCGGTGGGTAGTCTCGGAGATCCGGGCGGGCACCCCCGCCTGGCGTCCCTCATCGGCCCGGTCTTTCCCGGCCATAGCTCCTCCGTGTCTACAGTGCCACCATGCTACGCTGCTACTCCAGCAGTGTCAAGACGCCTGGACAGACTCCATGCGCCCCTGGTGGTCACACGAGTGTACCCGATCACGGCATCCTGGTACACCCGGCGCTATCCATGATGAGGAACATCACCTCCTTCCCAAAAGGATGCCACCATGCTACCTTTGTCGCACACATGTGTCAATCGGGGAGAATGAGTCAAATTTGGGGCAATTCGAGGCAGGGGAGGGGTATGCCAAGGGGAATGATTGGCACGGCACAAAAATACGTAGCTACTGTCAGGCTCCATCGTTACACTATGGATGGGTGACAGCGAGATTGCGCAAGAGAATGAGATCTGTTCTGCAAAGTTGCGATATTGGTTGCATTCAGGATCTAATCTATCTGCAGTTCGACTTCTAGCGTCTCGTCGCCCCGCCGATGTATCAAACGAAGGCGGGCTTTATGATTTTCGCCACTATCAGATAAAGCCTGTACTATGGCGCGCACATTTGCCCCAACATCAAAATCGGACTGACGCTGAGGTATTGACGTTTAGACTACCCAGCCCGATTGTTCAACCCGCTTTCGGGTAACAGCGTGCAACAAACACGGGCAGGCTTGCTTGCACAAACCGGCCCGTGGGCGTACCCTTTGATGTTGTACCACCAACAAAAAGGGGGGCGCAGATGGATTGTAGCACGCTCATCGATTTTCGCACCGACGTGTACGCGTCGTTCACGCGTGCGGCCGATGCCATGTTTGACCTCGCCGATGCACTCCTGACCGACACGCAGGCCCAGCGTTTCATTGAATTGGCGCTCAGTCCGGCCTTTCGGCGCCGCTGGCCGAGCATCTATGCAGCGTTGGAAGACGGGATGATTGACGTGGCGGCGCTGCGTCAGGCGTTTGTTGCCGCGATGCCCGCCGTCCCCGCAGGCAAACGGCTGCTCATTGGGATTGATACGAGTTCGCTGGCTCGGCCAGAAGCCCATACCTCCGCCGACCGCACCTTTGTCTATCAGGCCAACACGCCCCACGGGGCGACGCCGACCACCCCGGGGTGGAGTTTCTCGGCGGTGGTTCAGCTTCCTCAGCCAACGAGTAGTTGGAGCTACATCCTTGACCACCAACGCGTTGCCAGTACCAGTGATCCCGTTACGGTGGGAGCGACCCAACTTGCCGCACTCCTGCCGCTGCTGGACGTGCGGCCCATGGTGCTGCTGGATCGGTACGACAGCCGGGCGCCGTGGCTGCATGCCACCGCGACCCTGCCGGTCGATCAGTTCATCCGTGCCCGCTGCGATCAGGTGCTGTACCGCGCCGCTCCAGAGCGCACCGGCAAACCGGGACGCCCCCGGCTCGATGGGGAGCGCTTCCAAGGCCGTGACGCGACGACGCATGGCACCCCGGACGCGACCGCAACCCTCACCGATGCGGCGGGCCGCACCATCCAGGTGGCGATCTGGCACCATCTGCACATCCGCACCGCCCGTGCTGTCGATCTCAGCGTCGTGCGCATCACCCGCAGCTTTGCCACGGATACGAAACGTGATCCGCGAGAAAGCTGGTTCTGGTGGCACGGCGAGGATCTGCCACCATTGGAGGATCTCGGGACGGTGTATGGGCATCGGTTTGGGCAGGAACATGGCTATCGCTTCGACAAACAGGATCTGCTCTGGGACACGGCGCATGTGCGGACTCCGGCACAGATGGAACGGTGGACGCAGGTGGTGGCGATTGTCCATCATGCCCTCGTCCTGGCGCGAGCGCTGGGCATTGGCGAGCGGCGACCCTGGGAGTCCACTCGTCGTCCGGCGTCACCCCAACAGGTGCGGCGCGCGATGGCGACGTATATTCGTGACCTTGGGACGCCCGCCGCGCCGCCCCAACCCCGCGGAAAAGCCCCAGGGCGGGCTATCGGGGCCTCCGTGACGCCAGCACCACGCCATCCAGTGATCCGCAAAACTAAGAAAACGACGGAAACGAAGCAAAAAGCGACCAAAAACCACCGTGAATGAGGGTGTAAACCTCTGAAAACAGCACGATGCAAGAAAAGAACAAAGACCTCCTCGAACTATACCTGATTCAGGAGAATTCAGGTAGTCTAAACGTCAATGAGGTAGCAGATCACGTGGTATGGGGATACGGCGCGTAATGCCACGAACACCACTTGAACTAATCGCGTAGATGATATTGGATGCCACTCCTAGTACTACAACGAGAGATGGTATAATCCTGTTTTGAGGGGTTTGAACAGGAG
>CAZQCG010000002.1:0-213735 GCA_964592425.1 uncultured Chloroflexaceae bacterium
CCCTTCGCTCGCTTCCCGCCGAGGTCGAATAGATGTTCTGGGTAAAGATATGCGTGGTTATAGAGGGGAGCGCAACGGTGGGCAACCCGGCGGGTCAGGCCATCACGCCCGACCAGGCGCAGCTCAAGCGTGCAGGCCTCGTTGTAGTCCGGGGCGAGGATCTGGCGCTGGTGCAGAGCCCAGAGCTGCTGGTCTTCGGGATGGATGCAGCGGGTCAGCAGAGTCGCGTCGTGGTAAAGCTCGTCGGGAGTATAGCCGATGATCTGGCTACTTGCCGGACTGCTGTAACGACATCTGCCGACCGGATCGATCCAGAGCTCCCAATCGAAAGGGTTCTCGAGTATCTGCCGCACCACCGCCGCATGATCAGGATCATCACTGAGCGCCAGAGCCAACTGGTCGATCTGCCGACGCAGGGCGCTAATCTGGGTCTGGATAAACTCAGCGGGTAGACCATCCATAAAAGCGACCCGCAATGGCCACTGCGTGGTGACTGTCCATAGGTAGATGGAAATGGCACAGGCCAACAACAACGCCTGTACAGATTCAGTGTAACACAAAGATCAAACCATAATCAGGAGAGAACAGCGTGCTATAATAGCCCACGATGAGGAAAGGGGGCCTGAGTGGAGCTTGAGCAGATCGAGGATGTGCTGATCATCATCCTGCCGGCACGCCTTGACGCGGTCGGCGTGGCGCAGATCGAAGGCCAACTTGCCACGACGGCCACCGCACATCGCGGCAAGATTGTGATCGAGATGAGTGAAGTGCAGTTTGTAGCCAGCCTGGCCCTGCGTATGCTGCTGACGACGTTGCGGGCAGTGCAACCGCTTGGCGGCGACCTGTGTCTGGTGGCTTTGCAGCCACAGGTAGCAGAGATCTTTCGCAAGAGTCGTTTTGACACACTTTTTCAAATCTACTCTGATCGTGAAGCTGCACTAAAAGCCTACGGGGTTACGCGTGATTGACCCGCGTATCTCGTGCGTGCTATACTTGCGCCGTGCCGCAAGCCCTGGGGGGCTTTAGAGAAGGTTTCAGGCATCAGGTTTCGCTAGCCTGAGTTTGAAGATAAGGTGATTGTATGGCTCAGACGCGCCTGGTCATTGCGGATGATGAGTCGATCATCCGCATGAACTTAAAAGAGACCCTCGTCGGCCTGGGCTATCTGGTAGTAGGTGAGGCTGGGGATGGCGGCAGCGTTGTCCATCTGGCCCGTGAGTTGCGACCAGATCTTGTATTGATGGATATCAAGATGCCGAAACTGGACGGCATCCAGGCAGCCAAAATTCTAACCGAGGAGAAGATCGCCCCGGTGTTGCTGCTGACCGCCTACTCTGACCGCGAACTGGTTGAACGGGCCAAAGAGGCTGGCGTAGTCAACTATGTGGTCAAACCCTTCCGCGAGGCAGAGTTACTGCCAGCGATTGAGATTGCGATGGCACGTTACCAGGAATTCCTGGAGATGGATCGGCAACTCACCGATCTGAAGGAAACACTGGATACACGCAAGCTCGTCGAGCGGGCCAAGGGCATCCTGATGGACACCCAGGGACTCAAAGAAGCCGAAGCCTTCCGCAAGATCCAGCAACTCTCGATGAATACACGCAAGTCGATGAAGGAGATCGCCCAGGCGATCCTGCTGGCCAACGAGATCTAGGCTGGCCGATGGCCAACGATCAGCCGCCGCCTGTGCCGGGGCCGCGTCCAGAAGGCCCACGCCGGGCAACGGTCTTACCGTTGATCATCACGGTGCTGGTAGCGGTCGGGCTGAGCTTGCTGGCCCAGGCACTGCTCAATCGGCTCCAAGCTGATACACCCACGCTCCCGATCAGCACAGCTACGGTTGCCAGCTCGGTAGCGCTAACCCCAACGGCGGCACTGCTGCCACCCACGGCAAGTCCCGCGCCGACGGTTGCAACAGGTGATGGCCTGTTGCGCCTGGCGATCATCGATCTCCAGGCTGAGCAGCGCCGGCTTTGGAGTGCGATCTACCTGTTGCGAGCGGCCACCCAGATCGATGATGCCCTGATCGCCCTCCAGGGCAACGAGCAAGACGAGGCCGACCGCATCCTGCTGACGGTCTATCGTTCACTCGATCGCGCCTATCGCTTCAGCGCCGAGCAGGAGAAGGGGCCGATTGACACCTTCCGCCTGCAGGTAAGCCAGATCCGCGACGATATCCGCCTGCGCCCGGAGGGTCTCGATCGGCGTCTGCGCCAGCTCCGCAGCCTGATCCTGAGCCTGGTGGACGAGGGGGGCGAGGATCGCGGATTATAAAAGCAATCTGGATGCGCGCTTCCTACGCTAAGGGCCGCCTGTGGCCGCACCTGATCGCGATCGCCTGTTACCTTGGCCTGGCGCTAGGGTTGACCTGGCCGATGGCAAGCAGCTTCACGCACGCGATCGCCAGCGCACAGCCGATCAAAGACTACCTCTACGCATCGCCTGAGGACGGCATCCAGAATGTCTGGAATGTGTGGTGGAGCCTGCAAGCCCTGCGGGCTGGCCAGAATCCCTTCTGGACTGACCTACTCTTCTTTCCCGATGGGGTGCAACTCTACGTCCAGACCCTCGGGCTGGTGAACTTTTTGCCAATGCTGCCCCTGGCGGCCCTGTTCGGGCCAGTTGCGGGCTTCAATGCGGCAATGCTGCTGGCGATGGCCGCCACTGGCTATGCCGGTTTTCTCCTGGCACGCTTTGTCACGCCACACCTGGGGCTTGCCCTACTCTGCGGGTTCTTGCTGACCGCCAGCCCGCTGCATATGTTCAAACTGCAAATCCACCAGCTCAACCTGATCAGCCTGCAGTGGCTGACACTCTACCTGCTGGCCTTGTTGCACCTGGAGCGTAGGCCCGGGTGGCGCACCGTGATTGCGACCGTAGGCACGGTGTTCCTGCTTATGCTGAGTGACTGGTACTGGTTGTTGATCGCACTGATTAGCACCCTTCCGTGGGCTGTGACGGCCCTGCTGCGCTCAGCGCAGCGGAGCCGGCTACTGCGCGCGCTGGTGGGCGTGGTTCTGGGCAGCCTGCTGGTGATGCTGCCGTTGCTGTTCGGCATCTACCAGGCCCGTGATCGGCTGCCCCCGGCGAAACCCCATAACCTGACCTGGTATGCCTATATTGAAGGCTTCTCCGCAGACGCACTGGGTCTGCTGGCACCGAATATCCTTCACCCGTTGTGGGGTGAACAACTCTGGCGCTTGAGTCGGCCAATTCAAAGTAGCTTCGCGATCGACGGTTGGTACGTAGCCCTCGGCTGGGTCTTGCTGGTATGTGCCATGCTGGGGCTGCCGGAGCTGTGGCGACGCCAGCAGCCCCTGGCAGTGATGGGCCTGGTAACCTGGATGCTCTCGCTGGGGCCAGGCTTACAGATCGCCTATCAGCCGACCGGCATACCCCTGCCCTACGCCTTGATCCAGGATCTACCGCTGGTACAGCTGGCACGCCGCCCTTCCCTGTTCAGCGTAGTGGTGCTGCTGGTGGCCATCGTCGCAGCGGCCCTGGGTCTCCAGCGGCTGATCAGCGGACAAACGGTACGCCGAGGCAAGCTGATCCTGGGCGGTGTGAGCATCCTGGCCCTGGTTGAACTGATGCCACCAGGACCAGCCCAGCGCCAGCTGATCATGCTCGATCCACCGGCCCTGATGAGCAAGCTCCAGGCCCGCCCAGGAGCGGTGGCCGACCTACCATTTGTCTGGGTCGAGGATAGCCGCACCCTGCTCAACCAGATCGGCCACGGTCAGTCGATCATCGGCGGCTATGTTGCCCGCCGGCCCGACTACCCTGCCCTGCGTTACTCGCCCTTACTCAATGCAATTGCACGCCTGCAGCGGTTACCAATCGCCGAGATTGTGCCACTCGACCACAGGGCCCTACAGGCGATGCAGTGTGCCTATCCCCTACGCCATATCTTGCTGTTCCAGCCCGAAGTTGAGGCCGAACAGGTGCGTGTGATCGCCGATCTGGCAGCAGAACTGGCTGGTACACCGATCAAGGCCCAGGCGGCTGGCGACTATCTCTGGTACGAACTTCCTGTGCCTACACCGCCCTGTGCCCCCTTTGCGAGCCTGGGCAGCGGCTGGGATTTCCTGGAACATGACGCAAGCACCAGCTGGCGCTGGATAGGCGAGGAGGCCGAACTTACCCTGGTCAATCCGCGCCAGGAGGCGTTGCGGGTAGAGCTACGCCTGGGCCTGGAAGCCTTTGCAAATCCACGCCAGGTCGAACTACAGCTAAACGATATACCACAAAGCATTTGGCAGGTCAGCGCAGGGGGGCCACGCATCTACCACCTGCGCCTCAGGCTGGAGCCGGGCGTGCAGCGCGTGCGTCTGCGTGCATCAACGAGCCTCAGGGCGGATACGCGGATGCCGCGCTGGCTGAGCCTGAGAGCCTTCAGTATCGAGGTACGCGAAGTAGAACGCGCACCCGCCAGGCCTTAATCGCTGATCTCTTCACGTCGCAGGGCAACCAGGTCACGCAGCTGGTCAGTGCTCAGTTCGGTAAGCCAGGCTTCGCCTGCACCGAGCACCTGGGCGACCAGGGCACGTTTGCTCTCGATCTGCGCATCGATCTTCTCCTCCAGGGTACCACCACAGACAAACTTGTGAACCTGGACATGGCGTACCTGGCCGATGCGGAAGGCACGGTCGGTGGCCTGATCCTCAACGGCCGGATTCCACCAGCGGTCGAAGTGGAAGACATGGCTGGCGCGGGTCAGGTTGAGGCCCACACCGCCCGCCTTGAGTGAGAGGATAAAGAGCGGTGGACCCTCAGGGGCCTGAAACTGGCGGATCATCGCCTCGCGCTGCCTGGTAGGCGTACCGCCATGCAGGAAGAGCGTCTCAGCGAAGAGCCGTTCGGCCAGGTAGCGTTGTAAGAGCGTGCCCATTTCGGCAAACTGGGTGAAGATCAGGGCGCGATCCTGAGCTGCGACGACCTCTTCGAGCATCTCGGCCAGGCGGTTGAGCTTACCTGAGCGGCCCTCAAGTGACGAACCATCTTTGAGAAAGTGAGCCGGGTGGTTGCAGATCTGCTTGAGCCGGGTAAGCATGGCCAGTACCAGCCCACGGCGGCGCGTCTGCTCACCCTCCTCCTCAGCCCGCTCAATCTCAGCGAGGGCCTCACGCACGCTCGCCTCGTAGAGCGTGGCCTGCTCACGGGTCAGCGGCACATAGACCTTCATCTCGATCTTATCGGGCAGGTCGTTGATGATCGTCGGGTCGGTTTTGAGGCGGCGCAGAATGAAGGGGCCGGTGAGGCGGCGCAGGCGTTCGGCGCTAACCGTATCGCCAGCGCGCTCAATCGGGCGAGCGAAGCTACGGCGAAATTCGGTCTCGCCACCGAGATAGCCGGGATTGAGGAAGGCCATAATACCCCACAGCTCGCTCAAGCGGTTCTCAACGGGCGTGCCGGTGAGCGCGAAGCGACCCTGGGCCTGCAGCGCCCGAGCGGACTGGTGCTGGCGGGTCTCACTATTCTTGATGTTCTGGGCTTCGTCAAGGATGGCCAGGCGCCAGGCGATGGCAGTGAGGGCTTCACGGTCGCGCACGAGCAGGGGATAGCTTGTAATCGTCAGGTCGTGGGTGCGAGCAGCAGCGGCAAGCTCCGCGCCGCGCAGGCGTTCGGGGCCCTGGTGAATATGCAGGCGCAGGCGAGGGGCAAAACGGGCCAGCTCACGCTGCCAGTTACCAACCACCGAGGTAGGGCAGACCAGCAGGCTAGGGCCGTCATTGGGAGCACGTTCGAGGTCATGCAGGAGCAGGGCGATAGCCTGCATCGTCTTGCCAAGGCCCATATCATCGGCAAGGCAGGCCCCCAGGCCAGCTCGACGCATAAAGGCAAGCCAGGCGAAGCCACGGCGCTGGTAGGGGCGCAGTTCGCCGACAAAATCGGGCGGCTGGGGCAGATCTTCGATCCGCTGGCTCTCGGCGAGGTCGTGCAAAAGCTGGCCGAGCATCCCGTCGGCCTCAAGCCCACCGAAGGCAATCCCGCCTGGCAGTGGCTCACTGGTACCGCCGAGACCCATACGTAGGGCCTGGGCCACACTCATTTCGCCGCCCTGCTGGAGCAGGCCCAGGGCCTGGCGCGCCTGTTGGGGATCGAGCACGATCCACTCACCACGCACCTGCACCAGGGGTTGCTTGAGGGCCACCAGGCGCTCGAACTCGGCACGGTCGATGGGCTGGTCGCCGACAGTCAATTCCCAGCGAAAGTTGACCATGGTAGCGAAGCTGATCTGACCGGGGCGGTCTTTCAGCTTAAACTGGGCATCACTGGCGCGCGCCCGGGCCTTGAGGCGGCCCGAGCCGCCCCACCAGGCGGGGACGAGTACGCCGAAACCGCTCTGTTCAAGGAGGGGCGCAACATCACGCAGGAAGGTGAAGGCTTCGGCGAGACTCAACTCAGCCCGTTCAGGAGCGCGGGCGTGCAGACTGCGCTCGATAGCTGGCACCAGGCGGGCGGCAAAACCAAGCCCACGCAGTAATCGCTCCTGAGGCTGATTGAAGCGACGGTCAAGGTAGTTGAACGTCTGGCCACGCTCGCGCCAGATCTGGGCAGCAGGCACGAGCAGGCTCGGATCATCAACGGCCTGCAGGAAAAAGCCGAGCCCCCAGGCGGCATTGGGGTCGGCAGGGGGTTCAAGGCGGAAAGCGATACGAAAGACATCATCGCCGGCCACATGCTCAGGGCCAATCCACTCACGCCAGGCCCGGAAGAGCTCATCGGCGGCACGGCCCTGTAGCGGCAGGATCGCCTCATTGCCAAGCAGGGCCGCCATCCAGGTGCCACCAGGGGTAAAAGGAGGGCTGCGCCAGGCAGCAATACGCTCGGCGGTGGGCGGATCGGCAGTGGCAAGCTCACGCACCAGGCTATCGGCGGCGGCGGCAATGAACTCATCAACGAGTAGGCGGGGGGCAGGCGCAGCAGCAGGCGTCTCGACGACGGCGCGACAGAGGGCCGGCAGGGCGCGACCCAGGGCCGCAATCTTACCGGCAGTGGCCGGGACAGGGCGCGGCTGCCAGAGGGCGCGCAGGCGATGGCCGTCACGGCTGAGGGCAGGCAAGAGTTGCTGGCCGGCGACCAACTCGGCGACGAGCAGCGCAGCGGTACGCCAGGCGCGCAGGTCACCGCCAATGTCGTGGCGCTGACCAACAGCGAGCAGCAGATCGAGGGCCTGAGCTGCGCTCAGGGCCAGGCCACGCACCCGCCAGGGAGCGAGGGTCAGTTCACCCGCCTGGGCTTCAACCCCGGCATTGCGTAACTCATGCAGGGGCAGCGGTGCGCCGTCGGCTGACGGCAACCAGATCATCTGGTCGCGCTCATGGTTGAGAGGGGAGACAAGCTGCAAGGCAGCCAGCCACTCGCGCAGGGCCTCGACACCCAACTGGAAGGGGTGAGGGGTCGTTTTGGCACGGCGACTACGCCGCGTCGTGAAGCCGGCGTGTTCACCCCAGAGAAAGAAGCGTCGCTCGGCGATCAGCCAGGTGCCGTGGAGAATAGTAGTCATGCTGGTGCAGCACACAGCGGCATCCTGTGCCATGCGAGACAGCGGCGACAGGCGTACTATGGCGCAAGGGTAGGTACAGTGACCCAGCCGACGAAACGAGCCGGGCGACAGCCCCACCTGGACGGTGCAACGGCCGGTGCAAAGAACGTGATTGGGCGCTCGAAACTCGTCCGGCAAACCTACCGGGATCGGCTGCGCCTCACACATGGCCTGATCAGCCACCACCGCCGACCGGGGAGCGCATCAGACTGCGCGTATGGTCGGAATAAGCCATCTACCTGGCACTCTGCGTCCCAGGGCAAGAGGGGGCTGATGATGCTCTATTATACTACAGATTAGCTTATGCTTCAGGAAGCCAGCGAAACGGATGAATGGATTGGGATGGAGAAGCTGAAGGTGCTCCCGTAGCCATATTCACTCTGCACTGTGAGCGAGCCGCCGTGAAGCCTGGCGATCTCGCGGGCCACATAGAGGCCGACACCCATACCGCTGGCCTGGTAATGGACAGCATTGCGTGCACGAAAAAAGCGCTTGAAGATCTGCGGCAGATCCTCAGCGGAAATCCCGATGCCATGATCATGCACCATCAGCAGCGCCGTCTTACCACTTCGTTGCAAATTAACCTCGATCTTGCTTCCTTCAGGGCTGTATTTGATCGCATTGGTGATCAGGTTTTGTATCAGTTGTTCTAGACGTAGCTCATCGCCACGTACAATCAGCGCTTCGCCGGGAAGGGCCAGGGCCAGGTGATGCTGGATCAGGGCCGGTTGGAGCTCATCGGTGAGACGGCAGAGCAAGGCGGTCAGATCGAGCACGGCGAGTTCAAGCTGCAACTGGCCGCGATCAATGCGTGCGGCATCGAGCAGGATTGAGATGAGCCGATTGAGGCGCTCGGCCTGGTCGACGATGGCCTGGAGTCCTCGCATCTCCCGCTCACCAAGGGTGTTTTGCTGGTTGATGCGGTGCAGCAAGAGGCGCACATGGCCGAGCAGGACAGTGAGCGGCCCTTTCAACTCGTGGGAGGCAATCGAGAAGAACTGGTCGCGCAATTGCACGGCGGCCTCGGCGAGGGAGCGAGCCTCCTGCTCAGCAGTGTAGAGGCGTGCCCGGTCGAGGGCCTGAGCGCAGAGATCCGCAAGCGTATGCAGATAGCTACGCTCTCCCTCATTGAAGCTGCGCACCTGGGCAAAGCTCAGGCCGATTGCACCGATGGTATGATCATTGGCGGACAGGGGCAGCACTGCAAAGGCATCATTGCGCAACGGCGTGGCTTGAAGGGCGGGATAGCGCATCAAGAGTTCAGCCGAGCTCTCGATCCAGATCGCCTCACCGTTGCGTACCGCCTCGGCAAGCGGCACCTCGGCGTGAAGGGGCATTTTCGACCAGGGTACGGCCGCTTCCGCACGATAGCCAACAATGGCGCTGATCGTGAGCAGATCTTCCTGAGCGCTGCGCAGGACGATTGTGCCCGCAGTAGCTTCCGTAGCCGCAACACCATGTTCAACCACCGCGGCAGACACCTGTTCGATGGTACGGGCGGCGGAGAGAGCGGCGGTAAGAGCCTGGATACGCGAGGCGCGCAGGGCCGCCCGCTGGCGCTCGGTGACGTCGGCAGTAAGGCCAAAGAGGCGGATATTGTGTCCGGAGGAGTCAAATACTGCCTGGGCGGTCTCCTCAAGGGTTACCACACTGCCGTCGGGGCGGATCAGCCGGTAGAGCACCTGGTAACTGGACTTCTCAGGGGTACAGGTTTGCACGAGCGTAGCCATGCGCTCACGGTCATCAGGATGTACGCGCTGAAAGAAATTGGTGCCCGTATCGTAGATCGCGTCGTCGCCCTCCAGGCCGAGGATCGCGGCGCATGTGATCGAGCGGACAACAGCATCGGTGGTACGATCCCACTCGAAGGTAAACATACGAGCAAGCAAGAGGGCCTGGCGCACCTGTTCACGGCTCTCGCGCAGCCCGCTCTCAACCTGGCTCCGCTCAGCAATCTCGCGGGTCAGGCGCAGGTTGGCGGCGGTCAACTCCGCAGTACGGACGGCGATGCGCACCTCAAGCTCGTCGTGGGCATGCGCCAGAGCCTGCTGTGCATAGAAACGCTCGGTGGTCAGTGCAGCTAGCGCCAGGGCTGAGGCGCTCTGAACCAGCAGGAAGATCTGCACCCCTATCAGGTGAAGAAGTGGATCAACGCCAGGTATGACGAAAGGCCCACGCCCATGAGTGGTATACCAGACAGCGATCAGCGTGACCATCAGGATTGTCAGCGTAACGCCACGCGGGCCAAAACGCACGGCGATCCAGAGCACGAGGGGGACAGTCAGATAGAGGCGCAGGCGAACTGGCGTCTCAGCTGCTGTGTTGAAGGAGATCAGCATGATGGTGAGCAAGAGGCCGACGACCGCAAAGGCTTCGATCACCCTGGGCCAGGTAGGGCGAGCCGAGAAGGTGAGGGGACGACCACACCAGGTGAGGAGCGTTCCGCCAACGAGGAGCATCCCCAGGCCACTGGCGGCCCACCAGATGAACCAGCTCTCGCTATAGGGCAAGTCGAAGCCAATGCTAAGGATGGCTGCACCAGCAAAGGCTGCCGGGGTACTGGCAAGGGCGAGCGTGAAGAGCAGAAAGAGCAAGGCCTGCTGCAGGCTGAGCAGTGCAAACGGCGGGGTAGTGCGTTGGGTGAAGGCAAAAGCAGCCACGCTCGTAGCGGCCGTATGAATAAGTGCGCAAGCCAGGGCCAGGCTCAGGGTTCCTCCAACACTAAGGCTGGCCAGGATGAGGGCCACAAAAGCGCTAACAGTGAGCAGGAGCCAATCTGAGCGTGGGCTCAGTACGAGGGCAGCCAGTAACAGGCCATTCGGCACCCAGAGAATCGGTGCATCGAGTGGATATAAATTCAGGGCGAGCCCGATCCAGGCGCTGATAACATAGACCAGGCCGAGCACCAATGCACGGATCGGCGGAGAGAGGCTACAATAGCGCGGGATCATAAAGATGCCCTGAAGTCAATGGTATCCAGCTTATTGATACATATTGTACGCCAGGGAGTCACTTTTGGTGAATGGAGTAGATCATGGCCGAAGTTCAAGATCTCAAGGGCCTGCTCGAGTGGCGCTGTATCGGGCCGTTCCGGGGTGGGCGTGTGGTTGCCGTAGCCGGCGATCCGGTCGAGCGGAATAGCTTTTACTTCGGTGCGGTGGCCGGAGGGATCTGGAAGACCACCGATGGCGGCACGTATTGGGAGTGCGTCTCAGATGGTTTCCTTCAGACCAGCTCGGTCGGGGCACTTGAGGTTGCACCCTCAGATCCGCATGTGATCTATGCTGGCATGGGCGAAACGACGATCCGCATTGATGTGAGCCACGGCGATGGGGTCTATAAGTCGAGTGACGGCGGACGCACCTGGCGGCATCTGGGCCTGGCGGCGACCCGCCATATCGGCAAGATCCGGGTTCATCCGCAAAACCCCGACCTGGTCTATGTAGCAGCCCTGGGTCACGCCTTCGGATCAAACCCCGAACGGGGGATCTATAAATCAAGCGACGGCGGGGCAAACTGGCAACTGGTGCTGCATCAGAGTGAACGGGCCGGGGCAGTGGATCTGAGCCTTGACGTGAACCCACGCATCCTCTATGCAGCGATCTGGGAAGCCTCGCGCAGCTTCTGGCAGATCTCCTCCGGCGGCCCGGAGAGCAGTCTCTGGATGTCATGGGATGGCGGCGAGCAGTGGAAGGATCTGCGGGGACGCCCTGGTCTGCCGCAGGGCATCTGGGGCAAGGTCGGCGTGAGCGCCTCGCCAGCGCAGGCCGGGCGGGTCTGGGCGCTGATCGAGCACCGCAGCGCAGGTGGCCTCTACCGCTCCGACGATTATGGCGCGACATGGGAGCGTGTCAGTGATAACCAGCACCTGGTTTCGCGGGCCTGGTACTACACCCACCTGACGGCTGACCCGTGTGATCCAGAGACAGTCTATGTCAACAACCTCGACCTGTGGCGGTCAACCGACGGCGGGCGCAACTTCAGCAAGATCGCCACACCTCATGGCGACAACCATGATCTCTGGATCGACCCGCGTGACAACCAGCGCATGATCCAGGCTAACGATGGCGGGGCGAATGTCTCCTTCAACGGCGGCGCGACATGGTCAAGCATCTACAACCAACCAACTGCCCAATTTTACCATCTCGCCACTGATGGGCGCGAGCCCTACTATGTCTACGGAACGCAGCAGGACAACAGCAGCATCGCCGTACCTTCGCGCACGCATACGAATGGTATCGGTTGGCAGGACTGCTTTATTGCCGGGACGGGCGAGAGTGGCTATATCGCCGTGCGCCCCGACAACCCCGACATTGTCTATGTGGGCGCGATCGGCTCGTCGCCCGGCGGCGGAAACGCCCTGCAGCGCTACGACCATAAGACGAAGCAGCTGCGGCTGATCACCACCTGGCCTGAGTATATGGGCGGCTACGGCGCCGCCGAACACCGTTACCGTTTTGCCTGGACCTACCCGATCATCATCTCGCCGCACGACCCGCATACGCTCTACATTGGCGGCAACAAGGTCTTTCGCTCTCATGACGAAGGGCAGACCTGGGAAGCGATCAGTCCTGACCTGAGCCGGGCTGACCCCGCGACGCTTGCGAAGACCGGCGGGCCGGTCAACCTCGACTCGATTGGGGCCGAAGTCTATGCCACCGTCTTTGCCCTGGTCGAGTCACCGCACGCCCGCGGCGAACTCTGGGCTGGCACCGATGACGGCCTGCTGCATCTCTCACGCGATGGTGGTGCCACCTGGCAGGCGATCACCCCGTCCACGTTACCTGAATGGACAATGATCAGCTGTATCGAGCTTTCGCCCTTCACGCCGGGGACAGCCTACATGGCAGCTACCCGTTACAAACTCGACGACTATCAGCCTTATCTCTACAAGACCAGCGATTACGGAGCCAGCTGGACACGCAGCAACAATGGCATCCGCGAGGACGATTTCACCCGCGTTATTCGGTGCGACCCGGTACGGCCAGGGTTGCTCTACGCCGGCACCGAGACGGGGCTCTACCTCTCCTTTGACGATGGTGCCACCTGGCAACCCTTCCAGCTGAATCTGCCGGTCTGCCCCATTCACGAGTTGCTGGTACGGGGGAGCGACCTGATTGCTGGCACCCATGGGCGCTCAATCTGGATCCTGGATGACCTGACCCCGCTACGTGAGTTGCCCGCGACACTTGAGGCACCCTACCTGGCCCCAGCACGCCCGGCAGCACGCCCACTCTTTGGAGTCGATTGGACCGGCAGTGAGCCTGGGAAAAACTATATCAGCGGGCTGAATGGGGCCTTTGTGCTGCGTAAGGATGCCGATGGCGAACTGCGGCGCAAAGATCTTGACGTAGGCACTAATCCGCCTGCTGGCGCAGTGATCGGCTACTACCTGGCCGAGTTGCCTGGCGAGCCGTTGACGCTGCGCATCAGTGACGCACATGGGGCGGAGGTACGCAGCTTTACACGCCAGCCCGCGCCCGCGCCTGATAGCGCCCCGATCACCACGCCTGCGCCCGACGAGCGTGGGCCGCAGCCGCCAGCCCGGGCGGGCTGGAACCGCTTTATCTGGGATCTGCGCTACGCCCCGGCCACAAAGATCGAGGGCAAAGACCCGCTGAGCGAGATCGAGTTGAGCGGGCCACGGGTGCTCCCTGGCGTCTATCAGGTGACCCTGAGCATTGGTTCTCAGCAGTGTAGCCGGGAGTTGCGCGTGATCACCGATCCGGCGATCAGCATCAGCGAGGCCGAGTTGGCAGTCCAGGCTGATCTCTCGCTCCGGATCCACCACACGCTTGATCTGACCTGCCGAACGATCAATCGTATGCGTGACCTGCGCAGCCAGCTTGATGGCTGGGTACGGCGAGCGGCAGCACTGCCCGAGGGCAGCACCATAGGCGAGGCGGCCACAGCCCTGCGCGACAAGGTGCTAGAGATCGAGCAGACCCTTCTGGTGCCCGACCTGCGCCCGGGTTGGGCCGACAACCTCAATCACGGCGTACGGCTGCTTAACAAGCTCGGTGCGCTACCGCCAGTGGTCGAGATTGGCGAGTACCCACCCACCGCCGCCGCCGAGGCGGTCTACCAGGATCTGGCGGGCCGGATCAAGGCCCAGATCGAGCGCTTCGAGGAGTTGATCGCCACCGAACTGCCGGGCCTCAATGCACGCATCGCCGCCGTGGCCCCCGGCGCAGTGGTGGCACGGTCGTAACTACTCATATCCACTCAATATCAGCCAATCGTCGGAAAAATGTCCATCTTAAGAACGTGACACTCCCTGTCTCAACGATGCATTATATAGGTGGGAAAAGCCTGATGCATCAAACAGGACAGGGGGATCACGATGAAGATCACGCGATTCTTGCTGGCGCTGCTAGTGGCACTGACCTTGAGCGCATGTGGCGCAGAGACGCAGGCCCTGCACGGCTCGACCCAGCCTGAGAGTGGGGTGTTACACGGAACGGTTCGGCCACGAGCGTTGACCTTTGTAGCCACGCCGCAGCCGCTCCAGGCGCACATGGTGTCGGTAGCTACGCCTTAGCGGAAGAGATCAAAACGCGGATCACGCAGGAGGCGACGGGCAGTCGCCTCCTCACTCGGCGTATAGGCATAACCGCGAATGATTGCCGCAGGCACCGCGTCGATCTTGCCCATCACTAATTCGGCGGCGCTGGCCAGTTCATCAGCCACGGCGATCAGGGTCGCCTGCATGGTATAGCCGTAGGGATCGTCAACACCAGCATAGTCGCTGAGCGGAGCGATCCCGGCGCAGCCGATAGCGACATTGACCTGGCCGTCGCGCCAGGGCCGGCCGAAGGTGTCGGAGATAATCACAGCCAGCTTCACCCCGGTCTGGGTATGGATCTGTGTACGCAGACGGGCAGCGCTGGCGTCAGAGTCGTGCGGCAGCAGGCAGACGAGACGCCCACCGGCGACGTTCGACTCGTCGACACCGCTGTTGGCGCAGATCAGCCCGTGGTGGGTCTCGGTGATCAGCACGCCGCTGGCCATCTTGACAATCCGGCGGCTTTCGCGCAGCACCACCTCCTGGTAGTGGGCGTCTTTGCGACCCTGGGCGGCAAGCTGGTGGGCAAAGGCCGAAGGCTCGACGGTCGTCGGATCGACCAGCCGCCCTTCAGCCTTGGAGACAACCTTCTGGGTCACCACGAGCACATCACCGGCGGCCAGCGTGGTGCCGGTGGAGGCCAGGCCCGTGAGCAGCAAGGCGGCCAGGTCATCACCCGGCCTTACCTCACCGACGCCACGCACAGGAATGATGCGGATCTCGTTTTGCATACGGGCGATTATTGAACTCAGAAATACTTGCCGGCGATCACCTGAAGACGGGCCTTAGCGGCAGACGTAATCTGGGCGCGGTCAGTAATGATGGCGGTCGCCAGGGCGCTGTGGGCCGGGCTAACGAAGCCGTCGCCGATACGCTCAACGGCATCAGCGACGATGCGCTGAGCCAGCAGGGCATTAGCCTGCAGCACCGCAACCACCGTCTCAACCGTCACAGCATCGTGGTCGGGGTGCCAGACATCGTAGTCGGTGACCATGGCCAGCGTGGCGTAGGCGATCTCGGCCTCGCGGGCAAGTTTGGCTTCCGGCAGAGCGGTCATACCGATCAGGCTATGGCCGCGCCGGCGATTCTCCTCGCTCTCGGCCCGTGTCGAGAAGGCCGGTCCTTCCATCACAACTAGCGTGCCACCCTGGTGCGTCGTGGCACCTGCAGCCACGGCAGCGGCAGAGAGGCGTTCGGCAAGCAAGGGACAGAAGGGGCGCTCGAAGCCCACATGGGCTACCACCCCGCCCTCGAAGAACGTTGTGGGACGCAGACCACGGGTACGGTCGAAGATCTGGTCAGGAACGACCACATGGCCCGGCGCGTAATCTTCACGCAGCGAGCCTACTGCGCTGACCGAGATCAAATACTGTACACCAAGCTGCTTAAAAGCATGCACGTTCGCTCGTGCCGGCACCTCTGAGGGATTCAGGCGGTGGCCGCGACCATGGCGTGGCAGAAAAGCAACCCGCCGTCCGCTGAGGCTACCGATAACAAAGGCGTCACTCGGATCGCCGTAGGGCGTTGTCAGCCGCACCTCGTCAACTTCGCTCAAGCCAGCCATCGCATAAAGCCCACTGCCGCCGATCACACCGATCATCGCCTCAGGCATCGCTCGCTTCCTTCATGCTCACGTCGGATCGTCAGGCTGAGTATACCTGATCTTGGCTCGCTAGCTTGCAGTGGGCTACGCTACAATAGAATCCCGTCCGTCCCCCACCCCTGAGGAGGCAAAACGATGAGTCACTACGTGGCGACCAACGGTATTACCCTGCACTACGAAGAGCACGCCGGTGGGCCGCCGGCCCTGGTGCTGATCCACGGCCTGACGGCCAACTGCCGCTGCTTCGATGTGCTTGCCGGGCAACTGGCCCCGCAGCTGCGGATGCTGGCCCCCGACATGCGCGGGCGTGGCCTGAGCGACGGCCCGGCCAGCGGCTACACGATGGCCGATCACGCCGCCGACCTGCTGGGCATGCTTGACGCCCTTGGCCTTGAGCGGGTCGCCCTGGGCGGCCACTCATTTGGCGGGTTGCTCTCGCTCTACTGTGCCGCCCTATTCCCCAAGCAAGTCAAGCGGGTCGTGGTGATCGATGCGGCGATCAGCGCCGCCAGTGAGCGTACCCGCGAGTTGATCCGCCCGGCCCTGGCTCGCCTCGAACAGGCTTATCCTTCGTTTGAGGCCTACCTTGAACTGATCAAGGCAGCGCCCTACTACCAAGGCTGGCCATGGGACACGGCAGTCGAGAGCTACTACCGCGCTGATGTGGCCCCTGAGCCAGGTGGCGGAGTACGACCACGGGCTCGCCCGGCCCAGATCGCCGCCGTTGCCGACGGGGTGATCGCCGAACCCTGGCGCGACCATCTGGCCCATGTGCGCTGCCCCGTGCTGATGCTACATGCCAGCGGCCCCTACGGCCCTCCCGGCGCACCGCCTATCGTCAGCAAGGAGCAGGCCGAAGAGACCCTGGCTCTGCTGCCCGGCGCACAGTATGTCCACATTCCCGGCAATCACCAGACGATGCTCTACGGGGCCGGAGCACTGGCCCTTGCAGAGGCAATCCGGCCCTTTGTGGAGTGAACTACCCCGCCCCAAGGGGCGGGGCTTCCCCCGTCATCGAGCTGCGCCCGCGCGTGGCAGGTCTTACCGGCTCTCGGGGAGCGTTTAACCTCTCCGTGGCACCCACGGCGAGGAGGCGGAGGCCCTGGTCACGGATAGTGCAGGCCGCGTTCAGGTCGCGGTCGTGCGTGGCACCACAGTCGCATGTCCACACGCGGTCGGAGAGGGTGAGGTCAGGATTGACCGTGCCGCAGACTGGACAGAGGCGTGTGGAGGGGAAGAAGCGTCCAACGAACACGAGCTGCTTGCCCGCCCAGCGGGCCTTATACGTGAGCTGGAAGCGCAGGTCGCTCCACCCGGCGTCATAGACCGATTTCGAGAGCTTGGTTTTCGCTAACCCCGAAACGGCCAGATCTTCGATCACAACGGCATCGAACCGACGAACAAGGTTACAGGAGAGCCGGTGCAGGAAGTCCTTGCGCTGGTTCGCGACCTTCTGGTGCTGGCGGGCGAGCGCCTGCCGGGCTCGCTCACGGCCTTTGCTCCCCTTCGTGCAGCGCGAAAGGCGGCGCTGGAGGCGGCGCAGGGTGCGCTCGGCCCGGCGGTAGTGCTTTGGTGCGGGCACGCGCGTGCCGTCGCTGAGGACGGCCAGATCCTTGAGGCCAAGATCGACCCCCACCGTGCGCTCGGGCCGGGGCGGGGGCAGGGTCTTGTCGGGCAGCTCGAAGTGAGCCACGAGGGTGACATACCACGCGCCGGTCGCGTCTTGCTTGAACGTGGCGCTCTTGACCACGCCCGCCACCGGGCGGTGAAGCACCAGTCGCACCAGCCCGATCTTTGGCACATACAGCTTCCCCTCCGCGACCCGCACCTCAGCGGGCAGCCGGAAGGTGGGCCGGTCGCGCTTCTTCGAGCGGAAGCGGGGGAACTTTGCGCGTTTGCCAAAGAAGTTCTGAAACGCCTTGTCGAGATCATGGATCGCCTGCTGCAAGGATTGCGCATGCATGTCCCGCAGCCACGCCGTCTCCGGCTGGCGCTTCAACACCGTCAGCTCCGCGCAGAGCTTGGTTCTCCTCAGGCTTTTGCCAGTCTCTTGGTAGTGAGCAATCCGGCGGTCCAGCGCCCAGTTGTACACGAAGCGCCTGGCCCCCGCCCACTGCATGAACACCTCTTCCTGATCAGGCGTCGGTAGGATGCGGTAGCGGTACGCTTTTATGTGCGTGCTCATATGTTCGCATTGTACCACACTATGCGCCATTTGTCGCACTGCACTGCGCTGAAACGCGCTTCACCACCACCGGGTAGCCGGGGCGCATCGCTGCGCCCCAGCCCCCTCAGAACCGGACGTGACGCTCTCACGTCATCCGGCTCAAGCCTTGAGCACTTTGTAGCCTCGTCGCTGGTGGTGCTGATGGTGGCACCATCTATGGACCGGCCGTGTGTTTTCCGGTTCGTCTGGCCCTCCGGCCTGGCGGGGAACAATGTGGTCCTCGTCAATAGGGTCATCGGTTCCGAATGGCACCCAGCACATTCCACAGCGGTAGCCATACCGATGCAGCAGCTCCCTTCGCACCTGTGAGTACGTCTGTCGGGCGATCTGCCGCTTCGTTCGCTCCTGCCAATAGCTGCGGAGCCTCGGGTCATAGGGGCTATTCCGCCCGCTGACCTTGGTGTAGCGTGTAATCGGCACCGACGTTGGTTTGACCAATTCAGCGTTCCCGTCCGCAAACGTCCAGTTTCCATCATTGTGGAAGTACCGGCCTTTGACCCAGCGGCTCCCCTTGTTTGGATGTCGCCGCTTGGCCCATCGCCAGAGCATCTGCCACTGGCGGTGGCGAACCTTGTTGAACGTTTCTTTGGCCGCGCAATGCCGGTAATAGCTCGTCCAGCCCCGGATGACCGGGTTTAGGTCGTGGACGATTTGCCCGGCGGGTACCTGCTGATGCGTGTCCAGGTAGGCTTTGATGGCGCGGAGGTGCTTGTGGACTTTCTCCTTTTGGGGAGTGCTCAGCAGGGTGCGCTTGAACCGCCTGATCCGAAAACCAAGGAAGTTGAAGCCCTCCGTGATGTGAACCACGCGGGTTTTGGCTTCGCTCAGCCTCAGCCCTCGTTCTGCCAGGAAAGCGATAATGCGGGGCTGGACATACGTTTCCAGTACCTCTCGTGTGGGCGCCGTCACCACGAAATCGTCGGCATAGCGTGTCAGGCTGATGCCGGTGTTGGGGTGTTTCCGTTTGGCTGGCGGGACGAGCTTTCCTTCTGGCGTTTCCGCGCCAAACAGTCGTTCCATCCCGTCGAGGGCGATATTCGCCAGCAGCGGCGAGATGACCCCGCCTTGTGGCGTTCCCGCCTCGGTGTCGCTGTAGTGGCCGAGTTCGACCACCCCGGCTTTCAGCCAGCGGCGGATGACGACGGCAAAGACCGGGACGCGCTTCAGTAGGGCGGTATGCTCGATGTTGTCGAAGCAGCCTTTGATGTCTGCATCGAGTATCCACCTGCTCGCCCCCTGCTGGTTGAGGGTAGTGTGGATGGCGGTGATCGCGTCCATCGTGCTGCGGCCAGGGCGAAAGCCATACGAGTTGGTTTCGAAGCGGGCTTCCCATTCGGGTTCGAGCGCCGCTTTGACCATGGCCTGCATCACGCGGTCTTTCACGGTTGGTATCCCCAACGGTCGCTGTTTGCCAGCGCTCTTTGGGATGTACACCCGCCGGGCTGGCTTGGGGCGGTAGCCGTTGAGGTTCAGGCCGTCTCTCAGCAGTTGCAGGCGCGCTTCGGGCGTGTCGCATAGCACGCCGTCAACGCCTGCGGTGCGTTTGCCCCTGTTCTCTTGAGTGACGCGGCGGATAGCCAGGAGCTTGTTCGACGTGGCGCGCACCAGAAGCTTTTGAAGATGTTTGACCTTCTTCCATTCCTGGCGCTCGGTGGCGCGGTAAATCCGCTCTTGCAGACGCCGTACCTTCTGCTCCGCGGCGGACCAGTTGATGTCAGCCCACGTTGGTTCAGTTTGCGCTTCGGTCCGTTCAGTGAAAACGTTCACCGTCTAACGTCTCCAAAGCTACGAGCGTTGCCCGAGATTCCTTACCGTCAAGACTAGTACAGCCTGCCGAAAGTCCGCAGGCAGTTGTGGCCCGGGAGCGCGGGCGTCTCGCCCGCATCCGGCCTGAGCGGGCGGGACGCCCGCGCTCCCAGGAACCCCCAGTGAACTTCTGGAACGGAATACTAGTGGGGCATCCGAGCAAACATGACGGGAGCGGTACGCCTGGTAAGGGCGCAGCAGCGCTAGCCGCTGCTGCGCCCCAACATCGTAAACCCATCAGCCATCAGCATAGCTCGGACGGAATACTAGCTCAAGGGACGCCCCGGTAGGGCGTCCCTACGGTTGGGGAACCTCTGAGCCCCTATGAGCAACCCAGACCTTCGCAGACCGCATCCGGCTCAAGGATAGGCATAGGGTTGTTCCAGAGCCCGTTGCCGGGCGTCAGGGTATAGCTAGTCACGGCACGCAGGCCACTGCTATTACCATAGGCGGTAAAGCTGCGCTGGCCAACCGGCTCCTGCTCACTTAGGTAGAGCATCGCCGCGAAGCCGCCGTTATCGTCGATCAGCACATCACCAACCCAGTAGGTCGAGCCGTCGGGCAGGGTGGCCCAGATGGTCACGATCTCGCCGGGTGCAAAGCCTGAGCCAGCAAAGCTGGCATAGCTACGCTGCTGATCGGGGGTCGGACCAACCTGCAGCAGAGCCGCGCCGGAAGCGATGACCAGATCGTCTGCCCGCAGGTCGAATTCGGCGATGCCGTTGGAGGCGGAGGTAAGCCCATAGGCGGTCAGGGCATAGTGGCCAACAGGTGCCCCGCCAGCATAGAGCAGATACTCGAAGCTGCCGCCGGGCCCGGTCTGCTTACGGCCAAGATCCTCAACCGTATTGTCGGGATAGCGCAACCAGATCGCCACTTCTTCCTCGGAGCCATAACCGCTACCCCGAAAGATGAAGTAACTGCCCTGGCTATCACGGCCCGGCTCAACGGCCAGGCTGACCGTTGGCGAAGGCCCAGGGGCGGCACCGATGCTTACATCGATCGAGGCATAGACCTCACGCCCGCTGCTCTGGCCAAAGGCAGTGTAGGTATACCTGCCGGTCGGGGTGAAGGTCGCACCAAGAAAATCGGGCAGGTAGGGATAGTCAAAGCTGCCATCATCATTGGTGGTTAGCTCAGCCACGCCAAACACGCTGAAATCAGGATAGGTAATCCAGACTGAGACAATCTCGCCGGGTGCAAAGCCTGTCCCAACCAGAGTGACCGTCTCGTTCTGGCGCGGGTTGGTCGGCGTGGCCGTGAGGCCAGCAGCAGCCAGACTTGTCCAGGACCAGAGCCCAAAGAGACATGCCAGTCCTCCGGCCAGGAGGATCGGCAACCCACGCAGATAGAAATGCTGGTGCTTGCGAAGCATTGTCTTACTCCCTCACTACTAAATCAAGGCGAAATCATGGCCCGATGCCACCCCAGGAATAGATATCCCCCCTTTCTGGACGCAGATAGCAACGTGGTGCTCTGCCCCTAACGCTATACCCACAAGGTCGCACGAGGGTAGATCGTAGGTGACAAGAAGGTGACAGAGGGGTGAACGGATGCTAACAGCAAGATCAACCAGCCCTGACAACGATGTATGCTATGATGAAACCTACGCTGAAGCTTCAACCCTCGATCCAGCCAGTGATCCTGGATCTGCTTGTGACAAAGGCATCCTTGACATGACCAGCACATCGCTACGCAGCGGCCTGTTGTTGCTGCTGCTCGTTTGTACCGTCCTGGCGTGGGCCCCGCCGACCGCCGCCCGTACACCCGGCCCGCCCCAGGCAAGGACAACCCTCAGCCTGCCACGAGGGAGTCTGCGTAGCCGTCCCTATGTGGTAATGCTCGATAATCACCCCAAAGCCTATCCGCAGACGGGCATGAACCAGGCGGTGATCGTCTTTGAGGCTCTGGCCGAGTTTGGCATCACCCGTTATATGGCCGTCTTTGCGCCCGGCATCAGTGCCGAATTACGTACGATCGGGCCGGTGCGCAGTGCCCGCTCGTACTTTGTTGAGTATGCCAAGGGTCTACGCGGACTCTATGTGCATGCCGGTGGCTCCCCCGAAGCGCTGACGATGGCCCAGACCGCTGCTGAGATTATTAATATGGATGCGCTGCATCGCAATGCATCAACCTACTTCCGCCGGGCAACTGATCGCAGTTCGCCGCACAACCTCTATACCTCCAGCGCCGATCTGGCCGCCTTCGTTGCGGCAATGGGTGGCGAAAAACCCAAACTGAGCGAGATTGGCTTTCTCTATAAGACGGAACCGCCGATCGGCCAGCGCCCTGCTGCGCAAACCTTGTCCTATTTCTTCATCTATCCCGAGGCGTTTGTCGGCTGGAGCTACGACCGCATCAGCAACAGCTATCTCTACTTTCGCCAGCAGCGCCCGCATATTGATGGCGCAACCGGCGAGCAGCTGCGCTTCAAGAATGTGATCATCCTGGAGGTGCCGGAACGGCCAATTCGGGGCGATCCAAAGGGCCGCATCGAGCAGGACGTGCTTGGCGAAGGCCCGGCGCGCCTTTTTATCGACGGTAAGATGATCAGCGCCACATGGCGCAAGGGGGCAGGCTTCGCTCAATTGCGCCTCTATGCCGCCAACGGCAGTGAGATCCGCCTGAACCCTGGCCCAACCTGGATTGCCGCCATCCCATCGCTTGAAAACCTCAGTGTCGAAGAGTAGTGATGATGGGTGCAGACCACTACAGCGCCAAATTACTGCTCTTGCTGCTGCTGGCCACGCTTGGTCTGGGCGAGTTTACCCCGGCTGATGCGGCCCAATGGCCGCAACAGGCCCTCGCACCAACCTACCGCATCTATGCGACCCGGGAGGGTCTGGTCGGCCAGATGACGGCCAATGGCCATATCATCCAGCCGCAAGATCGTTTTGTGGCCCTACCTTCCTGGAGTGTGCTGGCGCCTGCTGGCAGTGACAAGTTCCGCGTACGGGTGACCTACAAAGGGCGCAGCGTCGTCGTGCCGGTCTGGGATGTCGGCCCCTGGAATACCAAAGACGACTACTGGAGCAGCGAGCGGCGCTACAGCGATCTGCCGGTCGGTCAGCCTATGGCTGAGGCAGCCTACCTGCACGACTATAACGGTGGCCTGGACGAGCGCGGTCGGCGCATCCGCAGCCCGAATGGGATTGACATCGCTGACGGCACTTTCCTCGACGACCTGCAGATGAACCGCGACGACTGGGTTGAGGTGAGCTTCCTCTGGCTGGGGGCCGATCCCGGCCCGGGTGCCGCCGTCACAGTCAACCCGCCGCGCGTGCCCACGCCCGCCCCACCGCGGGTACCAGCCCCGTCACGCGCAGCGACGCCGACCCCGCAGCCACCACCAGCCCTACCCGTCGAAGTCGAAGCGGGAGCACTGGTGGTTGATGATGGAACCGTGGGCTATACACCCCAGGGCGAAGCCTGGAACGAGGCCGCATGTGGCCTGAACGGCAGCCATCGCTGGACGGCCTCAACCAGCAACCCGGCCCAGGCAAGTGCTTCGGCCAGTTGGGCCCCGCAGCTACCCGCAGCTGGCTTTTACGAAGTGCTAGCCTACATCCCCGAATGTACCGGGCGCGCCACCGGCTCGGCACGCTATCAGGTCTACCACGACACCGCAAACACCACCGTAAGCATCGATCAGCAGGCCAGAGCTGGCACCTGGGTCTCGTTGGGAGCCTACGCCTTCGGTGCGAGCGGCACGCAGCCCCGCGTCGAACTAAGCGACCTGACCGCCGACAACGGACAGGCCGTGCGTTTTGATGTGCTCGCCTGGGCCCCACGCAGCGATACGGCGCCGCCCACCTCAGCCGTGACTGCAGTGCAAGTGCGTGCGCGCGGCTATCAGATCAGTTGGATTGGTGAGGATGACCTGAGCGGCATCGCCAGCTATGATCTGCAGGTGCGCCAGCTCCCCAAGGGCGGCTGGACCGACTGGAAGCGTGGCGTGAGCGAGACGGAAGCCTGGTTTGGCCCTCACGAAGGGCGCCACTTCGCCTTTCGTGTACGTAGCCGCGACCGGGCCGGCAACCTTGAGCCCTGGCCTGAGGGAGCTGATCTGGATAGCACGCAGGCAACACCGTAGGGTGTGGTACTATGGTGGCTGCCAGCCAGCTTCCACATAGCACCAGCTTTGATTTACCCCCCGACCGGGTCGCCTGTCGCTGTCGCCCACTTGTGATACTCCGCAGCCGCTACAGCGGCGCGGCTTCTCGCGGTTGCCCACGAGCTACATGCCCGGTATCGCGGGAACTACGGCGGCGGAAAGGCCGCCGATACATGACGGAGCGCAGCGGCACATGCCCATACGAGCCATGCACGGCCTTACTCACCTGATTGATGGCCCCCACGGCATCGCGGTGGCCGACAAACCCACAGTGGGCGCAGCCATACGTGCGTCCCTTGGGTTTGTTCTGGGTCCCACAACCGGGACAGGTCTGCGAGCTATACGCTTCGCTCTGGCGTTCCAGGGCAATCCCAACGGCGGCGAGTTTGTAGCTGAGGTAGTCCACCTGTTTCCCGTGCGACCAGCCGCTCACCTTCTGCTGCGCGTGGGTGTTGAGGCGCTTGCCGGTACCGATGTTCCGTACATCACCCACCACCAGGCGCTTCGCCCCCTCGGCCTTCGCGTGATTGGCGATGGCCCGCGTGACTTTGTGCTCCATATCGCGCCGCTGGCGCTTGTTCCGAGCGCGGAGAAAGGTCTTGCGGCGGGCCAGGCGCTTCCAGCGGCGCGACCCCTGCTGTTTGCGGGCCAGCACCGCCTGGAGGCTGGCAAGCCGTTTGTGGCGGTACTGGTTGATCGCCCGCAGTTCACGGGCGGTGAAGATGACGACCTGGCCCTGCTCGTTCGCCACCGCTGCCGGGTGGATCTCGCCCAAATCGGCCGCCAGAGTCGCCGGTCCCGGCGGCTCCGGGGCCGCTTGCTCGTCGTCCACCACCAGATGCCACTGGTGCTGGCGGCTCATCGGCTCGTAGACCAGGCGCATCTCGACAAACACGGTGGGTGCAAGGGCGGCCAGTTCAGGCGGGAGAGCCACCCAGATGGGTTCCAGTCCTCGTGCCCGCGCCAGCCGCAGGCGGTCACCTTCCCGGGTGATCCCCGTGGCTTTCCACACGGTCGTGCGATAGCGTTTGCGGCGGTGCGGGTAGCGCACCGCACGACCCTGCTTGCGATTCGCCTTCGCGGTTTTGCACGCCTGAGCAAAGCCCTGTTGAGCGGCATCGCGGCTGTGGGCGTGCAGGGTACTCGGCCCAAAGGAGTCGTTCAGCCGTTCATCGGCTGTTGGCGAGAGCCACCGCCCGGTGCGCCGATAGATGCGGTAGTGCCAGACCAGCACGTCGGTATAGATCTGACCGCTCTCACGGTTGAGGGATTCGGCGTCTGCACGGGGCAAGCGGCACGGCAAGATGTGGGTACGGATCATGGACACACCCGGAACACATGTGCGATACCATAGGATAATACCGCATGAGGACGCCAGATGCAAGGGCTGAAGCCAGCGAGAAACCCGCCTCACCGCACGCCCTCAAGGGCGGCGGCTTGCGGCGGGTTCCGCACAGTCAGGGAGATCGTTATGTCACGCACCAGGTTCAAGTTCGCCTTCGGACTGCTTAACGCATGGGTGCTTGTCGCATTGCTGAGCGCCTGTGGCAGCACACCCACCGCTGCACCGACGACGCCCGCCGCAACAACTGCCGCCGAGACAACCGCACCGACCGCCGAACCGGCGACCACCCCTGACACTGCGGCCAGCCCCGCCGGCCAGAAGATTCTCACCGTCGCCATCGCCAGCCAGTATGGCGAGACTCTCGATGTCTTCCAGACCAGCACCACGATGGAAGCCCACAATATGATCTACGAGACCCTGGTCTCGGTTGATCAGAGCTACGCCTACCAACCCGGGCTGGCCACGAGTTGGGAGACCTCAGAGGATGGACTGACCTGGACCTTCAAACTGCGCGAAGGCGTCACTTTCCATGACGGCACACCCTTCGACGCCGAGGTCGTGAAATGGTGGCTCGAACAGATGAAGACCGGCGTCAACGCCTATATGTTCGAGACAATGACCGAAGCCACGGTGGTCGATCCCCAGACCATTGCGATGACCTTCAGCGCACCCTTCCCCAACCTGCTCTACAACCTCTCGACCAGCTTCAGCGGGATTATGAGCAAAGCGGCCTATGAGCAGTATGGTGCTGAGTACGGCACCAAATATGCCGTTGGCACAGGCCCCTTTATGCTCAAAGAGTGGGTACCAAACGAGCGGATCGTGCTGGCCAAGAATCCTGCCTATAACTGGGCCCCTGAGTGGACGGGCCATAGTGGGCCAGCCAACGTGGATGGGGTTGTCTTCCGCTTTCTGCCGGAAGATGCTACGCGAGTGGTCGAATTCCAGACGGGCAATGTCCAGCTGATGCTCAGCCCGCCCCCTGCCCGTGAACTAGCCCAGTTCCAGAACAACCCCGACTATTTTGTGCTGACTTCGCCGGGTTCGACCATCCAGTTCATCGGTATGCATGTGCAGGATCCGTTACTGGCCGACCTGCGCACGCGCCAGGCGATTGGTTTTGCGCTTGACCGCTCGCTCATCTTCGACACGATTTACCAGCAGATCGGCGCCCCGACGACGATCTACCTGGCTCAGGAGCTGGGTGCCAACGGCGGGATCGCCGAAATTGCCCCTGGCTACGACCTGGAGCGGGCCAGGGCGCTGCTGGCCGAGGTGGGCTGGAAGGCCGGGCCTGATGGCATCCTGGTAGCCGAGACGGTTGAAGGGGTGCCCGCCGGGACGCCCTTCGAGGTGAGCTACCTGACCTACCAGGAGGATGAGTTCCGACGTATGGCTGAAGTGACCCAGAATATGCTGGCTGAGGTTGGCATCAAGGCGAACATCCAACAGCTTGATAACCCGAGCTACACGGCCAAGCTCAAAGAGGGTGGTGTCCAACTCATCCTGCGCCAGTATGAGTGGGACAACAACGATATTCTTGAATGGTTCCTGCACAGCAAGAACCTGAGCTATCCGAACTACCTGGGGCTGGCAGACGAACAGCTCGATGCTATGCTTGACGATGCGAACTACCAGACCGCAACCTGGGAAGAGCGCGACGTCAAGTATACCGCGCTCCACAAATACCTGATTGAGACGCTCTACCCCTGGGCACCCATCCGCCAGAGCGCCAGCGTCTACGTCGGGCGCTCGAACGTGCAGAACTTCATGCCCATCCCGCTCCGTGGCACCTCCTCGACGGAACTCTGGACAATGGTCGATCTGAGCGAGTGATCCTGGGGACAACGCCGGGCGCACAACGATGCCCTACGTGGGCCAGAGGAGCGGTTTGATGCTGGCCTACCTGATCCGCCGCATGCTCTTTATCATCCCGGTGTTGCTGGCCACCGCCCTGCTCGTCTTCACCGCCCTGCATCTTACGCCGGGCGATCCGGTCGATGTGATTGCCGGGCCTCTGGTTGACGAGGCGACTCGCGCACGCATTCGCGAGCGCCTCGGCCTGGATCGGCCCCTGCCGGTGCAGTTCATCACCTATATGGGTGGCGTCCTGCAGGGCGACCTGGGAGTCTCGATCCTCAACCGCCGCCCGGTGATCGATCTGATCCGTCAGCGGCTGCCAGTCACGCTTGAACTGGGCCTGGCGGCCTTTGCGCTCACCTACACCATTGCCCTCCCGCTCGGGATCCTGGCCGCCCTGCGGCGGAACTCGGTCCTGGACTGGCTCTCGATGAGCGTAGCGCTGATCGGTGTGGCGATGCCCTCGTTCTGGCTGGGCCTGATGCTGGTCTACCTCTTCTCAGTACAGCTGCGGCTCCTGCCAGCAACCGGATCGGGCGGGCTGCAATACCTCATTTTGCCGACACTGGCTCTGGCCTTGCCACGGGTCGGGCAGGTCGCACGGATCACCCGCTCAAGCATGCTCGAAGTGATTGGGCTCGACTATATGCGTACTGCGGCGGCCAAAGGGCTGGCCCCAGGGCTGATCGTGCGACGCCACGCCCTGCGCAACGCCCTGCTGCCGATCATCGCGCTCATGGGGCTTGACCTGGGCTATGTGGTCGGTGGCTCGGTGGTGATCGAGACCGTCTTCGCCCGCCCTGGGATCGGCGATATGATGATCCGGGCAATCACCTCGCGTGATTTCCCGGTCTTGCAGGGCGGCATGTTCGTGCTGACGCTGGCGATTGTGGTAAGCAACCTGGTTGCTGATGTCTGTTATATGTTGATCGACCCGCGCATCCGCCAGCAGTAGTAAGAAGCACGCTTGATGCAATCCGCTCAGCCTCGTGCGCCGTCGGAAGGCATGACCGAAACGCCAGTGGTTCCGGTGATCAAGCCGCGCTCACGGGTCTGGGCGCGGCTGCGCCGGAGTCCGAGCGCGTGGATCGGCCTGGTGCTGATCGGCTTGCTGCTCTGTCTGGCCATCTTTGCCGAGCAGATTGCCCCCCAGGGCATCGACGATCAGGATCTGCGCAAGAGCTTTCTGCCGCCGGGGACAGCGGGATTTGTGCTCGGCACTGACGAGTTCGGGCGCGACATCTTCAGCCGGATCGTCTACGGTACCCGCATCTCGCTGCAGGTCGGCCTGATTGCCATGCTGGTGGCAACCACTCTGGGCGTGACGGTAGGGGCCCTGGCTGGCTACTATGGTCATATCCTCGATCTTCTGGTGCAGGCGCTGATCGATATTAGCTGGGCCTTTCCTACGGTGCTGATGGCGATCTTTCTGGTCGCCGTACTCGGGCCGGGGCTGCCCAACGTTATGATCGCCGTCGGCCTGGTCTACTGGGGTGGTTTCGCCCGCGTGGTACGCGCCCAGGTGCTCTCGTTGCGCTCGTGGGAGTTTGTCAATGCGGCACGGGTGCTGGGCCTCAGTGATGCACGCATCCTGGTGCGTCACATTGTGCCCAACCTGCTCTCACCAGTGATCGTGATGGCGACCCTGATGATGGGCGAGGCCATCCTGATCGAGGCCACCCTGAGCTTCCTTGGTCTGGGTGCGCAGCCACCCATCCCAAGCTGGGGCTCGATTATGGCCTCGGGGCGCGCTTACCTGGCCTCGGCCCCCTGGATTACGCTCTTTCCTGGACTGGCCATTTTATTGACGGTACTTGGTTTCAACCTGCTGGGCGATGGACTGCGTGACGCCCTCGACCCACATCTTAAGTAAATAAGGAGTGTACCCTGATGCAGATTGAACAGATCGAACTCCGCCGCATTCGCCTGCCCTACCTGGCACCCTTCCAGACCAGCGGCTGGATCGACAGTGCCAACCACTCGATCATCGTGCGCGTACGAGCCGAGGGGGCTAGCGGCTGGGGTGAGGCCCCCGTCAGCGAAGGGCCCTGGTATAACGAGGAGACCTATACCACGGCCTGGCCCATCCTGACCGACATCCTGGCCCCGCTGTTGCTGCGCACCGATCTGCAGCAGCCCGAGGATGTGGCGCGGATCTTCACGCCGGTACGCGGCAACCGCATGGCCCGCGCCGGGCTTGAGTTCGCCGTCTGGGATCTCTTTGCACACCTGGAAGGCAAGCCGCTGACCCACATGCTTGGTGGTACACGCACGGCAGTGCCGGTGGGGGTGAGCGTCGGGGTACAGCCCGACATTGACACACTGCTGCAGGTTGTAGGCGGCTATCTCGAAGCTGGCTACCGGCGCGTCAAGCTGAAGATCAAGCCGGGCTGGGATCTCGAACCGACGGCAGCAGTACGCCGTACCTGGCCCGACCTGGCGCTCCAGGTTGATGCCAACAGCATCTACAGCCCGGCCGACGCAGCCCACTTAGCCAAACTCGATGCCTTTAACCTGCTGCTGATTGAGCAGCCCCTGGCCCATGACGATATTGTTGATCATGCCGATCTGCAGCGCCAGCTCAACACACCGATCTGCCTCGATGAGAGCATCATCTCGCCCGACCATGCGCGCTGGGCAATCAAACTCAAGGCCTGCCGGGTGATCAATATCAAGCCGAGCCGCGTAGGTGGGCTGACCCCGGCCCGCCAGATCCACGATATGGCGATGGAGGCTGGCATTCCAGTCTGGTGCGGAGGCATGCTCGAGAGTGGGATCGGGCGAGCGATCAACGTGGCCCTGGCCAGCCTGCCAAACTTCAGCCTGCCCGGCGACATCAGCGCCAGCAAGCGCTACTTCGCCCGCGATGTCGTCGATAATCCCTTTGAACTAGGCCCCGACAGCACGCTGGCAGTGCCACAAGTGGCCGGCAGTGGTGCCCTGGTCGACGAGCAGTACCTTGAGGCGATCACCGAGCAGCAGATTGTCCTGAATGGTGCATGACGAGGTTTCATGAACTTCACAACGCTTATTCGCGGCGGGCGGCTGATCGACGGCACCGGCAACCCCTGGCGCTACGCCGATGTGGCTCTGGCGGGCGACCGGATCGCCGCTGTTGAGCCACCGGGGCGGCTTGCCGTCACCCGCGCGGCCAGGGTGATCGACGCAACCGACATGGTGGTCTGTCCCGGCTTTATCGACATCCAGAGCCATTCGATCCTGCCGCTGATGCTGGATGGGCGCTGTGTCTCCAAGCTCAGCCAGGGCGTTACCACCGAGATTATGGGCGAGAGTTGGACCCCGGCACCGGCGGGCGGGCTGAACCCTGACCCGCTGAGTGGCACCATCGTGCCACTCGATCTGCCCGCCTGGCGTCTGCGCGCCCAGGGCTGGCGGCGTTTCGGCGACTGGCTGGAGGCCATGCTGGCCCATGGTGTCTCACCCAACATCGGCTCCTTTCTCGGCGGGGGCACCCTGCGCCAGTATGGCTGCGGTATGGCCATGCGCGCCGCCACCCCCGATGAACTGGCCCTGATGCAGCGGATCATGGCCGAGGCGATGGAGGACGGAGCCTTTGGTCTGGCCTGCGCCCTGATCTACCCACCCGACGCCTACTGGAGCAGTGCGGAGATTGTGGCGATGGCCAGGGTGATCGCCGCCTACCAGGGCCTCTATATCACCCATATCCGCTCCGAGGGCGATCATTTACTCGAAGCGCTCGACGAGGCGATTGCGATCGGTGAGCAGGCCGGGGTGCCGGTCGAGATCTACCACCTCAAGGCCAGTGGGCCAGCCAACTGGTTCAAGCTCCCAGCAGTACTGGCACGGATCACGGCAGCCCGAGCCGCCGGCCTCGACATCACCGCCGACATGTACCCCTATGCCGCCTGTGGCACGACCCTGACCGCAGCCCTGCCGCCCTGGGCCGAGGCCGACGGCCAGCTCTATACCAACCTGCGTGATCCCGAAATGCGTACACGCATCCGCCAGGAGGTGCTGACCCCCGGTGGCGACTGGGATGCCTTTGCGACAGCGATCGGGCCTGAGGCGATCATGCCGGTGGGCCTGGTACACCCGGCCCACCAGGGCTACAGCGGGCAACGCCTCTCGGCCATCGCCGCGGCACGCAAGCAGGACTGGGTCGATACGATGCTCGATCTGCTGACGGTTGAGGGGCAACCGATCAATACGATCTTCTTCGATATGAGCGAGGAGAACCTGCCCCTCCAGCTACGCCAGCCGTGGATCACGCTCGCCTCCGATGCGGGTGGTTTCGATCCGCAGGACGCCACCCTGATCGGGCCACTCCACCCACGCGCCTACGGCACCTTCCCACGTGTGCTTGGACGCTATGTGCGCGAACAGGGCGTCATCCCGCTTGAGGAAGCTATTCGCAAAATGACCTCGGCCGTAGCTCAACGCTTGCGCCTTGCCGAACGTGGCCTGGTGCAGACCGGCTACTACGGCGACCTGGTCATCTTCGACCCGGAGCGCGTGATCGACCGGGCGACCTTTGAGCAACCGCATCAGCTTGCCGAGGGCATCCAGCATGTCTGGGTCAACGGGGTAGCAGTGATCGACGACGGGGTGCACACCGGGGCCAGGCCCGGTAGGCGCGTACGCCCAGGCTGAGCGTGGGATACTTACGGGCTTCGACTGGCTCAGCCCGCTGCGCGCGTGAGCACAGCAAGAGTCTCCTCAGCGACCCGCCGGTAGCTGAAACGGGCAGCGTGGGCATACCCCTGGTTTGTCAACTCGGTACGCAGGGCTGGGTCGCCCAGCAGACGCCGCAGGGCGGCGGCCCAACCAACGATGTCATCAGGGGGGACGCGCAAGGCGGCCGGGCCGACGACCTCGGGCAGGCTGCTGGTATCGCTAACGACGACAGGTGTGCCACAGGCCATAGCTTCAAGAGGAGGCAGCCCGAAGCCTTCGTAGCGCGAGGGGAAGGCGAAGATCGTACAGGCGCGGTACAGTAACGGACCATCCTCATGCGGCACATCAATCCGTCGCACCGCGCCGATCAGATCCAACTCACTGATCAGAGCATCAAGATCGGGAAAGAGCCGGCGGTCACGACCGAGTGCCCGTCCGGCGATCACCAGCCTGACCCGACGGTCGTGGGGATGCAGGAGGGCAAAGGCGCGCACCAGAGTCGCCAGATTTTTACGCGCATCGAGCCCGCCGACATAGTAGATGAAGGGCTCACTGATATCGTAACGCCGGGCCACCTCGGCCCGCGCTGCCGCCTGATCCCCCAGACAGTATTGCGCACCGGCGGCCAGCAGCACCGGGGTGATCCGCCTGGCAGGCAGGTGCAGGTAGCTGATCAATTCGGCCCGGCTGGCCGCCGAAAAGGTAAGCACCTCGGCACTCCGCTGCACCGAGCGGCGCACCAGAGCCATATAAGCACGGACATGCGGCCCACCACGGTAGGCCGGCAACACCAGCGGGGCCAGGTCACCCACCGTCGTGACCAATGGCAACAGGGGTTGCACGGGAGGAGCAAAGTAGGGTATAAAAAGCACCGCATTGCGCCGCTGCGTGCCAACCAGGTGGCGCGCCGCCCGTGGCAAGGCCAGTTGCTCGAAGCAGAGCTTGGCCAGATTCTCGTTCAGGCGATCAAAAGGAGTAGCCACACGCAGCGTCCTGATGCCGGGAGGCACCGGCGGGCCAGCAGGGCTAGAGGCGGGCAGCACCAGGGTATAGTGATGCTGCGGGGCGACACGAGGCAACCAGTCGAGCAGCCCATGCAGATATTGGCCACTTCCAACGTTCGGCTGGGCCCAGAAGCTACCATTGATGATTATCTGCACAAGCCTCCCATACGCCTGGCGCACCCGCCGGGATACAACACTGCCGGGAGCATGGGCGTTCCACCAACTCTACCCGGATATGGGCAAACTGCCCACGCAATACCGCAGAAGTAACGCTGTGAGACCTGACAGGTCTGACAGACCTGTCAGGTCTGGCGCAGGTAACCGCGTTACTTTTGCTCTACTGCCTGCCCACGCTCACAGCCCATTTTCACCGCAAAGGTGTCGGGTATGCACGAAGATCGGCGAGTAATATAGTACCATGCAGCAGGTACTTCAGAACATCTGCGTCCTGGTGGATCTGGCCTTATGCTCGCCTGCATGCGAACCAGCGGCCCACGCTGCCAGCTTCGCCTGCGGTATGATCCGCCAATCACACCTGGAGGGGCGTCGGCTGACAGACAGGGCAGAAAAAGGTGCTGCGCTGAGCCAGCACGATGCGCTCGATGGGGGCACCGCAACGCTGGCATGGCGCACCAGCCTGATCATAGACCAGGAAGTGCTCCTGATTCTGGCCACGCTGGCCATAGCCGTTGCGGTAGTTGCGCAACGAGCTGCCCTCGTGGATAATCGCCTGATTGAGCACCTCGCATAGGGCGGCATGCAGCGTCTGCGCCCCCTCAAGATCGATCAGTGCTGCGGGGTACTCCGGGTGCAGGCGCGCCAGCCAGAGCGCCTCGCTGGCATAAATGTTGCCGATGCCAGCCAGAAACTGCTGGTCAAGCAGCAGGGGCTTGATCCTGGTGCGCCGCCCGGCCAGCGCGCGGGCCAGGTCGGCGGGGGTGAAGGCCGGATCAAGCGGTTCAGGGCCGTGGGCCGCGTCAAGTGCCGCCAGTGCAGCGGGATCAAGCAGGCGCACCCGCCCGAACTTCCGCTCATCATCAAAAAAGATGCGCTGGCCATCGTCCAGGGCCAGGATCAGGTGAACGTGATGGCGGGCCTCGTCGCTAGCTGGGTGGACGGTGAGGTTGCCCGACATACGCAGATGGATCGCCAGGGTCCAATCGCCGTCAAGCTCAATCAGCAGCCACTTAGCGCGGCGGCGGGTTGCACCGATGCGCCGTCCAACGATCAGCGCGGCAAAAGCGGCGGCACTGTGGGTCTCGAGCATACGCTCCCAGTCGAGGCGTTCAAGACCGACGATCAGACGCCCCGCAATCTGCGGGGCAAGCGAGCGGGCGGCAATTTCAACCTCGGGCAACTCAGGCATTTATTCGCGCCACTCGGCCACACCATCAGCCCAGTGCTCCTGCTTCCAGATCGGTGCAATCTGCTTGATGCGATCCATGATGTAAGCGGCCGCGGTAAAAGCTGCCTGACGGTGAGGGGCCGCCACTACCACCAGCACGGCCGTCTCACCAAGCGCCAACTGGCCAACCCGATGATGCACTGCGACACGCCCGATTGGCCAGCGATCCTGGGCCTCACTGGCAAGCTGGGCGAGCACCGGCACGGCCATCTCGGCGTAGGCTTCGTAGAAGAGAGCCGCCGTCGAGCGCCCCTCAAAGTTGTTGCGGGCCACCCCAGTGAAGGTAACCACAGCGCCATCCTCCGGTGTGGTGACATAGGCCACCAGAGGGGCCGGATCAAGGGGCGCGGCGCTGATCAGAAAGGGCGCAAAGTCAGCCATAGGTATGCGACCTACCACCACTGACTGGCGGAATAAAAGCGACCTCGTCACCATCGTGCAGGAGGGTGTCGAGCGTGGCGAACTCCTGGTTGATCGCGTAAAGCATGCGCCCGCTGTAACCGGCCAGGCGTGCATAACGGGCAACCAGCATCGCCCACAACTCGCCGACGGTTGCGCCATGAGCGAGGGAGAACGTAAGCTCAGGCTGCCCGACGATATCACGCTGGCCAGCAAAGAAGCGAACACGTACGCTGATCACGGGTTTCTCGCAGGAACTTGAGAGCGGGATACTCCATGATACCACAGGAAGGCTAGCCAGCGTACTCTGCCACGCTCCTAGTACCAATATCTTTTCCACACCTTCACACAGAACTGGCGACGGACTTCTGGAGTTCTGTACTAGTCGGCGGCATATGATCGTCCTGGGCAAAAGCGACAATCTCGTCACGCGCTGCCAGAATCCGCGTCACATGGCCATCCTCGAGCTTGATGATCCGGTCGGCGTAGATGCACATGCGGGGGTCGTGGGTCACCATAATTCCTGCTCGACCCTGAGCGTGGATCAGCCGGGCCAGCGTGCTAGCAACCTGGTGGGCACGCTCGGTATCGAGACTGGCCGTCGGCTCGTCGGCCAGGACAATGCTCGGCTCATGGACCAGGGCACGGGCAATCGCCACCCGCTGCTGCTGGCCGCCCGAGAGCTCTGAGGGCAGATTCGCGCTACGCTGGCTCAGGCCGAGTTGCTCGATCAACTCGCTGGCACGGGCACGCCCACGCTGATCCAGCTTATGATTGAGGCGCAAGATCAACTCGATATTCTCACGCACGGTCAGGTAAGGCACCAGGTTGTGCGCCTGAAAGGTGAAGCCAATCTGCGCCAGGCGAAAAGCCGCCAGTTTCGCCTTGCTCATGGTGTTCAGTTGCTGGCCGTTGATCACCACTTCGCCCTCGTCAGGCTGAAGCAGGCCCGCCAGCAAGGCCAGCATGGTCGTCTTACCCGAACCACTCGGCCCGATCAGGGCAACAAATTCGCCTGCCTCGACTATCAGCGAGATGGCGTCAACGGCACGAACTTCGTTGCCATGGGCACGGTAGATTTTGCTGACCGCCCGGGCTTCAAGCATGCTCATACGCAGTCCGTCCCTGCATCATCCGCCGAGACCCAGGGCCCGCAGGGGCTCGATCTTGAGAATGGTACGCACGGCAACCATAGCGGCCAGGGGGCCAGCAATAAGGATGGAGAGGATGGCAACAACAATCTTCGTCCCACTGAAGACCAGCGGGATACCGGTTGGTAGGGCCTGAGCCAGTAACCAGACCACCACGCCGCCAACACTCAACCCAACCAGCAGAGTCACCATCACCTGGATCAGCAGGGTGCCAATAACCATACCACTTGAAGTGCCAATCGCTTTGAGCATGCCAATCTGAGCGACCTTCTGCAAGGTCTGGATCTGGAAGAAGCTACCGATGATCAGCACAACAATGACCAGCACGAAGCCTTGTTGCAGGCTAAGCGTCGACTGCATATCACGGTAGCCCTGGGTCTCCTCATAGGCCGTGACGGGGTCGATCACCTCGATGCGGCTCACCCTGGCCATCAACTCCTTGGCAGTTGCGGTAGCTGGCACCGTCCCATCGAGCTTGACCGCTGCCACGTTGAAGGAGAGATCATCACTGTTGCTGCCACCAACACGCTCCTGGGGTTTGATCTGATCCCAGCGCCGTAGGGGCACAAAAATGCCGGGTGTAAAATTGATCTTGCTGCCCTCGGTATAGCCGACGATCTGCAGATCGTAGTGCTGCTCTTTCATCGCCTGCACGACTTTGACGGTGATGGTTGCGCCAAGGGGCAGGGCCAGCCGATCAACGACATGGCGGTCGATCACCACCTCGGCGGCGCGACTATCGGCCAGGGTGCTGCCAGCAAAGACAGCCGGTGTGCCAGGCAAGCGCGGCTCAACCCCGATCAGAGCTACGTCGAGACTCTTCAGCGGCTCCCCATTGACCGCAATAATAGTGGCGCTACTCACCCCAATCGGCCCGACCGCCGCAACCCCCGGCACACGCCGAATCTCGTTCAACCGTGAGCGCCCGAGCCGGCTGGCAGGGATCTGGTACTCGACCTCTGACTGGAAGACGATCAGGTCAGCGTCAAGATTGTCGAGATACTCACTCGTACTCTGGGCCAGGCCATCACCAAGGGCTGCCGTGAAGAGCACCAGCAGCGTGATCAATGCGATAATCAGAAAAATTACCACAAAACGCAGCTTATTTCGGATCATCTCGGTCAAAGCCAGGTGCAGGGCAATCATTGCGGTTCTTTAGCTAAGACTAACACGAAGGTAAAGCCAATAGTCAAGCCTGACTATATCTACGAGCCGATTATACGCTCGCCAGTCACAACCGTCAAGGGCAGGGCAGCCGCCCAGGCCAGATCGTCTATAATATGTTCAAAGATGCCATGTGGGAGAAGCAAGCTATCTATGACCGAACTTCACCAGCTAACACTGAGCGAGGCACAGGCAGCCATCATGGCTGGCGATCTGACGTCGGAGGGGCTGATCGCAGCCCTACTTGAGCGGATCGCCGCAGTTGAGCCAGCGATCCAGGCCTTTCTGAGTCTCACTGGCGAGCAGGCCCTTGCCGCAGCCCGTGCCGCCGACGTCACTCCCAGTCCAGAGCGCGGGCCACTTCACGGTCTGCCCGTGGCGATCAAAGATGTGATCTGCACAAGCGGTGTACGTACCACCTGCGGCTCGGCCATTCTCGACGGCTTTGTGCCACCCTATAACGCCACGGTCGTCGAGCGCCTGGCAGCAGCCGGGGCGATCAGCCTGGGCAAACTCAACTGTGACGAGTTTGCTATGGGCTCGAGCACCGAAAACAGCGCCTACCAGGTTACCCGCAACCCCTGGGATCGTGAGCGTGTGCCGGGGGGCAGCAGCGGCGGCAGCGCCGCCGCCGTGGCCGCCGGCATGGCCCCCGGCACCCTCGGCAGCGACACCGGCGGCTCCATTCGCCAGCCAGCGGCCCTCTGCGGCATCAGCGGGCTCAAGCCAACCTATGGGCGGGTCAGTCGCTACGGACTGATCGCCTACGGATCCTCGCTTGACCAGATCGGCCCCCTGGCCTGGAGTGTGGCCGACCTGGCGCTACTCCTCGGCGTCATCGCTGGCCACGACCCGCGTGACGGCACAAGCGCCACCCACGCCGTCCCTGATTATCGGGCCGCCCTGCATGGCGATCTGCGTGGACTGCGCATCGGTGTGCCGCGTGAGTATTTTGTGGAAGGCATGGAGCCGGGCGTTGAGCAGGCGACCCGCGAGGCGATCCGTGTGCTGCAGGCCCAGGGTGCTGAGGTGCGCGAGGTGACCCTGCCCTATACCAAATACGCCCTACCCAGCTACTACATCATTGCCCCTGCCGAAGCCAGCGCCAACCTGGCCCGCTACGATGGGGTTCGTTTCGGCCCACGTGAGCAGGGCACGAGTATGTGGGAAGAGATCGAACTGACCCGCGGACGTCGTTTTGGGGCCGAGGTACGCCGACGAATTATGCTAGGCACCTACGCCCTCTCCGCTGGCTACTACGATGCCTACTACCGACGGGCCCAGCAGGTACGCACCCTGATCAAGCGCGACTTCGAGCAGGTCTTCGCCGATGTTGATCTGCTGGCGACCCCTACCTCACCCACGATTGCCTTCAAGATCGGCCAGAAGCTGAATGACCCTCTGGCGATGTACCTCAGCGATATCTGTACCCTGCCGATCAACCTGGCCGGGGTGCCAGGCCTGGTGGTACCCTGTGGCTTCAGCGAGGGCTTACCAGTGGGCCTGCAACTGATTGGACGCCCCTTTGAGGAGGCCACCCTGCTGTGTGCTGGTGATGCCTACCAGCGCCTCACCGACTGGCATACCCGCCGGCCCGCCCTGTAGCTTCCGATCGCACCTGTGGTATACTTAGCGCAAGTGTGTCCGCTTTTGGGCCGATGCCCGTAGGCTTGAGCCAGCAGGAGTCAGCGAACGATGAGTATGCGACCGCCTCGTGCGAACGCCGGAGGCCGAATGCGTGGCCGCCGCCGTGAGTGTGAATTCACCAAACTTGGTATTCTGCCCGACTACAAAGATATTAAGCGTCTGCAGAAGTACATTACGGCCCAGGGCAAGATCCTCCCCCGGCGGCGCACTGGCGTCACGGCCAAGATGCAGCGCCGGCTCTCGGTCGCCATCAAGCGCGCCCGCCACCTGGCCCTGCTGCCCGCCGCCCCCCAACACTCCCGCGCATAACAAACGACCGCGTCCCCCCTTGTGCTTGCTTGACCACACCTGGGCCGACGGTGGCAACCATCCACCGTCGGCCCACCTTGTACATACCCCCTTTGCTGGCTGAACCTGTCGAAGCCATCCCGCTTCAGCCTTACCCTTCCGCCTATGCTTCCCCACAAAACCTCTTTCCAACCAGCCCAGGTTGAGCCGGAAGCCTGGCTCAAGAGTGTACGGGAAGCCTGGGAGGCCAGTGGCATACGCAGCACAGGGCCACGCCTCAGCGTCCTTGCCACAATTGCCCGCTACGGTACCCCCTTTACCGCCGAGCAACTCTACACCGACCTGCTCAGTGCGCCCGGCGTTCGCCCGGGGCGCGCCACGGTCTACCGTACACTCGAACAACTGCACAGCGCGGGCTGGCTGGCACGCATCCACCCTCAAGGGGCCGAGGTAGGCTACGCACCGACCTTTCCCGGCCACCTGCACCACCTTGTCTGCACCAATTGCGGGATGGTGATCGCCTTTGAGGGCTGCGCCCTCGACGAACTGATCGAGCGCCTTGCGGCCCAGACCAACTTCACCATCGAAGGCCACCTGTTACAGATCTACGGGCGCTGCGCAAGATGTCAGGGACGCGAAGGTTAGTGCTCCGTCCCAGAAGTTCGCTGGGGGTTCCTGGGTTTGACCGTCCTGATGCGAAATTCGCGCCTCTTGCCCCAAAAACTCTATACGTGAAAGCATCCCCTACCCCCAAGCGCGAAGCACTCTAGAGCTGTACCCCGAAGGTCGCCAGCCGGTCGCGGAGGTAGGCTTCGCTGCCAGTCAGGTGCGCCCGCTCACGCAGATAGTCCAGGTCGAGGCTCTGGCGCTTAAGCATACCAACCACATCGCTGTGGTCATGCTTGCCAACTTCGGGGCCAAGCCCACGCAGAAGCTTGTGAACCACCACATCTTCAGGGGCCAGCACGGCGACCTGGGCCCCGAGCAGGGGCATACGCCTGATCCGGGCCTGCATCGGTGCATCGAGGCTAAGCAGATGCACCCGTCCGGGTGCCCGAATGCTCAGGTCATCGACCAGCTTGATCCCGCGCCAGAGGATGCGCTGGCCATCAAACTGCACGGCCTTGCCACTCTGCTGCAGCAGGCGGATCACGCCACTCAACTGGCCCTTGCACACCAACAGGTCAACATCCTCAATCGGGCGACGATCGCCATACAGGTGCGCGGCAGCCCCGCCAAAGACGCCCCATCGCATCTCTTCGGCATCGAGCAGGCGCTGAACGACAGCAAGGTTTCCGGCGATCAGCGACATAGCGCAGCTCCCTCCATCAAAATCTCTGTATTTCAGCAAACTATAGCATCCCGCCATTACCGAGCGCGCGCCAGCCAGTCGTCACGAGTAAGCAGCATCTCGTAGAACTCGACCAGGGTCTCGAAGCGGTTGCGGCGGAAGAAGGGTAGCAGGTCGGCATAATGCGGATCATCAAGCAGGCGCAGCGAGGAGTCGCGCCCGGCACTCCGCCACTCACTTTCGAGGTAGATGAAGCCAAGCTGCTCATAGGCCCGCACGGCACGCAAGTTAAAAGCGGCCACATCAAGCGCGAGGCGGGCGAAGTCCAGTGGCCCGAAGTAGTGATCGAGGAAGATCGCCAGGGCTTCGCTGCCGAGCCCCTGGCCAACATAGGGCTGGGCCAGGGAGATGCCCAGACGAGCACTGTTAAACTCCTGGTCGATCTCGCGCAGGGAGATGCGCCCGATCATGCGCCGCGCCCGATCCTCAATCGCCCAGACGTAGCGCTGCACGCTCCAGCGTTGGGTCACCAGATCGTCAAAATAGACGTTGGACGAGAGATTCCAGAGCGAGCTAAACGGATCGGTGTAGCGCGGCCACAACTCCTGGGCCAGGTTGTCACCCCGTTGCCAGGCCCGCAGGTTGACCCGCTCGCCCCGCAACACCCGCATTATGGCTTCCTCGCGCTGCTTCAGCACCACACCCCTCCTAAATCGTGCTATGGTTGCGGAATCAGGTAATTCATGGCCATCCAACCGTCAACTGGCTGACCGTCCAGCTCGACCCTGACGCGCAACCAGGAGACACCGTCTTCAATCCGTGGCCCGGCCAGCTTACGCACCGGCGTCCCATTCGCGACGACGGCAATGATATTTGCGGAATCATTAGCATCCGGGTCACGCCGAAGATTCAGGCCCTCGACAATATTGACGATATAGATCTCATCGCCACTGAGCAGATCCTCCAGCCAATCAGGTAGATCGAGCCCGCCAGCCTGGGGCATATCCGGCAGATCGGGCAGCGGCAGCGTCGGCAGGGCTATGCCAGCCAGGCCCTGGGCCAGCGCCCTGACGGCCAGGTAGCTCGCGCCAGCCACGCCAACGACCAGGGCCATCATGATCAGCCAGCCCACCAGGTTGCGCAACAGGCTCTGCCGACGTTGCCTGGCGGGATCAAGCCCTTGCCCGCCACGGCCCCCACGCCGAGTGACAGGGCGACGTACACGGTCAGGTATTTGCGCAGGCAGGGGCAACTCAGCCGCAGCTGGATCGCCAAGGAGTACCGGTGCAACAGGTGGCGGCAGAGGCTGGGCCACCATCTGGAGGCCAGCGGCCGGGCCAAGCGAGCGCGTCGCTGCACCAAGCTCGCGCCACAGGCTATCGAGGGCCGCCGCAAAAGCCTGCGCATCAGGCAGACGCTGGGCGGGGTCACGGGCGAGGGCGTGCGCCAGCACACCTTCTACCGAGGGCAGGTAGAGGTTAGGGCGCACCTGGCGCAGAGTCGGCAGATGTGCATTGAGGTGCGCCAGGGCGACGGCCTGAGCCTCAGCCCCGCGCACAGGGCGCTCGCCAGTCAGCAACTCGAAGAGCAGGATGCCCAGGGCGTAGACCACACTGGCCGGGCTGGCCCCATGACCTTCACTCAACTCGGGGGCGCGGTAATGGGCCAGGTCAAAAGGCACATCGGCCAGCGGCTGCAACCAGCTCTCGACCAGCTTGACCTGGCCCTCATCAACCAGCAAGACATTAGTGCTGCTGATCGGCGGGTGGTAGAGGCCCAGCGGAGCCGCTGGGCTGCGCTGAGTCTGGCACGCAGCAATCGCCCCGCTGATCTGGCGCAGATAGAGCAGGGCCTGCTCGGGGGTGAGCGGAACCTGGCCCCGCAAAGGACGACCCGGGCTGCGCTCGGTGACCATAAAGGGACGCCCGGCGGCCTCACCGCTATCAAAGACTTCGAGCAACGCCGGGTGCGAGCGCCGGGCCATCTGGCCGATCTCACTGATAAAGCGCTTGTAGGGGTGCTCCTGGCCGACCAGCTCTTTGCGCAGCAGATGCAGCAGCACCGGGCGCTGCAGGCGCTCATCAGTGACCGCGTAGACCATCGCGCTGCGGGTTTGCCCCAGGCGCTCGTTAACCCGGTAGCGCCCGAAAAGCAGCGGGGCCGTAACCGAAGCAGCAGCAGTCTCACTCATAGTACGTAGGTGCCCGCACGAGCGGCGACCAGCTCATAATGGCCGGGCTGCCACGGCAAAATAGTCACCTCAGCACAGCCAAGCGTAGCGAGCAGCCTGGTCAGGGCGCGGCGGGTAAAAGCCCGGCCCGGCAAGAGGCGGGCGAGCGTATCGGGCACCTTGCTGATCAACAGCGGTGCGCCGGGCCGTGCGACCCGCACCAACTCGGCGAGGGCGCGGCGGGGATGCGGAAAATACTCAAGCGCCTCGAGACAGGTGACCAGATCGAAGACGCCGCTGCACCATGGCAGGTTCCCGGCCTCACCCAGATGCCAGAAAGGTGGTGGTGCCATCTCGGGTGAAGCCTGCGTGGCACATACAGCAGCCCGTTCACGCGCTACTGCCAGCATCTGCGGGGTCAGATCAAGGCCGGCCAATATCCCGTTGAAGGTTGGCTCAGCCTGGAGCAAAAGTGGCACCCGCCCGGTTCCAGTCGCCACATCAAGCACGCGTGGGTGAGGCAGGCCCGCAACCGCAGCGTGCAACAGCGGCAACAGGACGGCATCAGCGGCGGGCTGGCTAGCGGCGCGCACACGCTCATAATGGCGGGCACCGAGGGCATAGACCAGGCGTACCGCCCACGGCCCAAGATAGGCCCCCTCGGCGAGCACCACCTGCCAATAACCCAGAGCCCACGCCGCAGCCCCCCCACCCAGCCACCAGAGCGCCGATGTTCGCATAGGCCAGATTATAGCATGGGGCAAACCCGCGACCAAATCAGGGAGAGAGCGTACGTGTTCACACTTGGGGGAACGGGCATTGTCACGCTGCGCTGCGCCTTGCGGCTCCGCTCAGCGTCCCGGTCGGGAACGCCGGTCATATCGCCGGGACGCTTCGCTGCGCTCAGCGTAACAGAAACGCAGGCTTCCGTAGGAGCAGTGTGAACACGTACGAGAGGGCGGCCCGGCGCGCCGTCGCTACCATCCCGCCCGCTGGCGGGGTGGACGCCGGGGCCGGGCGGGGTTAGCACAGGCCGCCCGTACGGGGTGGCGCGTGGCGGCGCGTGCCAGACGTTAGCCCACCCTTTCACAAACACGCCGCAAACTTGCGCGAGGCTAAACTGGTCATTTTCGACACATGGGAGGGCTGATCACCATGCTATGCTCGTAGGAACGCAATGGCCGTTGCTACGCTGGATTCTACAGATCACGCAGTGAAAAGGAGGTACTGATCACTCATTGGGCAGGTTCGGTCTCAGAGTTATAGCAACATCAATGCATCACAAAGGAAGGGTTCATACCATGAGCCGTCGATCCACACCCATCCTGGCTATGATCGTTAGCATGCTGATCATGACCGTCATTACAGCCCTGCCTGGAGTAGTCATTGGTCAGTCTCCCGTCCCTGAAGACAGCCCGACCCCAACAACCACTAGTGGGCCAACCCAGACCGGTGGCGAGTTAGATTCTCTGCCTGTTGAGGATCAGATTGATCTATCCAACGATACGATCAATGAACTACGCGAGAAGTTGACGCTGGCGGTTCGTGATGCATTGGCGACGCTGCCAGAACCGATCACGCTGCAGCAGCTTGACTTCGATGGTCATGTGCTAAGCATCGATCTCGGTGAAACGGCACGCACGTTCCTTGATACGGGTCGTTTCAGTGAACTGATGGAGCCTATCAATGCTGCGGTCAACACCGTACTGGAGCAGGAGAACCTGAGCGAGCAGCGCAGCCTGGACTACCAATTGCTCATTATGGGCGAGCCGCTTGCTGCCCAGGAGGATCCCGTTGTTGAAAACGATCAAGGAGCAGATCTGACTGCGATCAACAGTCAGCGGATCGTCATCAACCCCGGGCATGGTTGGTATAACGACGGTCGCTGGCGCTTGCAGCGTGGCTACTGGTTCGACATTGTTGAGGACTTCATCAATGCGGATCTGGCCATAGAGCTGCGCAACAAGCTGGCTGCGGTCGGTGCTGATGTGCGTTCCACGCGTGAGCTCAACCCGAATGCCGGAACCCACGCTGCCAGCGGCAAACCGCTCTGGCAAGTAGGAGCGGCTGCCTACACCCAGCATATCGGTGCACCCACTTCGGTCTGGAATACGGGCTCAAACAGTCTGAATCGTGACATTATGGCTCGTCCCCTCTATGCTAATTGGGTAGGTGCCAACGCCATGATCAGCATTCACAACAATGGTGGACGCGGTTGTGGCACCGAGACCTGGTACGATACCAGCAATGGCTACGCCACACAGAGCTATGATCTGGCTCAGCGCATCCAGAGCAAGATCATCGAGCGGGTGCGGCAGCAGTGGAACAGCAACTGGTGTAACCGCGGCGTCAAAGGTTCCAATGGGGGGTATGCCGAAATTCGTGCGCTCAGTCGTCCAGCGGTGCTGATCGAACTCGGCTTTATGGACACTGAGACGGACAATCGCGCACTCCAGAGCCCTACCTTTCGCAGCATTGTCACGCAGGCGATCAGTGATGCCGTGAGTGACTATTTTGGTGGTGTAGCGGTGAATTGCCCGGATGGAACCTATCGTGCCGAGTACTTCGCCAATGCCGCCCTGAGTGGAACGCCAACCTTTGTGCGCTGTGACTCAGCGATCAACAACGCATGGGGCTGGGGTGGCCCTGGCGGCGGGCTCAGCCCTGACAACTTCTCCGTACGCTGGAGTGGACGTATCTATTTCCCTGCAGGCACCTATGCCTTTATAGCTACCGCTGATGATGGCGTACGGGTACATGTGGATGGGTATCCACTTATTGACGGCTGGCGCGATCAGGCTCCGACTCAGTATCGCGGCACGCGTGGCCTGAGTGCAGGCTATCATCAGGTGAAGATGGAGTACTACGAGCATGGTGGAACCGCGCTCGCACAGCTCGCATGGAATACCAATCTCGCCCAACACAGCCCAACCTTTGCCACATCACAGGAGAACGCCTCATCGCTCTATCCAGCACTGGGCAATGATGGCAGTGTTAACACCCGCTGGTCGTCACGGCAGAGTGTAGCCCTGGGCGATCAATGGTGGTGGACAAAGATTGGCAGCCGTCAGACGATAACCCAGGTACGCATTCGCTGGGAGAATGCCTACGCAGCAGATCATTGTATTGCTTGGTGGTCGGATGGTGATTCGCTGTCTACCATCAAGTGCTATACGATCAGTAGGCCAGGGTACTATACTTATAATATCGGATCGCCATCGGCACAATATGTAGGAGTGTTGATGCGACGACGAGCTCGTTGGATGCTGAACTATTCGTTCTGGGAGTTCGAGGTTTACCGTTTCGGTGGAACCCTTTCTGAGCAGGAAGATGGTACAGAAATACTGCTGGCCGAGGAGCAGGCCGTGTCGGAAGACATCGCTGTGCCGACTATAACACAGCAGTATCAGGTCTACCTGCCACAACTTATGCGCTGAACTTACCGTTCGCTTATTTTTGGGTGCTAGCAGTTTGTCGGAGAGAACCGTGAATAGCGCATCACAAAGGCAAATCCGCCATTTCGGCATATGGCTCTGTGACGCCCTAAACCCTACTCTCTCCGACAGGCTGCTAGAGCGCCGGTAGAGTATTTTCAGGCCGCGTTGGCCATCGCTGGCGCGCGGGCGATGACGTGAAGATTATGGACCACTGCCGTCCGTCGCAAATCGAACAGGTTCTTGCGCTCGCCCCGATAGCGGGCGCGGTCGCCCTGCCAGTGACCGATGTGCGCCAAGCTATGCTCCACCGGCACGCGCTCGCGCAGCTTGGCCCACCCTTGGGGAGTCAGTTGGCGCTCGCGCAGTTCCTGCATCAAGCGCTCATCGCGATGGATACGCACGCTCCGCCCCGTTTTGCTCGTCGTACAACCTGGGCGCAACGCACACCCGCCACAGCGGTCAGCGGGAAAGACGACATTGCTGCCCACCGTAAACGGGATCACGACCCCATCCGGGCACTGGATCGTGCCCTGCTCCCAATCCAGGACAAAGGCCGTTTTGGCAAACTGCGCGCCGTGCCGCACCGGCCAGGCCCGGCAGGAAATCTCCAGCGTCTCATCCCGCTCGCGCACCAGGTGGCTGCTCAGATAGGCCCGGTCAATATGCAACTCGCGCAACGTCAAGGCCTGGGCGTGCAGATCGAGCGAGATGCTGTCGGTCACCTGGGCTTCGGGCACATTGGCCGGCGTAATCCCCACTGCCAGCACCGAGCCACTGTCCAGATCCCGCAACACGTGGCGCTGGTAGCCATCCACCAATTGGCTGCGGCTCTTGCGCCCGTGGCGCATCTGGCTATCTTCCAGGCTGATCCGGCGGTCGGGGGCGACCCCGTCGCGCAAGGTCGGGCGCCCCGTGTCCGACGTGACCACATCCTGAGTGCGGATCTGCTCGGCTGCGGCCAGACTGGTGAGCACGGCTGGCTGGGTGGCCAGCACCTCCGGTTGGGTGTCCAGCCAGGTCTCAAACTGCTCCAGGCTGTCCAGAACCAGCGCCAACGCCTGGTCGTGCGCCGCCGGGTCGTCCCAGTCCAGATCCAAGGCCGCTTTCAGACTCGACCCCGCCACCAGCAGCGTACCCGCGTCCGCCGCCAGTTCCGCCAGCCCCCGCCCCTGCTGGCGGGCGATCACGCCAAGTGCCTTGCGCAAGGCGTGGCCCAGAAGGTTATAGGTGTCTTCGACCCGTCCCGCCCCCCACAGCGGGCTGCTGTCGAGGGCCGCGCGCAGATTGCGACTGCCAAAGGCACCGGTCGCCGTGGACACCTCCACCGTGCGGGCCAGCAGTCGACGATCCATCTGGGTCGCAATCATGCGTTCACGGAACGCCACGAAGGTCGGCTTGCTAAACGGAGGGGTTTCCGCATCGAGACAATCCAGGACCAATTGCCAGCGGCGGTCCATCACCATCGCTTCAATCAGTTCGTCATCGGACACCCCGGTGTAGGTTTGCAGGATGGCGGCCAGGCCCAATTTCGCCGGGGAAATGGGCGGCTGGCCTTGCGGCGCATCCTTATACATGGTGGCCAGTTCCTGCTGAAAGGTCTCGTCGAACAGGGTATGGCGATGTTCACGAAGAAAGATGAACAACTTCGCCCGCTTAATCCGCTTGACGATCTGCTGTTCAGCAGACGACAGTTCCAACGGGGGTCTCCAGACCGATGGTTGCATGCGGCACATCCACACGTTCATTTGCAGCGATGTCGCATCCTAGCACAGCCCAGCCGGAATACTCTACCGGCGCTCTAGGGTGACCAGCCGAAAGTCCGCAGGCAGTTGTGGCCCGGGAGCGCGGGCGAGATGCCCGCATCCGGCCTGAGCGGGCGAGACGCCCGCGCTCCCAGGAACCCCCTGAGAACCTTCCGGCAGGCTGTACTGGTACTGGTCGGCTAGCCATGCCTGCTAGCTGGACGACCATTGCTCTGTCTGCCCCTGCCCATCCGGAGCACCGATAGGGTGCCCGTGCATGCACTGCTGACGGCGACATCAACCAGCCGCACCCGTACGTGTTCACACTTGGGGTAACGGGCATTGTCACGCTGAGCGGAGTCGCACGGCGCAGCGAAGCGTCCCGGTCGGGAACGCCGGTCATTTCGCCGGGACGCTTCGCCGCGCTCCTGATGACATCCCCCGGATGTCGTCTCGGCGCCACTGGCCCGCCGGCCATTTGGTACTCAGCGTGACAGAAACGTGGGCTTCCGTAGGAGCAGTGTGAACAGTTACCCGCGCCCACAAACTGGTCATTTTCGACCCATGGCAAGGCTGATCACCATGCTATGCTCGGAAAAGAGCAATGTCTGCTACTACGCTAGATCTTAGAGATCTCGCCATATATGTTGTGATTTCTGTTTCAAATAATGCAGCGTCATTGCACTTTTTTTATTTACCTTATAAGTCTCTCACATAAGTTTATGTCTTATATTACAAAGCTTTCAAACACAACAGCACAGAAATAGCTTATCATGACCTGAGTACGGTGCCTGATTAGTACCAAAGTCTTGCTTGCTTTTTTTGACTTTTATGACACTCTAAGGATGCAAGCCACGACCTACATTTCCAGGTTTGAGTATGAGTGACATAGCTGTTCGCCTACGACTCGGCGCATCCTCAACTGATCAGCATGATCTGGTCGTCTCTGCTGAAATGCCGATCGGTGATCTGATCACCAGCTGGAAAAAAGACTACCGCCTGAGCGAGACAGATCGCCAGGGCGAGATGATTCGTTATGTGCTCTACTACGACCGTGGTGCCGAGCAGGTGCGCGCTGATCTTGAGCGGAGCCTGCGGCAGCTGCGCGTGCCAGCATTTGTAGTGCTCTACCTGGGCGATGAACGTCAACTCTGGTGGCAGAACGGGCCTGCCAGCAGCACCACGTCAGGTTCAGCAAAACCCGGCACCGCCCCACTCAACCCGCTGCGCAATGGCCCACGCCCCACGCCAGCATCCGCTAGCTCTGGCCTGCCGACTGCACAACCGGCTCCACCAATCGCAACCGCCGCAGTCATTCCTTGCTCGATCGAGCTTGCGCCTGGGTGTGTACGCTCGATCACGGCAAGTGGGGTAGTCATCAACCGCGATTACCTCTTGCGCGAGCTACCCCAGTCTATCTGTACACGCGAGCGGGCCCTGGGCATGGTCGGGATCGCGTCACGGCTTATGGCCGTCAGTCGAAGTGAAACAGGCCACTGTAGTCTGATCTGGCGCCAATCCTGGTATTTGATCGCTCATAGCCCTGTCTATCTTGGTGCTACACGCTATAACCATAATGAGGCAGTCCCGATTGATCAGACAATGACGATCTTGCTTGGTCGAAATGGCTGGCCAATTACGATCCGTCTGCACTCAACCGGGATCACACGCTAAAGAGAGCTCACCACGTCCCCGTCAACTCCTCCCGCAAGGGCTGTCATACAACCAGGCTAGACATCAGCAGTGCGTTTCACATCTAAGGAGGTTTCCCCATGGCCATGATCCGGATGGATGTCGACCAGGCCCAGCAGACGATCGATACGATGCGCCGCACGATGGAGGAGTTTAATTCACAGCTTTCGAGCCTGGGCGGATCGGTCGAAGGCTTGCTGGGGGCATGGGAAGGCCAGGCCCAGATGCAGTTCTCAAACTCCTGGCAAGACTGGCGCACCCGTTTTCAGACAGCGGTCAATGAGCTCCAGCCGATGATGAGTGGCCTGACCACTGAGCGCCAGCAGATGATCGAGGCGGATACCAGCAGCAGCTTTAGCTGATCCTGTCTCACCCCACCTCGACCCCAGACAGCGGGTCGGCCCATCTCGGCAATGATGGGCTGGCCCAGCTGCCGGGGAACAGCCCACCGACGTAACGCCATTGCGCCACATCTCTTGCCGGGAGCGCTGCGATGACCGTTGTTCTGCCAGATGCGCGCACCGACCCGCAAACGGTCGTCGCCGAGCCGGAAAAGCAGCCGATCACGCTCTTTAACCGCCCCCCGCGCATCCTACGTGCGCTGCCCGACGATGAGATCAACATCCCTGGCCCACCCCAGGCCCCCGGTCAGCGTGTCGGGGCTCGTATGATCGGGATCATCATCCCGCTCATCTCTTCGCTCATCTATCTGGTGCTTGCCGCAACTCGGAGTGGCAGCGGCGGCGGTGCTGGCGCAATGATCAGCGCTCTCCCGATTGTGCTTATCGGCATGCTGAGCGGCGGGGCGGCCTATTACACCTACCGCCAGCAGAAACGTGAGCACGCGATCGCCCTGCAGGCCTATCACGAAGATTATCAACAGGCTCTGGAGCGTATTCGTCGCCAGCTCCAACAACTTGAGCGCCAGCAACGCGCCTACTACGAGGAGAATGATCCCGACCTCAAGACGTTGCTGCAGCTGGCTCACGGTGAACGTAACCGTTCGGGCGTCCCGGTTCCCTCGGTGCGGCTGTGGGAGCGGCGCTCTGAGGATGCCGACTTTCTCGCCCTGCGCATCGGGCGCGGTGATCGCCCGACCAGCCTGACGATCAAACCACCCTCGGTCAATGCGTATAGCAAAGATGTCGAAGAGTCGCTCATGCTGGTCGAACAGTTTCAGCTCGTGCGTGATGTGCCGGTCAGCGTTGATCTGCGCAGGGTTGGCTCAATTGGCATTGCCGGGCCAGGCGGGCGCACGCTGAATATCCTCCAGGCCCTGCTCTGGCAGATCGTCATCCATCATGCACCCAGTGAGGTACGGATCGCCGCGCTCTGGGACTCCAGTTTTGATAGTAGCTGGGACTGGCTGCGCTACCTGCCCCATACCCGCACCCTTGACGGCGATGAGAGCTACCGCCTCCTGGCTCGTTATGATCGTGACCCCGAAGATTGTCAGCGTGTGCTGGCGGCCCTGGCCAAAGAAGTGAAGCGGCGTAGCGATGATGAGCAGGCCAGCCGGAGCCCCCACCTGGTGATCATCCTCAGTGACTATCTACAGTACCGTGAGCAGTACCCGCTCTTCGCCCAGTTGATCACCGCAGGCCCGCTCAACCTCAACACGATCTGCCTGGTACCTGAGGTGCGCGATGTGCCGAGTGATTGCGGTGGGTATATCGACCTGGTTCACGGTGGCTCGGCAGAGTATGCACGCCTGGGTGTTGCCGGGGTCAGCGGGGGCTACAGTACCTTTAAAGCCGACAGCACCAATACGGAACAGAGCCGTGACGTGGCGCTCTACATTGCACCAGTTGAACTGGCCGACGCCGACGGTGGGCGCGAGATGCCCCGCAATGTGCCTCTGCTCAGCCTGCTCAAGATTCATGACGCAGCCAGTTACGACCCGCGTGAGTACTGGCAGCAACTGCCCGCTGATAGCTGGCACCCGGTGCCGGTTGGAGCCCAAAGTGCCGATCAACCCCTGGAGATCAATCTCAACGAGGGGGTGCATGGGGTGCATGGCATGATCGCCGGCGCTACCGGCGCTGGCAAAAGCGAGCTCTTGCTCAGCTTCCTCATGGCCCTGGCTATCCGCCACCATCCCGACCGGCTCAACTTCCTGCTGATCGACTTCAAAGGCGGCGCTACCTTCCGCGACCTTGAACAACTACCCCATACCGCAGGTATGGTGACTGATCTCTCCGGCTTTCTGGCTGAACGGGCGCTGATCGCGATCAATAGCGAGCTCGATCGGCGCAAACGCCTCTTGAGCGCCCGTAATGTGCCCAATATCAGGAGTTACCGCCGCAAGGGCTTTGAGCAGACCGGCGAACCACTCCCCAACCTGTTTGTGGCAATTGATGAGTTTGACGAGATGATCCGTGACTATCCGCAGTTTCAAGACGAGTTGATCCGTGTCGGCAAGCAGGGTCGCAGTCTCGGTGTCCACCTGCTCTTTGCCACGCAACAACCCTCACTGATCAAAGAGGGCCTGCTCAATAACCTGAGCTACTGGATGTCGCTGCGGGTCAACTCGAAGGACGATAGCCGCGCGATGCTGGGCGTTACCGAGGCGGCCCAGCTTGGCACGGATACGCCTGGGCGCGGTTTCCTGCGTGATAAAAATAGTGGCGTGCGTATGTTTCAGTCGGCGCTGATCACCGCACCCTACCGTATGGTGACAGGCCAGAGCACCCGTGAAATCGCGATCACCGGCCATCTGCGGGTCAATACCAACGAGACCCGGGCCCTCCAGCTGTTTCAGGCTGAGCTTGATGCACTGCTCGAACAGCTCAAGACCGTCAGCACCGCGACCAGGCGCAACCAGTTGATCGAGCGGGCCATTGGCGAGATCGCGGCCCAGTTTAACCGGATCTTCGACCGCCAACCCGATGCCGATGAGCAAGCGAGCCAGATTAGCCAACTTAGCGGCGAAGTCCAACGCTTGCTGACCAGCATCCACCAGTTGCAGTTTGACCAGCAGCAACTCAGCGAGGCAGAGGCGATTGAGCAGCAACTCAGCGCCAGTGCCCGCAAACTTCTCACTCTGCTCCAGGGTGAACATGAGCAGATCAGTGAGATTGGCCTGGTTGCCCGCCAGATGATCAAGGCCAGTGAGCCGCGTTATGCTGCCCGGCGCTATCGCATCTGGGAAGAACCCCTGCCAGCCATTCTGCCCCTGGTCGATCTACTCCACCGGCCCCGGCCCAACCCTGGCTGGCTTGATGTGCCCTACGGGCTGATCGACCAGCCCGAACAGGCTCGCCATAGTCTGCTGAGCAGCGACCTGGCCGGCGCTGGTGGCAACCTGCTGGTGCTGGGTGCTTCGGGCAGTGGCAAGACGGCCCTGCTCCAAACCATCATGCTGGCCCTGGCCGAGGCCCATAGTCCCGCAGATCTCTGGTTCTATGTGCTCGACAGTGCGGGCGGAGGACTCGGCCTGCGTGATAAGTTGCCCCACATCGCCCATGTGCTTGCCCCGCGCCAACACTTGCTGATCGAGCGGCTGCTGGCCGAGTTGCAGAGCCAGCTCGAAGACCGGCGCAGCCTCTTCCAGCAGTATGGCGTCGCCACCTTAGCCCAGTACCGCGAGCGCTCGATCCGCCAGCCGGGCATGCTTGCACCGCCTCCACCTGCTGTGGTGATCGTGATTGATAATCTGGCCGAACTGCTCAGCCAGAACGAACTGGCCGGTGATACGCTCAAGGCCCTGATGCGCGAAAGCCGGGCCTATGGCCTCTACTTCCTCGTCTCGGCCTACCTGCTGCGTGAAGTTGGCTCGCTGCTGGCCAATTTCGAGACCCGCATTGCTCTGCGCCTGAATAGCGAAGAGGACTCGGCGGGCCTGATTGGCAAAAACTATGCCAGTAAGCTGATCAAGCCCGACCAGCCTGGGCGAGCCTTTCTGCCAGGGGCCCCGCGCCCGCTTGAAGTGCAGATCGCCCTGCCAGCCCTGCGCTCACGCGAGGTTGTTGCCGGGAGCGTGTCGCAAGCCGAAGCTGCTGAGGTTGCCTATAGTGACATGGTTGAGGAGATCGAGCGTTCGGCCCTGCTGGTACGATCCCGGTGGCAGGCGCTGCTTAACGACCCACAGGCCCGCCTCCCACAACCCCTGCGCCTGCTGCCCCCGACTGCCGATCTCACGCTGCTGCTGAACCAGCTTCCCGCCCCAGCAAGCCTCAGCCTGCCGCTTGGGATCGAAGGCGCCTCGCTGCAACCCCTGCTCTGGTCGTTGGAACAGACTGCCCACCTGCTGATTACCGGCGGACTGCGCAGCGGCAAACGCTCTCTGCTCCGCAGTCTGATCACCGCCGCGAGCCGCCGCTTCCCACCCGACGCGATCGAGTTGGTGCTAATTGACTACAGCATGCGCGCCCTGCGCGATCTACAAAGCCTGCCCCAGGTACGCCGCTTCCAGGCCCTCACCCTGGCCAACAAAGAGGTGCGCGATGTCACCCTGGTGACCGATCGTGATGAATTCACCGCGGTGCTGCAAGTCTTGAGCGCTGAGCTGAACGAACGGCTGGGTCTGCTGCGTCAGGGCCTGGCGATCCCCCGGCGCACCATCCTGATGATCCAGAGCTGGGATCTGCTGGCCCAGGATCTCCCCAGCACCACCGCTTTCGACCCCTTTGTACGGCGTGGCAGCGACGTCGGCCTGCACTGCGTCGTGGCCTACAGCGACCCGCAAAGCCTCAACAGCGGCACACTCCTGCGGCCTGTGCGCGCCAATGCCATCGAGGTGGTCAATGGACGGCCCGCCGAGACGGCGAGCTATTTCAATGCGATCAACAAACGCTTCAAAAGTGTGCTGGCCAGCGATATGCCGCCCGGGCGTGGCTTTGTGCTCGAGAGCGGCCAGCCCCCTCGCCTGGCCCAGCTTGTCTATACCAGCCCCGAGACCATGGCCGCAACCCTTGTTACGTCAATGCCGGTAGAAGAGATTGAGGCGTAGCTACATCAGATGGAGAGTTCCCCTATGACCACCACCAGCCAGAGTACGGCTTTCATGCTCAGCCAGGAAGAGATCTTCTTTCTCCTCTCGCAGATAAAAGCGCCTGGCATGCTTGGCATCGATCCGAGCCCCCTGGCAATCTTCGACGGAAACCAGCGCCTGGCTGTGATGGGTGCCGCCCGGCGTGCACTGCAAGCCCGCGGCTTGCTTCACGTAGGCGCTGAAGGCGAACTGCTGCTCGACCCGGCCCTGCGCACCACGATCGATACCGCCAGTTTTGCCCCCCGTTCGCTGTCGATGTTGCATCGCAAAGCAGGCGAGGAGCAACTGCAGAGCTATATCGTTCATCACGCCGAGCCACGCTGGGTTGAACATCACCAGCCAGCTACAGGGCTGCACCAGCTAACCCTGATGAACGAGCCCCCGGCGATCCAGAATCAGCTGGAACAACTGCTCGGTCTTGCCCAGCAGAGTGCGCCACCGGCCACGGGCTTCAGGATTGACCAGGCCGAGCTTGAGCGGATGCAAGCGGCAATGGCCGACGATCCTGCCACACTATCCACAGCGATTGCAGCTGCCGGGGCCGATCTCCCCAGCGCTGGCCTCTTCGCCGAACTGCTCACCACCCCGCGCGTCTCGACGATCTTCCAGACAATCATCCGCCCCGGCGAGGGCCAGGAAGAGCAGACCCGGACAATCACCGTTCTGCAGAACCAGCACGGTTTCTGGCTGATCCAGTCGCTTCCGTCTAATGAAGTACACTGCCTGCCCGCCACAGCCGACGAGGTGCGCCAGGCCCTTGCGAGCCTGGTGGCTCTGCTATAGACCTGCGCACCACATCTGCTGTCCGGATGATCTTCCCTCTGTCGATCACAGTTACAAGCATTTTTAAGCTTAAAGCGAGCAGACTATGCCAGGCATTATCCGCGCCGATACCGACCAGCTTCGTAGCGTTGCCCGCCAGATGCGCACAACCGTCGACCAGATCGATGATGGTACCAATGCTATGCAGCAGTCGGTACAGGCGCTTGACGCGGTCTGGAGCGGAAATGCCCGTGATCGGGGCATTGCATACTGGGAACGCATCTTCCCAAACTATCGGCCCAATGTCGAGCGACTCGTCCATTTCGCGAATGAGCTGGAGGCCCTGGCCCAGCGCCTTGATGATGCGGCGGCTGTCTTTGGTGCGGGCGCTCTGGGGGCGACTGGGGCAACGGCAGCGACAGCTACAGGTTCAACCCGGCTAGCCCAACCAGCGCCACCTCATGACGCTCCGGATTCGATGTTTGAGATCTTTGGAAAGCTTAGGGAGGGAGACGAGGAGATTAAGGTCATTAGAATAGGCGACAACGAATATGCTGTCACTATTGACGGAACAGAAATGGACGGTCTTGTTGGTGGAAATAGCTGGGCTAATGCTGCCGGATCGTTCCTTGGCTTCAATACAGACTTTACTGATCGTGTGCGTGATGCCCTCAAGTCTATACCATCAGGGGCGACGGTGCATATGTTTGGCTACAGCCAGGGTGGCATTATTGCCCAGGATCTCGCCATGGAGACGGGCTTGTTTGAACAGCAAGGGATCAAGCTCGAATCAGTCACAACCTTTGGCAGCCCTGAGTTGCTAAGTCAAATCAACTCAAATGCCAGATATATATCCATCGACGCCCCGGGTGATATTATCGGCAATCCAATAACCGCAGTGATTCGTGACGCTCCTGAGTCTATATTACAAGGGAATTTCTTCCGTCTAAATCCCCTTGCAGCACATGGATCTTATGAGGATGCTAATTCTTATGTCGGTGAAAAAATGATAAATATGCGTCCCCCCTTTAGCAAAGTACCGCCTGACAGGTGGGAAATCTATCCGAAAGATGGCCGTCTCGATCCATACGATCTGGATTCACAAACGGTTACAGCAAGAGAAGTGGCCAACGAGATTGGCCACAAGGCCAAAGAAACCGTACACAAGGTTATGGAGACCGGTAACAAGGCTATTGATACCGCTAACTCTATCGGGCATTTCATCAAGGACAAAGTCCCGTTCTTCTAGCATTGGCCTGGGTAAGGTGGGCAGGTCAAGTGATGCACAGGGCTGCGGCCACGCCTGCGGACGGGTATTTTTCAGCGAATCATCCTGGCGAGGACATGCGATGAACAGCTTCGAATTCTGGGCGCATATGGAGAGCTATGCGCAGATGAGTCGCCTCTGGTGGTACAGCTTTGCCGCTTTGCCGGCGATGATTATCGCGGTGGGGACCTACCCGCTGATGGCCTTCGCCCTGCGCCGTAAGCAGGGGCCGCCCCTGGTTTTCTTCTGGCTGCTGGTGGCCGCCATCCCGGCGCTGCTGGTCTTCCCTTCCTTCTATGTCACCATGGATCTCTCCGCAGCCCTCGCCCAGCTTGGCCTGCTGGAACCGCCAGACAGTGCCCAGCAGTTCCCCCTCGCCCTCGCTCGCGAACTGGGGGCTGCCTTCGACCAGCTCGCCCTCTATGGCGTGGTCGGGGCGGCCCTGACGGTGATCGTGCTTGTCGCTGGCTCGCTCGTTGGTGATGTGCCCGTTGCCAGCCCCATTGTGCAGCAGATCTCCCAGTCGATCACCCGCGCAGTGACCAGGGCCGTCAATCCACGCCGGGCTTCTACCGGGCTCAATAGCCAGCACGGCGTGCTTAAGGTGACCCAGGGCTCGGCAATGGGCAGCACCTATGCGGTGCGCAATTCAACCATCGGCAAGCAGGACGCCGATATCCTGATTACTGATACGGTGGTTTCGCGCAAACACGCCCGCCTCGAGGTGGCTGGCGGGGTGCCGCGGCTCTATGACGATGGAAGTACCAATGGCACGTATGTCGTGCGCGCCGGTCAGGAGTATGAGCTGAATGGGGCCGCCTTTGAGCTGCAGCCCGGCGATCTGATCTACCTCGGCCCGCCTAGTATGGCTACCGCCGTCATCATGACCTATGAGCATAGTGGGGTCTGATTATGCGCTACCTGCTCTTCCTCACGCTCACCCTGGCGCTGCTGATGCCGGGCTTTGCCGCCGCCCAGACGGCACCGCAGGCGAAGGTTGACACTTACGGGCTGAGGATCGATGGGCGAACCGTCGAGCTGCTCTTCCGTGTGACTGACCGCGCCAGCGGGCGTGACCTGCAGGGGCTCGCGGCGAGCGATCTGACGATCCTCGAAGATGGGCAACCCATCGCGGCCAGCCTCAAGCTGCAAGAGGAGCAGACCGATGCGGTTAATCCGCAACGGAGCATCGAGCTGCCGCCCCTGCCAAGCGGCGCTTCGCCCGTCCCAGGCAGCCGCCCTGTCGATCTGCATGTGGTCGGGGCGACGATTGGGATTGTCTTTGATGCCAGCAAGCTGATCAACCAGGCCCGTGACCCGGTCGATTACCTCGCGCGCGGTCGCCAGCTGATCATCGACTTGCTTGAAGCTGGCCGCCCAATTGCCCCGAATAACCCCGAACAGCTCGGCCTCTTCCTGCCGATGAGCGTACCCGCCGTTGCCGGTGAGCAGCTGCGCCCTGAGGGCCTGCCCGATTTTGGGCAGGATCGTAACGCGGTGATCAATGCGCTCAACCAGCTGCAGCCGCGCAATGGCAAGACGAACCTCTTCGACACGATCAATGTGGCCATCGCGGCAACCGCCGACGCCGCCGCGCAGCGCGGTGCCGAGGCCTACCTGCTGATCGTTACCGACGGCGGTGATGCCGCCAGCGCCGGCTCCTTCGACGCCCTGCTGGCCGAGGCCGCCGCCCGCCAGGTCACGCTGCTAGTGCTGGGAATTGGCCCTGAACAGCGTCTGGCCACCAATGCCGCCACGCTGACCACCCTGGCCAACCGGACCGGCGGAGCTTACCTGGGCAACCCGACCAGCGAGGCGATCGCTGGCTTCTACCAGGAGCATGTGCAGGTAGTCGGCCAGAGCGCCTATATGCTGCGCTATGAGACGGCCCTGATCGACGATGGCGAGGAACATTACCTGACCCTGCGCGTCGATGGGCCAGCCGGTGGTGAGAGTGAGCCAGTGCCCCTGTTTGTTGAGCTTGGCTCGACCACGGATTCGGTTCAGATCGGTACAGCCCTCGGCAATTATGCCATACGCGCCATCCCGCTGGCCATCATCATCTCGCTGCTATTGACCGCCCTGCTGATCTTTCTCGGCCGTATGGGCCGTGGTGCCAGCAGCTCGCTCAGTGGCGGCATTACCAGAACATAGGGGCAGGCTATGGCTAAGTTTGCGCCAGGCTCACGCTACGGCAGCTTTCAGATCATCGCCGAGATCGGCGTTGGCCTGACCGGCACCGTCTATAAGGCGACCTATCAAAAAGATGGGACGACGGTGGCGCTGAAGTTTCTTGAAAAGCGCGATGAGAGTGTGAAGTCCTATTTCTTCAACGAGATGGGCCTGCTGCGCCGGGCTAAAGAGCAGGGCCGCAAACAGCCCCACCTGGTTGAGTATGTCGCCAGTTATACCACCCAGGAGCCCTTCTGCCTGGCGACCCGTTTCTATGAGGGAGGGCGCGAACTGGGAACTTTGCTGCAGGAGGGCATCAGCCCGGGCCTGGGGCTGCGTATTATCGAGCAGGTCGCCGGAGCGCTCGACTACCTGCACTACGGGCACCCCGATCATCCGGTAATCCATCGGGATGTCAAACCGGCCAACATTATGGTCAACCAGGAGGGCGATGCCCTGCTGATCGACCTCAGCGCGGGGCGCCACCCGGGCTTTATGCTGGAGAATGAGCGCGGCCTGGGGACGCCGCCCTATATGCCGCCTGAGCAGTACGACGGCGATGAGCAACCCCAGACTGACCAGTTTGCCCTGGCGATGGTGGCCTACCAGGTGCTGAGCGGCAAAACGCTGCTTGGCATGAAGACCGACCGCGATCTGAAGCAGATGACGGCGCTGCGCGACAATGGCTATGCGCGGGTGCGCACAGGCCTGCGCAGTATGCCCGCTGCCGCCGAAGTGATCGCCCGGGCGGTCAACTTCGACTGGCAGCAGCGCTACCCCAGCTGTGAAGAGTTTGCCTATGATTTGCGCCTCGCCCTGGGGCGTGATGGGGTGAACCTTGAGGTACAGGCCCCAGCGACACGCTCGCGTGGCTATGGCCAGTGGCTCGGCTACGGGGCAATGGGCCTGCTGGCCCTACTGGCAATCACGGCCCTCTTCTTCGCCTGGCCGAGCAGCAAACCAGTCATAGCTTCAGAGCCAACCCAGCCGCCCACCGCCACGATTGTCCAGACAGCTACAGCGAGAGATGGTCCTGGCCGGACGCTTGCGACACCTGCACCGACGGAACCTCAGCTTGAACCAACCAGCAGCCTCTTACCGACACCAACCCCGCCTCCGCAGGTCAAGATCGCGGCCAGTGGCTGTTCGCTGCGTGAACAGCCCTCCACCGAGGCAAAGATCATTGCCTACAGCAGCAAAAGCCGCATGGTGCCTGCCGGCGTATCGGTGAATCTGCTTGAGCAGCAGGACAACTGGCTCAAGCTGCAACTTGCCGATGGACGCATTGGCTGGTGCCCGAGCGAGCGAATTGTGCGTTAACCACCTGGGAGAAGGTACACCATGACCGTCAAGACCTTTACCAGTGCTTTTGACATCGGCAGCCAGTGTGATAAGGGCCGCCGTCCCAACAACGAAGACAAGATCTGGCAGGTCGAGCGCAGCGCCATCGACGAGGCGTTGCGGCGCAAACTGGGCCGGCTCTACATTGTGGCCGACGGTGTCGGCGGCAATGCAAATGGCGAGATCGCCAGCCAATGGGTCGTCGAACGCCTGATGCACCACTACTACGAGGGTGAGCACCAGCCCGAGCTCAGCCCCGCCGAGCGGCTCCAGCGTTCGATCCAGCTGACGACCCGCGCCATCTTCGAGGAGTCGCTGCGCCTGGACAACAATATGCGCTCGACCCTCGCGGCAGTGCTGATCCTCGACCCGGAGGGCCGGCGTGAGCGCCGGCGGGCGATCATCGCCAATATCGGTGACAGCCCGGTGCTCCTCTTCCGCAAAGGCCAGGCCCCGCGCAAGCTCACCCAGGATCATGTCCGGCGCGACCAGAGCCTCGCCCAGGCCATGGGCGATGAGCAGGTCAATGTGAGCATGCTCAACGAAGCCTTGCAGCCCGACGATGTGCTGGTGATCTGTTCGGACGGGTTGAGCGACGGGATGAAAGGGCCGCTGGCGCCACGGGCGATAGAAAAGATCGTGCGGGAGCTCCCCTCGCAGGCCGCCTCCGACGAGCTGGTGCGCCAGGCCAAACGCATCGGCAGCACCGACAACATCTCGGCAATTGTCATTCGCAACGGCGACCGCCCGCCGCCGGTACGCCTGCTGATGCAGAGTGCGGCCGCCGTGATCGGCATCCTGCTCCTGGGACTGGGCGGCTTCATGTTGAGCAGCGCCGGCAGCGGAGGTGCCCCCTCACTCCCAGGTAACAGCGAACGCGGATTCAGCGGCAGCAATGCCCAGGGAGGCCCGCAGATCGGTCCGACCACCAACATACTGCCAACCAATACACCCGCCCCCACGGCAACCCCGGCCCCGACAGCCGTGCCGCGCCCCACCAGCGCTGTGCGGCCCGCCCAGCCCGCGCCCGTGCAGCCGCCACGGCCCAGCAACTCCGCGCCTGTGGTAGGGTCGCCGATACCTGCTGTCGCGCCGCCGACAACGACGACAATGGAGCCAACCCCAGCAACGACGGAGCCACCCACAGCGACGGCAGTGATAGTGCCGACAGAGCCACCCACCCTGGTACCAACGCCCACGGCAGCTACCGGCAGCAATGATGGCGGCGAAAACGGCGGCGGTGGCACCGACGGCGGCGGTGGCACCGACGGCGGCGGCGGCACCGACGGCGGCGGCGGCACCGACGGCGGCGGCAATGACAAAGATGAACCGTGATCATGCAGAACCAGGCCCCTCCGCATCCGCCTGCACGCCTCCGCTGGCGATGCATTCCCCCCTCCCAACCTTCCCCGTTGGGGGGAGGCGTCGGACATCCGACCACGGGGGGGCAGGGTATCTTCGTCGTCCAACAGCGTCCCGACGATTTCCAGGGAAGGTGTCAAACATCCGACTCCGGTGGGGGTGGGCCAGGGTGAGGGTCAGGGGCCTTGTGTGCAAGGTATTCAGATGAGAGGTCTGGAAATTCGCGTTCTGATGCTGCAAAGGATGGGGCGATGAAGCGCACACTCCTGGCAACGTTCGTTCTCAGTGGTCTGTTTATGCTCGCCGTTGGGCTGGTGGCAAGCCAGGGCAACATCCAGCGGGCACATGCGGCCACGGCAGGCGGTGGTGAGCGCCTGAGCAACCCGTCGGTGGTTGCCCCGCGGCTACCAGCAGCCAAACCTCACAATGGCAACCAGGAACCAGAGCTGGGCCTCGTTGCAAGCCATACACCAACCACGCCCCTCGCTATCGGCGACCAGCTGCAGCTCACGATGATTATCACCAACCCGGCCCAGCAACCCCTGACTGCTTTCACCCTGACCCAGGTGCTCACACCGGAGCAGCAGTTGATCACGGTCACCTTCAGCCCGCAGATCAGCGGCTGTGCCGACCTACCCTGTACCACGGGTACCATCAGTGCCCATGCCAGCGCTCTGGTGACGGCTACCTACATCATTAGCGGCCCGGTCGGCCAGGTGATCACCCATAGCTCGACCCTCAGCATGCCCGCCCTCGCCGCGCCGCTGGTCTTCACCGGCACGACGGCGGCAGTCGGCCCGCAGCGGGTCTTCCTCCCGCTCATCCGCCGGCCCTACAACGACCCCTATACCCAATGGGTCAAGCTAGCTCAACCAGCAGGTGCTTCCGCCGTCAACTATCTTTATGTCAATCAGACGCACGATCAATGTAGTGGGCCGGTAAGTGAACAGGCCCTGCCGGCAACGATTTTTGCCGCCACCAACAACGGGATCTATCAACTCCAGCCGGCCACAGCGGTAGACACATACGGCACCTGGGTACTCCGCAGCAGCAATACCCTCTCAGCTTCAGACGTTATCAGCACACCCTTCGGCTACTTTGCTGGCGGCATCAACGAAGGTGCAGCCCTGCGCAGCCAGGATGACGGCCTGAGCTGGACGCCCGAAGCGCTGCCGAATGAAAACCAGCGCATCTACCGCCTGGCCCTGGCTGGCGAGCGAGTGCTGGCCGCCGGTAACCGTGGCCTGTTTGTGCGCGAGAGCAATGGCACATGGGCCGCCGAACCGGCTATGAATGGCGTAATCTTCAGGGTGGTGGCAGACGGCCAGAAGGCCTACGCCATCCAGAATGGCAACGAAAAAGACACCCTCTGGCGCAGCGAGGCCGGGGGGGCGATCAACAGCTGGCAGGAGGTCGGGCAGTTGCCCGGTGAGGCCAACTTCATGCAGGTAATCGAACTTAACAATAGTGCAGAGCCCACGTTGCTGATTGGCGTGGTACGCAACGGCATCTACCAGCTTGACGCAACCGGAGCCCTGGTGCCCTTCTCCAGCGGGCTGGATCTGACCGTCTACGGGCTCTGGCGCGACAGCCAGCAACGGATCTATGCGGCTGTGCGTGAGCCCGGCGGCTTACTGCGCTTCAGCACAACCGGCGGTGCCGGCGAGCCGCTGCATACCCTGCCAGGCCAGGCACCTTCAGCGGACGAGCGCCTCTACACGGTCAACGGCAATGCCGGTGGCCAGTGCAACATCCTGATGACCGGCAGCCGCGAGGGCAATGTCTGGCTGCGCCGCATTCCCTGAGGTTCACCCGTATGGACAGCATGCCCCAGCAGGCTTCGGCCTTATTCCGCCTCCATCTCAGCAGCCAGCAGGTAGTTGAAATCCCCCTCCCCCTTGATCAGCCGGTCTATCTGCTGATCAACGAACTGAGTAGCCACTATCAGCTTGCGGCGGTCGAGGGCGGTTACGCGCTCTTCGCCGGATCCGAGCGGCGGCTGCTCAGCCGCGAGGTGCCCCTGGCCCGCACGGCCTATGCCGGCGGCGGCGAGCTCTACCTGGCCCCCCGTCACGCCCCCTGGTGGGCAGCCCAGCCAGCCACGCCCGTGGCCGCAGCGGCAACGGGAGCCGCCCGCCCGCCAACCCGTAGCCTGGCAGTACGCCCCCAACGCAGGCTGGATCGCAAGAGCGTGGTGCTGGGCCTGCTCGGCCTGCTGACCCTGGGCCTGCTTGGTTTGCTCTTCTGGCCGCAAACCACCCCGGAGCTCACTGACACGCCGAGTAACCAGACCCTTCTCGCACCAACCGCAGCCAGGATCGAAGCGACCGCGACCCTGCTGCCGGCCACTCCAACACCCGATCCGGTCACGCAGGCCCGCCAGAATTACCAGCAGGGCCTGCGCGCCTACGAGGGCGAGAACTGGCCCGTGGCCGCCGAGTACTTCCAGCAGGTCTATGCCTATGCCAGCGATTACGAGGGCGTGCAGAGCGCCCTCGCCGCCACCCACTACAACTGGGGCGTCCAGATGCTCAACCAGGGCACGCCGGACGAGGCCCTGAGCCACTTTGAGACGGCCCTTGCCGTAGACAGCGAACATGCCCTTGCCCACGCCGACCAGCAGAAGGCCACCCTCTTGCTCGAGGCGCAAAGGCTGGCAGTGCAGGGTGAACCCCAGGCGGCCATTGAACGCTACCGCGAGTTGCGCACACTCCAGGGCGGTGACTATGCCGGAGCCACCGGCCAGCTCTACGAACTCTTGCTGGCCCGGGCATCCGGCCTGGCCGAGCAGGGCGGCGACAGCAACCTGCGTGCAGCCTATAACCTTTACCGAGAAGCAGCCGCCCTCGACCTGGCCGACGTCAGCCAGGCCCGCGAGGGGCTAGCGACGATCGAGCCCTTGCTGCCCAGACCCACCGCAACTCCCAAGCCAACGGCGGTGCCGCAGCCTGCCCGGCTGCGCTTTAGCGTCGCCAACTATAACGACGACCCCCGCTGCATCTCCATCAAGATCACCGGGATCGTGCCCTCAGGCTGGTACTTCTCCGTCGATGGCCTGCGTGGCATCAATGGGCGCTTCGATGGCGGGGGCAACGCCCGAGCCTGTGGGCTTGGGCCAGGCCAGGAGGTAACGATCAGTGTGATTGACGGCAATGGCAGTCTGGTTGCCGGAGGGGCCGGGGTGCCCTCCAAAGGCAGTGCGATTATGGTTGCAAGCTGGAAGTGATCTCCGACGGCAGCGCATAGACTCCCTGCGGGTCAAGCCCAAGCGACACTACGTTACCGGGCGGTGCCAGTGGGGCCGACAGGTCAAAGCTGAGGCTTACCCCCGCAGGGTGGTGCATAAGCACACGGTAGGCCCGCCCACGGAACTGCGTCTCGCCGATCGTAAAAGGCAGACCGCTCGTCGCCTGCTCTGGCGGACGAGCGGCCTCCGGGTAGATCACCAGGCTGACCGGGGTGCCCGCCACGCCTGGCGGGCGCTCACTGCGGCACGCCAGCGCCCCCAGGGCCGTCTCGACCCGCCCATCGGCCCGCCAGTGTCCATGCACCAGGTTGCCCAGGCCCAGGAAACGCGCCGCCCAGGTGCTCGCCGGGGCATGGTAGACCACCTCAGGCGTATTGTATTGCTCCAGGCGGCCCGCATTGAGCAAGGCCACCCGATCTGCCAGGGCAAAAGCCTCCTCCTGGTCGTGGGTGACGTAGAGCGCGGTGACACCAACGGTGCGCAAGATCGCCCGCAACTCCTCCTGCAGGCGCTCGCGCAGGCTGCGATCGAGGGCGGCCAGCGGCTCATCAAGCATCAGCAGGCGTGGGCGCGGGGCCAGCGCACGGGCCAGGGCAACCCGCTGGCGCTCGCCGCCGGAGAGTTGGTAGACCCGCCGCTGTCCATAACCCTGCAGCCCCACCAGCTCCAGCAACTCGAGCACGCGGGCCTGGCTCGCCGCCCGATCCAGCCCGGCCATGCGCAGGCCGAAGCCCACATTCCCCGCCACATCGAGGTGCGGGAAGAGCGCATAGTCCTGGAACATCAGGCCAAAGCCCCGTTGATGGGGCGCAATCCCTGCCAGCGAGGCCCCGCCACAACGCAGCACACCCTGATCGGGGCGATCCAGCCCGGCCACAATGCGCAGCAGGGTTGTCTTGCCACAGCCCGACGGCCCCAGCAAGGCCGTGATCGAGCCAGCCTCAAGCGCCAGGCTCACCCCGCGCAGGACGGGCTGGCCGCCATAGCTCTTCTGGATCGCCTCAAGCTCAAGCAACATAGCGCTTAGACCCTGAGTGCCCGCAGCACGTCAATCGCGGCCTGCTGGCTACTCCACTTCAACGGCGGCAGTTGCGCAAGCGGCACCACCAGCGTATTGCGGCCCTCATCGCTGCCCGTAAGCTCACCACCAATACTGCGGGCCGCATAAGCGAGCACCAGGTAGTAGAGCTGGGGATCGCCGTAGGAGGGGCTGTAGGTATAAGTGAGAAACTGCGCATCGGCCAGGCGCAGCCCGGTCTCCTCCTCACCCTCACGCAGCGCGGCCACAGCCGGTGCCTCGCCATACTCAACATGGCCGATCGGCAGGTGCCAGATACCGCGGTCAGGCTCAATGTCGCGCTGCACGAGCACAATCCCCCCCTCGTGGCTGATCGCCACCGTGGCAGCCAGGTTAGGCAGCGGGTAATGCACCCAGCCGCATGCCGGGCAATGCTGGCGCTGGCGCTCAAAAAGCTCAACCACAACCAGCGGCGTCGCGCAGCGTGGGCAAAAACGGAAGCGGTAACGCTCGGGGTAATCAGCAATTGTGGGAAGAGACATAGGCGAAGCCTCGTTATGCCGCCGGGTGCAGCAGCAGCGCACCCAACTCGGCAACACTATGCGCGATCAGCTGCGGCTCAGCGGCGCGCAAAGAGGCAAGGCTACCATAGCCGTAGCTCACCGCAATGCAGGCCAGGCCGTGACTGTGCGCCCCAATAACATCGTAGGCGGTATCACCGACCATCACACAGTCGGCGCGCTGAGCGGGGCTGAGCAGCGCCAGGGCTTCACCGAGCACCTGCTCTTTCGTGCTGATGCGCTCGTCCAGGGTTGAGCCAGCCACGCCGTCGAAGAAGGGGGCCAGGCCAAAGTGCGCGAGAATGCCCTGGGCCGGACCGATCAGTTTTGAGGTAGCCAGCACCAGGCGACAGCCGCTTACACGCAAGCTGCCAAGCAGATCCGGGATGCCAGGATAGACCCGATTCTCGTACATACCCCGTTCGTGGTAGCGCTGCCGGTAGAAGCGCACCGCCTCGCTTGCCAGAGCCGCATCACCAAGGTAAGTACGGAAAGTCTCGCCAAGGGGTGGCCCGATCCAACTGCGTAGGGTGGCCTCATCGGGGATCGACCGCCCCACTGCCTGCAGGGCATAGATGAAGCTGCGCGTAATCCCCTCGTAGGGGTCAGTCAGCGTGCCGTCAAGGTCGAACAGGACTGCGGAGTAGCGCGGCTGGCTCATAGTCTTTCACTATACCACTCGTTTTTCCAGCTCACAAACCCGCCATGGAAATTTGTACCATGCTATACTTATTTCACCCCCTCCCTCATCCCAAGATTCTCGCAATCCGAAAGGCTGCCTGTGAGCACTCTCAACGCGATCGGCGACGTACGGGCGTTGCTGGCCACCCAACAATATATCGCCTCAGACGAGATCAGTACCGCGATGTTCCTGGCCGACCGGCTCGGCAAGCCCTTGCTGGCTGAAGGCCCCGCTGGGGTCGGCAAGACCGAGTTGGCCAAAGCCTGGGCCGGGGCGACTGGCCGCGAGTTGATCCGCCTGCAGTGTTACGAGGGCCTCGATGAGACCAAGGCCCTCTATGAGTGGGAATATGCCAAGCAGTTGCTCTACACCCAGCTGCTGCGTGAGAAACTGAGCGACCTGCTTGGCGATGCGCACACCCTGCGCGAGGCCGCCGACCGCCTGGCCAGCGAAGAAGATGTCTTCTTCTCCGAGCGCTTCCTGCTGCCCCGTCCGTTGCTGCGGGCGATCACCAGCGAGCAGCCGGTCGTCTTGCTGATCGACGAGATCGACCGAGCCGACGCCGAATTTGAGGCCTTTCTGCTCGAGATACTCAGCGATTTCCAGGTCAGTGTACCTGAGCTCGGCACGCTCAAGGCCCGGCATCAGCCGATCGTGCTACTTACCTCGAACAACACCCGCGAGCTGAGCGAGGCGCTCAAACGGCGCTGTCTCTACATCCATATCGATTACCCCGAGCTGGAGGCCGAGCTGCGCATCGTGCAACTGAAGGTGCCCGGTCTGGCTCCCAAGCTGGCGCGCCAGGCAGTTGAAATGGTGCAGCGCCTGCGTGGCCTCGATCTGAAGAAACATCCCAGCGTCAGCGAGACGATCGATTGGGCCCGCGCCCTGGTCGAACTCAACAGTCGACAGCTTGATCAAGCGACCCTTACTACGACCCTCAGTGTCTTGCTCAAGTATGAGAGTGATATTCAGCGCGCCCGGCGCACCCTGCAGGGCGGCGAGCGTAGTGAACGCGGCGAACGGCCTGAGCGCGGCGAACGCGGTGAACGTGGCGACCGTGGCGACCGACCACGCGGCTACCGTGGCGGCAACGAGTGGAATAATTAAGCCTTATGGATCGACGCATCACCGAGTTCATTGCCGCCCTGCGTGCTGCCGGCATCCGGGTCAGCGTTGCTGAGAGCGCCGATGCCATGCGGGCGATTGAGCAGGCCGGCATAGGCGAACGCGAGACCTTCGCCTATGCCCTGCGCACCAGCCTGGTCAAAGATGCCCGCGACTTTGCCGCCTTCCAGGAGCTCTTCCCGCTCTACTTCGGCCAGGGCGCCCCACCACCCATGCAAGCGCCCGGTGGCGGCCAACTCAGCGACGAAGAGCGCGAGCAGTTGCTGCAGCAGCTCCAGCAGATGCTCGATCAGCTCACACCTTCACAGCTGGCCCAGCTCTTGCAGGCAATGATCGAGGGCCAGCCGCTCAACGGACAACAGCTCGGCCAGTTGATGGAGGACATGGCGCCACCCCACCTGAGCAACCCACGCTACCGTGAGTGGATGACCCGCCAGGCCCTGCGTCAGCTCGATTTCAACCGCCTTGACCAGGCCCTACGCGAGCTGCTCGAAGCCCTGCGCGAGCAGGGTATGAGTGAAGAAGCTCTGGCGGCGATTGAACAGGCAGCGCAGGCCAACCAGCAGGCCCTGGCCGAACAGATCGGCCAGGAAGTCGCCCGCCAGATGGCCGAGCAGGCCCGCGGGGCCGGACGCAACCGCCCGCAGCGCCCCTCCGAGAGCGAGTTGCTCGACCAGCCCTTCGAGCGCCTCGAGGCCGCCGACGCCGACGACCTGCGCAAATTGGTAGCCCGCCTCGCCGCCCGCCTGCGCACCCGCCTGGCCCTGCGCCAGCGCCGCGGCAAGACCGGCACGCTTGACGCCAAAACGACCATCCGCACCAACCAGCGCTTTGGCGGCGTGCCAATGCTAGTGCGCCACCGTAAACGCCACCTCAAGCCCAAGCTGGTTGTTCTTTGCGACCGCAGCGTCTCAACCCAGCATGTCATGACCTTCATGCTGCTGATGATTTACGCCCTGCACGACCAACTCAGCCGCACTCGCTCTTTCGCCTACATCGACCGGCTCTATGACATGACCATCTACTTCAACGAGGCCCGCCCCGAGACGGCCATCGAGCAGGTGCTTCAGCAGATCCGCCCGACGCGCAGCTACTCGACCGACCTGGGCCACGCCTTGAACGAGTTTGTGCGCGACCACCTGAGCTGCGTCGATAGCCGCACCACAGTCATTCTCCTGGGCGATGCACGCAACAACGAGCATGACCCTGGCATGGCCGCCTTCGAGCAGATCTGCCGCCGCGCCCGGCGTGTCGTCTGGTTCGCCACCGAAGAGGCGTGGATGTGGGGCCGCTACGATCCCGGCTCACTTAGCAGCGACATCCTGCGCTATGCACCCCATTGCGACGCCATGCACGAGGTCACAACTCTGCGCCAGCTTGCCGAGGCGATTGACCGACTCTTTGTCCGGGCCTAGGGCTGATGCAAAGTCGCCTCAGGCAATCGCACGCGGATACCGCAGATGGAACAGATTCGCGCTGCGCTGCCGCAAAAAGCTCCGCGTCAATCCGTCAGATCAGCGCGATCCGCGTTCTCGTTCGGACGTTGCATCAGCCCTGTGTCCGGGCCTGAATAGATTGACGCCATCCCGACCCGATGGTACACTTCATAGAGATTGTTGTGTATCCGTGTCAAGAATGGTAATCAATGCGCATCTCGAGCAAGGGCGATTACGGGCTCCGGGCGATCTTCGACCTGGCCCAGCACTACGGTGAGGGCCCCATCCAGAGTGAGGCCATTGCCACACGCCAGGGTATTCCGGTCAACTATCTCAACCAGTTGCTAATCACGATGCGCCGGGCGGGGCTGATCGAAAGCCTGCGCGGCCCACAGGGTGGCCATATGCTGGCGCGCCGCGCCGAAGCGATCACCCTGCTCGACATTCTCACCGCGCTGGAAGGCCCGCTGCTGCCCGCCGAGCCGACCCGCGAGGATCTATCGCCCGGCCTGCCCGAAGATCGTGACCTGGTCGATGAGGTCTGGACTGAGCTACGCATGCGCTTCGAACAAGTGCTGCGGGAGACCACCCTGGACGACCTCTGCCAGCGCAAACGCAAGCGCAACGGCGACGTGATGTACTACATCTGAAGCAGAAGAGGGGCCTGGCGGCTGGCAGCCACCAGGCCCCTCTTCTTTGCAAAAGATTGATCCTACCCCCCACTGGCCGCCGCGTCGACGCCGACCGTCGGCTCAATACCTTTGAGCGCAGCCACCACCAGGTCGCGGTTGAGGCGGGCAATCATATCAAGGCTGATCTCCTTCGGGCAGACCGCCGAGCACTCACCGATATTGGTGCAGTTGCCAAAACCCTCGCTATCCTGGACAGTGACCATATTGATCACGCGCTGGTAGCGTTCGGCCTGGCCCTGGGGCAGGTAGCCCAGGTGGCTCACCTTGGCGGCGGTGAAGAGCATGGCTGAGCCGTTGGGACAGGCGGCCACGCATGCTCCACAGCCAATACAGGCAGCCGCATCCATCGCCTTATCGGCATCCGGCTTCGGCACCTGCACCGAGTTACCATCAGGCGCTGAGCCAGTCGAGGCGCTGATATAACCGCCCGCCTGAATGATCCGATCAAAGCTGCTGCGGTCAACCACCAGATCTTTGATGATCGGGAAGGGCAGCGCCCGCCACGGCTCAATCGTCAGCGTCTCACCATCATTAAAACTTCGCATATGCAGCTGGCAGGTGGTAATCGCCTCCTTGGGTCCGTGGGCCACACCATTGATCATCAGCGAACACATACCGCAGATACCCTCGCGGCAGTCGTGATCAAAGGCAATCGGCTCCTCGCCCTTGAGGATCAACTCCTGGTTTACCACGTCGAGCATCTCGAGAAAGGACATATCGGGGCTGACGTGATCGGCTGCGTAGGTCTTAAACGCGCCCGGCGTCGAGCCATTCTTCTGGCGCCAGACGTTGAGAGTAAGCTTCATCGTTGCTCTTGCTCCCTATCCATCTTAGTGGCGGTGAAGGCTGGCCTGGGCTGGCCCCCACCGTCCACGGTATCACTTATAGCTGCGCTGGCTCGGCTTGACATACTCAAAATTCAGGGGCTCCTTGTGCAACTCAGGGCGAGAGAGGTTGCCGGAGTACTCCCAGGCTGCGACATAAGAGAAGTTCTCATCGTCACGCTTGGCCTCACCCTCTTCCGTCTGGCTCTCCTCGCGGAAGTGGCCACCGCAGCTCTCGGTACGGCTAAGGGCGTCATAGCACAGCAACTCACCCAGTTCGAGGAAATCAGCGACGCGCCCGGCCTTCTCCAGCTCCTGGTTCAGCTCATTGCTCTCGCCGAGCACCTTCACATTCTGCCAGAACTCCTCGCGCAGCTCAGGGATACGCTTGAGGGCGCGGCGCAGGCCAGCGTCGTTGCGCCCCATCCCACACTCGTCCCACATAATCTTGCCCAGCTCGCGGTGGAACGAGTCAACCGTGCGTTTGCCATTGATCGCCAGCAGCTTGCGGGTGCGATTGGCCACCTCGGCCTCCGCCTCACCGAAAGCCTGGTGTCCAAGATCGAGTCCTCCCGGCTTCTGCTGAGCCAGGTAGTTGGCAACCGTGTAGGGCAGCACAAAATAGCCATCGGCCAGGCCCTGCATCAGCGCCGAGGCCCCCAGCCGGTTGGCCCCATGGTCAGAGAAGTTGGCCTCACCAGCCACAAAAAGACCCGGGATGGTGCTCTGCAGGTTATAGTCTACCCACAGCCCACCCATCGTGTAGTGAATGGCCGGGTAGATACGCATCGGCGTCTCGTAGGGGTTCTCGCCGGTGATCTGGGCATACATATCGAAGAGGTTGCCATAGCGCTCAACGATCTTCTGCTTGCCGAGGCGCTTGATACTATCGCTAAAATCGAGATAGACCCCCAGGCCGCCTGGCCCGACGCCACGCCCATCGTCACAGACCTGCTTCGCATTACGCGAGGCCACGTCGCGGGGTACCAGGTTGCCAAAGCTCGGATAGCGCTCTTCGAGATAGTAGTAGCGCTCGTTCTCAGGAATCTGGCGCGGGTCGCGGTTATCGCCCTTCTTCTTCGGCACCCAGATGCGCCCATCATTACGCAGTGACTCGCTCATCAGGGTCAGCTTACTCTGATGATCGCCAGTCACCGGGATGCAGGTGGGGTGGATCTGCGTAAAACAGGGATTAGCGAAGAAGGCCCCCTTACGATGAGCACGCCAGGAAGCCGTCACATTACAGCCTTTGGCGTTAGTGCTTAGATAGAAGACATTGCCATAGCCACCAGTCGCCAGCACCACCGCATCGGCCACATGGCGCTCGATCTTGCCGGTGACCATGTCGCGGGCAATGATGCCGCGGGCGCGCCCGTCGACAATCACCACATCGAGCATCTCGTGGCGTGAAAACATCTGGACTGTACCGGCAGCGATCTGGCGTTCGAGGGCCTGGTAGGCCCCCAACAACAACTGCTGGCCGGTCTGCCCGCGCGCGTAGAAGGTACGGCTCACCTGCGCACCGCCGAAAGAGCGGTTATCGAGGTAGCCACCATACTCGCGGGCGAAGGGCACCCCCTGCGACACACACTGGTCAATAATATTGACCGAAACCTGGGCCAGGCGGTAGACATTGCTCTCACGGGCGCGGAAGTCGCCGCCCTTAACCGTATCGTAGAAGAGGCGGAAGATGCTATCGCCATCGTTGCGATAGTTCTTGGCCGCATTGATCCCGCCCTGGGCGGCAATCGAGTGTGCGCGCCGCGGACTATCCTGATAGCAGAAGCAGCGCACATTGTAGCCCTGCTCACCGAGGGTCGCCGCTGCCGCACCGCCAGCCAGGCCCGAACCCACCACAATCACCGTATAGCGCCGCCGGTTAGCCGGGTTGACCAGCTTCATCTCGAAGCGGTGCTGATCCCAGCGCTGCTCAATCGGCCCGCCGGGTGCCTTCGCATCAAGACTCTTGACGAACTCGACCGTACGCACCCCCGTGCGCGTGGTCGTTTCGTTCTTGGTATCACTCATCGCAACGCTCTCCATCTAGCTAGCTGGATTTCGTCAAGCTTGCCCGAAGCGATCTAGACGGCCGGCCCAACGATCCCTGCCATCACGGCAATGGGGAACGAGACGTTACCGATAAAGACGGCCAGGGCGATCAACACGGCCAGGCCACGCAGCAGCGCATTATATTTGGCACTGTTCAGACCCAGGGTCTGGAACATACTCCACACCCCATGGAAAAGGTGTATACCTAGGAAGATCATGGCCAGAATATAGAAGCCTGAGACCAGGGGATTCATGAAGCCATAGACTACATTGTTATAGACAAAGTAGGTATCACCTTCGGGATGTGCATACTGGCCCGCAGCATAGCCGACCGCGCCGAAGGTCAGGTGCAACAGATGGTAGAGAATGAAGAGGAAGATCAGAATCCCGCCAAAACGCATCGTATAGGCGGCATAGCCCGTCTTGCGCTTTTTGACACCGTAGCGCTTCATGCCACCGACCGCGTTGGCTGCCGTGGTCTTTTGCGACTGCATCGTCAGGGCGGAGGCTGACCAGATGTGCAGAACCACCGAGCTCAGCAGGACGATACGCGCCACCCAGAGCAGGTGTTCGTGCCCGAAGACCGGGTGACCAAGCTCGCGCAGGCCCGCCGCATACTCGTTAAAGACCTCGGGGCCCTGGTACATCTTGGTGTTGCCGTACATGTGGAAGACGACGAAACCAACCAGCACAAAGCCGGAGAGGGCCATGATCACCTTTTTGCCCACCGACGTCCGGTAGAGCGTAAGCACCCCTGTCATTCGTCACATCCTTCCCTGCTACGGTGTGAAACCTGGCGCAAACACCTGATACAAGTCTGTACATCTGGTGAAGAATTATAACGAAAACCCCGCTGCTTGTCGAACCAGGCTTGATCAGCACATACTTTGTGAAAGTTCTCGCGTAGCATCGCAATGCCCGCCAAGGCTGTTCGTAACAATCCGATCTAGGTGCTATAGCAAAATTGTATCTTACGGCACAAGGAATCGCGACATAACGGTGATCATCCAGGTGACCCGCTATAGATCAAGGCGTACCTTGGCCCCGAAGTTTTTCTTCTCTTTACTGGGGAAGTAGGTCAGACATGCCGCATCAAGCAGGTCGGCACTGAGCGTCGGGGTCTCCATATTATAGCGGGCAATCGAGATCAACTGGTCAAGGATGTCGCGGGGTTGACACATGCGGAAGGGCCGGCTGTCCGGCGCATACCACTTGGCCACGAGGTAATCAACTGCGCGTTCATCATAGGCAACGTGCCGGATGCGACACATAATCTTCCAAATCTCCCGCCACTGATCTTCAGTCGGATCGATGATCTCGAATTTGAACTTGATGCGCCGCAGGAGCGCCTCATCACCAAGGTCTTTTGGGTCAAGGTTGGTCGAAAACATAATCAACTGGTCGAAGGGGATCTGGATCTTCTGCCCCGTAACTGTGTTCAGATAGTCGTAGTTCTTCTCCAGCGGCACAATCCAGCGGTTCAACAGATCAAAAACGCGTACCTGCTGGCGCCCAAAGTCGTCGATCAGGAAGATGCCGCAGTTGGCCTTCATCTGAAAGGGGGCCTCGTAGATGCGCGAGGTCTCGTTAAAGATCAGGTTTAACTGGTGCAGGGTCAACTCACCACCAACGATCACCACCGGGCGCGCGATGCGCACCCAACGCCGGTCATACTCCAGCCCTTCTTGAAGCGGTATGCGCGGCTTCTCGTGGACAATCGCATCGTAGAGTTTGATCACCGCACCATCGGCATAGACGGTGTGCGGGATGAAGATGTCGTCGCCCATCAGGCGCGTGATGCGCTCGGCAATCGTCGTCTTGCCATTGCCGGGGTAGCCGAAGAGCATCACCGAGGAGCCAGAGTTGACTGCCGGGCCAACCATGTTGAGGATCGATTCGTCGATCACCAGATCATCAAAGGCATCACGGATGTTGCGCCGGGTTACTTTGACATTCTTCACTGTCTGCGCCTTCACCGAGGCGATCCAGTCGTGGAATTCGACCGGGGTCGGGCCGACATATTGCGTCTTGCGCATCGCCGCCATGGCCGCCTCCTGGCCACGGCTGGTCAGCACATATTCGTAGTAGACATCACCGAAGCCGCGCTGCCCGACAATATCGATCTGCTCACCTTTGCGCAGGTCAGTGATCAGATCTTCCACAATGCGGTAGAAGAGACACATATGGTCGGCCAATTCACGCCCGGTAGAACGGCCTTTGTTGTAGAGCACCCGTAAGAAGTGCTCACTGAGGAAGGTGCGGTTCAGCCCGGTCTCTTCAAGGGTCGCTGGCTCTTTTGGCAAGAACGTGTTGTTCAAACTCGGGCGCGACTCCTCATCAGTTGGCGGCGGGTCACCCAGTGTCTGGATGGTGGCAATATTCTCGCCGCGCGCCCGTGATGCATTGATCACCACCTCCAGATCCTGGATGTGCATCGCCAGATGCAGCATCGCGTCAGTATCCTCCTTGCTCTGCGCCTCTTTGTAACAGGCATAGACCGCCCGGGCCACTGTGTATTTGACTCCGTCAATGTAGAGGTGATGCAGGTACTCCTGGCCGCGGACATAACAATCACGCGAGTGGTTACGCCGGGCCAGCATCTCTTCGTACGAGCGCTGATCAAGCAAGAAACGCATAACGCAACCTCAGGCAACAATTCTGACAGGAACCGGCATCAGGGTGGATAAAGGCTAACACGGCTGGCACCCTATCAGATAAGCACCCTATCAGATAAGTATAACGACTCACTCTTACCAGAAGAGATTGGGTGACGCCGGGCGATAAGCCCGTGCTACAATACACATCAGGTCACAGTCGCAAGGCCCCCACTCTCCGTGCCCAGGCTTGCGTCAAACTACAACTGGCGATCCGGTGCCACGCCTCCGACTCTTCACAGGTACGCGATGAGCAACCAGCCTCTTCCGGCCGTGCAGGCCGCCGACCAGCTTGACTTCATCAGCCATAGCCCTGCGCAGACCGAACGCGTCGGGGTGCGCCTCGGCGAGCAATTGGCGACCGGTGATCTGGTTCTGCTTGTTGGTACCTTTGGCGTCGGTAAGACCTGCCTCGTGCGCGGTATCGCCCGCGGCCTCGGCTCAACCAATATGGTCACCAGCCCGAGCTTTGTGCTGATCAATGAATACCAGGCCGGATCCCTTCACCAGCATATTCCGATCTACCATATTGATCTCTATCGGCTTGGCACTGAGGCCGAAGTGGCTACCATTGGCATCGAGGAGCTCTGGAACGGCGAAGGCATCTGCCTGGTCGAATGGCCCGAACGCGCCCAGACGCTCATGCCCACGACCCACCTGTCCATCTATCTCCAGCACCTGAGCGAGACCAAACGCCAGTTACGTTTTGTGCCCCACGGCCCACGTGCAGTTACTCTGCTGCATACCTTTCACCAACTCACCTTTAACTGATGCTGATCGCCATTGACACTGCCACCAGCCTCAGCGGGCTGGCCCTCTACGACGCCCGTGGCCCTCAGGCCGAGTGTAGCTGGGAGTCGCAGCGCAACCATACCGCCCAGGTGCTGCCCCAACTTGATCTGCTGCTGAAGAGCATCGGGGCTGAGCGTGGCGACCTGCGCGCTGTCGCGGTGGCCCTCGGCCCCGGTAGTTGGAGTGGCCTGCGGGTGGGCCTGAGCCTGGCCAAGGGCCTGGCGCTTGCTGGCCAACTGGCGCTGCTTGGCATCGGTAGCCTCGAAGCCCTGGCTTACCAGCACGCCCACCCCGAACTGCCGATCTACCCGCTCATCCGCCTTGGGCGCGAGCGCTTCGCCACGGCCTGTTTCCTCAGTCGGCTTACCGCCCCTGTGCGCCAGGGCCCGTACCGCAGCCTCAGCCTGCCCGAACTCTGCGCCGAACTTGAGCAACCGGCCCTCTTCTGCGGCGATCTCGACCAGGCTACCCGCGCCTTCCTCCAGCAAACCCTCGCTGAACGCCTCTCTATGCCTGCCCCCGCCGCCAACCTGCGCCGCCCGGCCTACCTCGCCGAACTGGCCTGGCAACGTTTTACCACCGGCGAGTATGATAACGTGGCGACCCTCGAACCGATCTACCTCGGCGAAGCGGTCAAAACAGCCGCCAAGGCTCCATAGATACTCCTATGTCAGCACTGAGCCGCTTCGAACAATTGATGGAGCAGATGGTCGAGGGTTCGGTTGCCCGCCTCTTTCGCAGCCCTGTGCAGCCCGTAGAGATTGCCCGGCGCCTCGAGCGAGCGATGGAGAGCCAGCAGTCAATCAATGTCAAGCGGGTGATCGTGCCAAGTTTCTACCAGGCCTATCTCAACCCGGCTGACTTCAGTGCCTTCCAGCCCGTCCAGGCCCGCCTCGAACAGGAGATGGCTACCTACCTGAGCGAACTGGCCCAGGAGCGCGGCTTCGCTATGCTCGAACATCCCCGTGTCGTACTCGCTGAGGATGTCGCCGTGGCCCGCCGTAGCATCCAGGTGATCGCCTCAATGACCGACAGCCCCGCTGCCGAGACGACCCAGGTGATGCCCGGCACCGCCAAGACGCCAACCCCCGCTCGCCAGAGCAGTGCACGCCTGCTACTCCAGACCGCTGACGGCCCCCAGCCGATCGATCTGAGCAGTACCACTGTCAGCCTTGGACGGGGTCTCGCCAATGATGTCATCCTTGAGGATACACGCGTCTCACGCCACCATGCCCAACTGCGCTACCGCCAACGCCGCTTCTGGATCACCGATCTGGGCAGTACCAACGGCACCTTCGTCAACGGTGCCCGCATCAACGAGACGGCCCTGCGTGACGGTGACCGCATCTCGCTCGGCGGGCTCGAAATGATCTTCCGCGACCAGTAAGCCTGATGTTTGACATTGCCAATCTCTCCATCGGCGTGATCATTCTGCTCCTACGGGTCGCCGTGGTCTTTTTGCTCTACTTCTTTTTGTGGCAGGTGCTCCGGGTCGTCTCCCGCGACCTGGCAACCAGTACCCCTGAGCCAGTCACCCTCGCCCCCTACGGCCAACTGGTCGTGATCAATGCTGGCCAGACCGGCATCCCCGTCGGCAAGGTCTTTCCGCTAAGCACACTCAGTGTGATCGGGCGCAGTGTCGAGACCGAGATCGCACTCAACGATAGCTTCCTCTCCAACGAGCATGCCCGCATGGAGCTACGCGATGGGGTCTGGTCACTTGAGGATCTTGGCAGTACCAACGGCACCTTCCTCAATGGCTTTGAGGTACGGGCCAGCACCGAAGTCCATGATGGCGATGTGGTGCGGGTTGGGCGCGTGGAACTCCGTCTTGTCGATCGGCAGCGAACCTAGCGTGCGGCCTATGCTGAAGCCCTGTTGCCCCAGCATGCGTACGTGTTCACACTTCTCCTGGGAGTGAGGGCAGCTTGCCCTCATCCGCACGACGAGGGCGGGACGCCCTCGCCCCCTGGCTTGTGCGTTACCTCAAGTGTGAACACATTGTCCCCTTTGTGAAAGTTGTGCTATACTTTCGCACGGTTCCACCTCCCTCGCCCAGCTTGGTAAGGATCACGTATGCTTGCCAACTACGCCTTCATCGGCATCTTCCTGATCGCAGCGCTGACGTTCCCCGTTGCACCCCTGGTGCTGGCGTTGCTGCTGCGGCCCAAACGCCCGACCCCACTCAAACAGTCCACCTATGAGTGTGGCCTTGAGGCCATCGGTGATATTCGCATCCAGTTCAAGGTGCAGTACTATCTCTACGCCCTCGCCTTCGTCATCTTCGATATCGAGGTCGTCTTCCTCTATCCCTGGGCAGTCGCTTTCAATCAACTGGGCCTCTACGGGTTCACCGTGGCGGCTGTCTTCCTGCTAATGCTCTTCGCTGGCCTGATCTACGAGTGGCGCAAAGGTGCCCTTGAGTGGGTCTAACGGGCTGGCCCTCGGCCCCAGGCCGAGCCATCCCCTAGAAGTACGCCCCTATGCCTGATGAGCATGAGCTTCAGCTTGACCTTGAACGCCAGGGTGTGCTGATCTCGACGGTCAACCGTTTCTATAACTGGGGTCGCCGTTCGTCGGTCTGGCCGATGGCCTTCGGCCTGGCCTGCTGCGCGATCGAGATGATGGCCTTCGGCCTCAGCCGCTATGATGTGGCCCGTTTCGGGGCTGAACTCTTCCGCGCCTCACCGCGCCAGGCCGATCTGATGATTGTCGCCGGGACAGTGACCAAGAAGATGGCCCCCCAGGTGGTACGACTGTACAACCAGATGGCCGAGCCACGCTACGTCATCTCGATGGGCGCCTGCGCCACCTCCGGTGGGCCCTTCCGCGATGGTTACAATGTGCTGCGCGGCGTTGACCTGCTTATCCCGGTTGATGTCTATATACCCGGTTGTCCACCCCGCCCCGAGGCTCTCCTGCACGCGCTGATCACCCTCCAGGAGCAGATCGACCAGCAGAAACTCGGGCGCGTGCGCTGGTACGGCTATGGCAAAAAGGCCCAGACTGAGGATTTCCCCGTGCCGACCTTCGGGCGTCAGGGGCTCGAAGTTGAGGGACGCCTGATCGATCCTGTCGGTGGCTTGCCCCTCGTTAGCCCCTATACCTCGCCCGTCTTTGGCGAAACGAAGAGTGGACGCCTCGAACACCCTGAAATTGCGCGCCATTTCCCGATCATGGATGCCACCATTGAGCTGGAAAGCGCCCTCAAGGCTAAGGGCATCGCCCCTGAAATTGCTGTCGATGACCTGAAGCGTGATGAGGTTGGCCATGCCGAGGCTTGAAGCTCAGGAGTTGCGGGCACGCCTTCATAGCGATCTGCCCGGTGCCGTGCTCGAAGCCACACCACTCCAGGTTACGCCTCCGCCCGCCCACGGCCCACAGCCAGGGGCCTTCGTCACCAATGATACCCTGGTTGAGCCTACGCAGATCGTTGAGGTCGCCCGCTATCTGCGTGACCGGCTCGGCTATGCCTTTCTCTCCGATCTGGCTGTCGTCGATTATCTGGCCGCTGCCTGCTTCGAGTTGGTCTATCGTTTCTATCACCTCGAAGGCGGCCAGGCCCTGGTGATCAAAGCCCGTGTGCCCCGCGCCAATCCGACCCTGCCATCGCTTACCCCCGTCTGGCCCGGCGCTAATTTCCACGAGCGTGAAGCCTTTGATCTCTATGGGATCACCTTCAGCGAGCATCCCTTCCTCGAACGCATCTATATGTGGGACGAGTTCGAAGGCTTCCCTATGCGCAAAGATTTCCCCCGCCAGGGTGATAAGTATATCGGGGCTGAGGAGTAAACTGCTCGACGGACGATCGCTATGTTCAAGACCGAAGAACTACAAATCAATATCGGCCCGCAGCATCCTTCCACTCACGGTGTCTTCCGCATGGTGGTAACTGTTGATGGCGAGACGATCATCGATCTCAAGCCGGTCTTTGGTTACCTGCACCGTAATCACGAGCAGATCGCCGAGCAGAATACCTATCTGCAGAATATGCCCTATACCGACCGGCTGGACTATTTTAATTCGATGGCCAACAACCATGCCTATGCAATGGCCGTCGAGAAACTGGCCGGCATCGAGGTGCCTGAACGGGCTGAGTATATCCGCGTGCTGATGGTCGAACTGACCCGCATTCTCAACCACGCCGGAGCCCTGGGCTTCCTGATCAACGATATGGGTATGTGGCAGACCCAACTGGCCTTTGGGATGCGCGAGCGCGAGAAGATCCTCGATCTCTTCGAGTCGGCCTCCGGTGCGCGCCTGATGTGTAACTATTTCCGCTTCGGTGGTGTTGCCCGCGACCTGCCGCCCGATTTTCTGCCCCGCCTCAAAGACCTGCTCCAGGCTATGCCGCCCTTCGTTGATGAGCTTGAGCGCCTGCTGCGTGAAAACGAGATCCTGATGCAGCGCGCCGATGGCATTGGCATCCTCCCCCCCGAACTGGCCCTCTCCTATAGTGTGACCGGCCCTGTGCTGCGGGGATCGGGCATCGGCTATGATGTACGCAAAGCTGAACCCTACAGCATCTACAACCGCTTCGACTTTGATGTGCCGGTAGGCACGGTCGGCGATGTGTACGACCGTTTCCTGGTACGCATCGAAGAGATGCGCCAGAGTAGACGGATCATTGAGCAGATCCTTGAACAGTTGCCCGATGCACAGGGTGGCCATATCAACCCCAAGGCCCGCCAGAATGTGCGCCCACCCGTCGGTGATGCCTATGCCCGTGTCGAATCGCCCAAAGGCGAACTCGGCTTCTACCTGGTCAGCGATGGCAGTAGTAAGCCCTATCGCTACAAAGTGCGTGCCCCCTCTTTTATCAACCTGACGCCCCTGGGCGATATGTGCCGCGGCTATAAAGTCGCCGACGTGGTAGTCATCCTCGGCAGCATTGATATCGTGATGGGTGAAGTCGATCGCTAAGTCGATCCCAACGCATCACGTTCACCACAAGAACCAGAGACATCAAGCTAGCCCTGCGTGAGCCTGTTCTGTTGTACGTGATGTCTTTGGGTTGAGGTAAGTCATATGACGATCACGATTGAACGCGGCAAGGTAGTTGAGGTAACCCGCGGCGGATTTGGCAAGCGCGCCCTGCCCGGCCTCGGCCTGCTTGATAGTATGGTGGTGGTCTGGAAACACTGGCGCGAGTCTTTTCGCCAGAACCGCGACTTCAGCGATATCCACGGCACCTTCACCTACCAGTACCCCGACGAGCAGCCCAAACTGCCTGAGGCCTACCGCAATATGCCCATCCTGCTCTACGATGATGCGAGCGGGCATGAGCTCTGTACGTCCTGCTTCCAGTGTCAACGGATCTGCCCGCCCCAGGTCATCCATATGACCCAGGCCAAAGATCCCGCCACCGGCAAAGCTGTGCCCGCCGTCGCCGAGTTTGTGATCGAGTACGATGCCTGTATGAGCTGTGGCTTCTGCGCCGAAGTCTGTCCCTTCGATGCGATCAAGATGGATCACGCCTTCGAGCTCTCGACCGCCGATCATCCCGGCCTGACGGTCTTCAAGCGCGACCTGAACCGCCCGATCTCCTACTATGCGGGTATCGCTCCAACTATGTGGGCCGAGGTGCGCGATGTGGCAATGAAGAAGCTGCAGGGTAATATCAAGCGCCGCCCCGATGTGATCGGTATGGCCGAGCAGCTTAGCGAGAAGATCGCTGCACGCCGCCGCGAGTTGGCCGCCCAGGCTGCCGCTGCCCCACCTGCCCCGCCTAGCCCCACGGCACCGGCCGCCGCTCCCGCCGAGGGCAAGAAACTCAGCCCAGAGGAGAAGGCTGCCAAACTGGCGGCGATCAAAGCGAAGAATAGCGCCGCCAAAGGCGAAGCCCCGCCCCCACCAGTTGAAGCCGTACCCCTCTCGCCGGCTGAGGCCAAGGCGGCGAAACTGGCAGCGATCAAGGCAGCTAATGCGGCCAAGAAGGCCGCTGAGGGTGAGGCCGCGCCTCCCCCTGCTGCCGTGGCTCCTGCTGCCCCGGCTACGCCCCAGGACGAGAAGGCCGCCCGCCTGGCAGCCGTTCGCGCCAAGAATGCGGCCAAAAAGGCCGCTGAGGACGCATCTGGCGAAGGAAGTTGAATTGACGGTAAGCCATCGACTGGCATTTGATGTGCTACCCTGACCGTAGGTTGCGGAGCCCCGTATGTACGATATCGTCAACGGCCTGATCAACGAAGTCTTTGGCTGGGGCTGGCCCGGCTGGCTGATCAGCCTGATCGGCTATGTGCTGGTCGCCACTGTGCTCTTCCTGGTCGCACCCTTCCAGATGCTCTTCCTGACCTACTACGAGCGGCGGGCGATTGCCCGCATGCAGGATCGCATCGGTCCGAATCGCGTCGGCCCCGAGGGTCTCTTTCAGCCCGTGGCCGACGGGGTCAAGATGTTCACCAAAGAGGACATTGTCCCCGACGCCGCCGATCACTGGGTTCACCTGATCGCCCCTTGTGTGGTTGTCGCCCCGACCATGTTTATGTTCGCGGTGGTACCCTGGGGCCCAGGTATGGTGCCGGCTGATCTGAATGTCGCCCTGCTCTTCTTCTTTGCGATCTCCTCGATCAGCGCCGTCGGCCTGATGATGGCTGGCTGGGCCTCGAACAACAAGTTCGCCCTGCTCGGCGCAATGCGCGCTGTGGCCCAGATGGTCAGCTACGAGATCCCCGCCGTCCTCAGCCTGCTGGCGATTGTGATGATCACCGGCACCCTCTCGATTGTCGAGCTGATCAATTACCAGACTGGCCTGCTGATCAATAGCAATGATCTCGCCGGTGTGCCCGACCTGGGCCTGGGCTGGTTTGTCTTCACCCCGATCGGCTTTATGGCCTTCGTGATCTTCTTCATCGCCGCCCTGGCTGAAGGTGAACGCACGCCTTTCGACATCCCTGAGGCCGACTCCGAGATCGTTGCTGGCTATATGACCGAGTACAGTGGGATGAAGTTCGGGCTCTTCTACCTGGCCCAGTATGTGCTCAATTTCCTGCTCTGCGCGATCACCGCGATCATCTTCTTCGGCGGCTGGCAAGGCCCCGGCGTCGGCTGGCTCTATGCCCAGGGCGTCACACTCGCCAACCCTGAAGGTAATTGGATCTTTAACCTGCTGGCTGGCGTACTCGGCGTGACCTACTTCCTCACTAAAACCTACTTCTTCTTTTTTGTGATGATCTGGATCCGCGGGGCCTATCCGCGCCTGCGCGTTGACCAGTTGATGGATTTCGGCTGGAAGTTCCTGATTCCGCTGACACTGGTCAATATTGTCAGCGCGGCGCTCTGGGTGGCCCTGACCCGCTGGGGTGCCATTGACGGCTTTGGTTTTGTCGAAGGCTGGTCGCCGCTGTTGCGCTGGGGGGTGGCCTTTGTGCTCACCCTGGGCTTAAATATCGCGGCCTATGTGGTAATGGGCCGGATCTTCGGCGCGGCCCAGGTCGCACGGAACCGCATCGATGTGGACGAACTGCGTGAAGCACTGCTGCCGGGCAATTAGGTGGGTATGAATACGCTCATCCAGCTTATCTTCGTGCTACTCGCTGCCCTGATCGTCGGTACGGCGACGATGGTGGTGACGGTACGCAACATCATCCACGCCGCCCTCTGGCTGATCGCCAGCTTCTTCTGCGTTGGGGCCCTCTACCTGCTGCTTGAGGCCGAGTTTATCGCCGTCGTGCAGGTGCTGGTCTATGTCGGCGCGATCTCGATCCTCATCCTCTTCGCAATTATGCTCACCCGCCAGAGTGAGCAAGAACGCTACCTGGTGCCAGCGATGCGCCTCGGCCTGACGGCACTGATTGCCGTGGCCCTCTTCGCGGTCGTGATCGTACCGACGATCTTTAACCACCCCTGGAATGTCCCCGCCCCCCCTACCGGCGATACGGGCCAACCCCTCAGCCTGGCTGGCCCGCTTGAACTGGGGCGGGGCTTCGTCTTCGAGTATATGCTCCATTTCCAGATCGCTGGTGTCCTGCTCACCGTTGCCCTGATCGGGGCCATCGTAATCGCCTTCGAGGAGCGGATGCGCCGTCGACGCGTCCTGACCCTGGCGGAAGAGCATGCCCTGCGTCAAAGCGCCCACCCCGAGCCCACAGCCGAAGAAGTCCGTAGCGATTAAACCGGCGAACGTTCAGAAAGCTGTATGCAACTATGACCGAAGCGATCCCCTTAGAGGCAGTGCTCTCAATTGCTGGTGCCGTCTTCTGCATCGGCCTCTTCGGTGCCCTGGCTCGACGCAATATGATCAGCGTGTTGATGGGCATTGAACTGATGCTCAATGCGGTCAACCTGAACCTGATCGCCTTCTGGCGCTACCTTGAGCCGCAGATGATCGGCGGGCAGATCTTCGCCATCTTTGTGATTACCGTCGCCGCCGCTGAGGCAGCCGTCGGCCTGGCGATGATCATTGCGATCTACCGCACCTGGCAGACCTCAAATGTGGATCGGGTCGACTCGTTGAAGGGCTGAGCGCAACCCGGCAAGGTCTTTTCCGTGGGGCAGCCTCCCGCTGCCATCCCCGTTTGAATGGCCCGCCAGAGATGGAGCAACCATGGGCTTCTTCCTCGAATACGCCTGGCTTATCCCCGCCCTGCCGTTGCTGGGCTGCGCCTTGATCACCTTCACCCCCCTGCGCCGTAGCAAGTCGGCCAGCGGCTGGACAGCGATTGGCCTGATGGGCCTGGCAACTCTGCTGGCAATCGGGCTGCTAGGCGCAACCGCCCAGGGCCTCGCCCTGCGAGATGGTGAACTGGTCACGCTTGAACTGGCCAGTCACGCTGAAGCGGCAACCACCGCAAGCCACGGCGACGCGGCCAGTGCGACGGAAGCAGAAGCCCACGGCGGTGCCTTCCACTTCCCCGAACCCAATGTTGTGCAGCGCTTCGTCTGGGCTCCGCTTGGGGCGAGCGTCTTTGAGATGGGCGTCTATATCGATACGCCTGTTGCCGCTCTGCTGGCGATGGTGACAATTACCTCGACCTGCATCCACCTTTTTAGCCTGGGCTATATGGCGGCCAACCCGCGCCAGAGCCGTTTCTTCAGCTTCATCTCGCTCTTCACGGCAGCGATGCTGCTGATGGCCCTGGCTGATAACCTGCTGCTCTTCTTCATGGCCTGGGAGATCATGGGCCTCTGCTCGTACCTGCTGATCGGCTTCCTCTACGAACGGCCCCAGGCGTACCGTGCCGCCGTCAAAGCCTTCATCACTACGCGCATCGGTGATGTGCTCTTGCTGCTCGGCCTGGTCTACCTTTATACCCAGGCCGGGAGCCTGGCCTTCGGCAGCGGCGAGGGCGAAATCTTCAATAGCGAGTTCCTGCAGCGCATCGGTAGCGAGACGGGCTTCTTCGGGCTCAGCCACGCCACCGGGATTGCTCTGCTGATCTTCTGCGGCACCGTCGGCAAGAGCGCCCAGTTCCCCCTTCACGTCTGGCTGCCCGATGCCATGGAAGGGCCAACGCCCGTCTCCGCGCTCATCCACGCCGCCACCATGGTCTCGGCGGGCGTCTTCCTGGTGGCCCGCACCTTCCCGATCTTCACCGCCGATAACGGCACGGCCCTCGATGTGGTTGCCTTTATCGGAGCCTTCACCGCCCTCTTCGCGGCGACCATTGCGGTGGCCCAGTATGACATCAAGCGCATCCTGGCCTACAGCACCCTCTCACAGCTTGGCTTTATGGTTGCCGCCCTGGGAATTGGCGGCTGGGTTGCCGGGATGTTCCACCTGTTGACCCACGCCTTCTTCAAGGCCCTGCTCTTCCTCGGCTCGGGCTCGATCATCCACGCGATGGAGGCCACCCCAACGATCGAGGCCCTACACCACAAGGATGAGTACGCCGCCCAGCAGACGGCCCAGGATATTCGTAATATGGGTGGGCTGCGCGCCCACCTGCCCTGGACCTTCTGGACCTATACGGCGGGCTACCTGGCCCTGGCAGGTGTGGTGCCCTTCGCCGGGTTCTGGAGCAAGGACGAGATCCTGGCTGATGCCTTCAAAGGCAATCACTGGATCGTCTTTAGCGTGCTGGCCGTGGCAGCTTTCCTTACGGCCTTCTACATGACCCGCCAGTGGCGGCTGGTCTTCTTCGGCAAATTCCGTGGCGAGCAGCCAGTCGTCTTTGTCAACCCCGAACCGGCGCCGGCCCACACGCATCACGACGACCATCATGCCGAGCACGCCAGCCATGCCCATACCAGTATCCACTGGCACGAGGATCCGCGTATGATCGCGCCGCTGGTGATCCTGGCCAGCTTCGCGGTAACGGCGGGCTTCTTTAATCTGCCCTTCAGTATGCCGGGTGGCCACTGGCTGAGCGCCATCTGGGGCCAGGAGGCAGCCGAGTTCAGCTTGCTCGTGGCGGGCATCTCTTTGCTGATCGCCCTGGGCGGCATCGCCGCTGGCTGGAGCCTTTACGCACGCGCCTTCAGCCGCGCCGACGAACGTGACCCCCTGGCGGTGCGCGCCCCCGGCCTCTTCCAGATCCTGCACGAGAAGTATCGCGTTGATGAGCTCTATGCCGCCAGCTTCGGTCGGCTCACCAGCCTGCTGGCTCTGACCTGGGCTGCGCTTGATCGCTACGTGCTCGATGCAATTGTCAACGGGGTCGGCCACGTCGCCCTTTTCCTGGGCCGCTTTAACTTTATCATTGATGATACCCTCTTTAACGATGGCCCTGATGCCCTGGCTGCAGGCACGCTCGACAGTGGCAAACGCACGCGGCGCATCCAGACCGGCAAAGCCCAGGATTACCTCAGCTACATCTTTGGTGGTGCGCTGATCCTCGCGCTGGTCTACCTCTATGTGATTCGGTGATGGGTGAGCCAAGGGCGCAGCCTGTGGCTGAACCCCAACGGAATAATCCTTATGACCCTTCCGCCGTATCTGATCGCCTCGCCTGACGGTATTCCGTGGCTGACCCTCCTGGTGCTTGCACCGCTGGTGGGCATCCTGCTGGTCGGCATAAGCGCCTGGCTGCGCCTGGACGACCGCATTGTACGCCTGGGTGTCACTGCCTGGACAGGGGTGCCCATTGCCATCGCCGTGCAGGTGCTCCGCCATTTTGAGCCAGGGGCAACCAGTGCGGGTCAGGGTATGGTGCAACTTGTCGAGAAGATGCCCTGGATCAGCGCCATTCGGGTCGATTATTTCCTCGGCGTAGACGGGCTCAGCATGCCATTGGTCTTGCTGACTGTGGTGATGGCCCCGGTCGCAGCCCTGGCCTCGTGGAACGTAAACGAGCGCGTGAAGGCCCACTATGCCCTGTTGCTGCTGCTCGAGGCGGCCATGTTGGGCTTCTTCGTCGCCCTCGACTTCTTCTTCTTCTTCATCTTCTGGGAGTTCAGCCTGGTTCCGGCCTTCTTCCTCATCCAGAACTGGGGCCGCGAGAACCGGCGTTATGCCGCCTTCAAGTTCTTCATCTACACCATGGCTGGCTCGGTCGGTATGTTGCTGCTCTTCCAGGTGATCTACCTGGCCACCCGTGAGGCCGGTTTCGCTACCTTCAACCTGATCGACCTGGGACGGCTAGGGCGGGGGCTACCGGTTGAGGGCGCAACCGGCACGCTGCGCGATATGATCTTTGCCTTTATGGAGCAGATCGGCGTAACTGAAGTGTTGGGACGCTACCCGCTGCTCTACACCAGCATCGCCTTCTGGGCCATCTTCATCGCCTTTGCGATCAAGTTGGCGGTCTGGCCCTTCCACACCTGGTTACCAGACGCCTACAGTGAGGCACCCATCGCTGGCAGTATTCTGCTGAGCGCAGTGATGAGCAAGATGGGTGCTTACGGTATGCTGCGGATCCTGCTCCCACTGGTGCCTGATGCAGCTCAGTACTTTGCGCCGCTGATGGGCGGGCTGGCTCTGGTAGGGATCGTGGCCGGTGCCTTTGGGGCCATGGCCAACATCGGCGGCGATATGAAGCGGCTGATCGCCTACACCTCGATCAACCACATGGGCTATGTCATGCTGGCCATCGCTGCCGCCGCCGCCCTGCCTGGCGCGGCAAGCCAGGACAGCCGGACGATTGCGATCAACGGCGCAATGATGCAACTGGTAGCCCACGGCCTCTCGACCGGTGCACTCTTCTACCTGGTCGGAGCGCTCCACCAGCGCACCGGCAGTTGGAGCCTGAACGACTTTGGCGGGCTACGCATCATTGCGCCGACCTTTGCTGGCGTGATGGGCACGGCACTTTTTGCCAACCTGGGCCTGCCCGGCCTGGCTGGCTTTGTGGGCGAATTCTTCATCTTCCGGGGTGCCTGGGCCACCCTGCCACTCTTCACCGTCCTGGCCACGATCGGGCTGATCGTGACCGCCCTGGCCCTGCTGCTGATGTTCCAGCGCATCTTCCTCGGTCCGCTTAACGAGCGCTGGGCAGACGACCATGGCCGGTCGATGCCTGACCTGCAGCCCGCTGAACTCTGGACAATGCTGCCGGTCCTGGCCATCCTCCTCCTGCTCGGCATCTTCCCTGCCCCGGTGATCGGTATGGCCAATGCTACCGCTGAGGGGCTAGTCGCCATCTTTCAGAATGTGCTGAGTTGATCTAAGCGCGTCCCACGAGTAAGACGGAGCACTATGGGCCTCTTTAGCCTTTCCCCCGACATCCCCTGGCTCAGCCTGATCTGGCTGAGCATGGTCGTGCCCGTGGTGATCATCGTGCTGATCCCAAGCCAGCAGCAAGAGACGATGCGCTGGGTCGGTGCGGGCTTCGCCCTGATCTCGCTCGTGCTCTCCTTACTGGTCTTTCTGGCCTACGACCCGACACGGGCTGGCTTCCAGTTCATCGAACGGCTCGATTGGATGCCTCAACTCGGCATCAGCTACCAGCTTGGGGTGGATGGGATCAGCCTGCCGATGCTCGTCCTGAATGGCGTGGTGATCTTCACCGGCGCACTGATGAGCTGGAACATCGAAAACCGCGCCAAAGAGTACTGGGTATTGCTGCTGCTGCTAACCACTGGCGTCTATGGCGTCTTTGTGGCCCTCGATCTCTTCCTCTTCTTCGTCTTCTACGAACTGGCCGTGCTGCCGATGTACCTGCTGATCGGCGTCTGGGGCAGCACACGCAAAGAGTACGGGGCAATGAAGCTGACCCTCTTCCTGATGGCTGGCAGCGCCCTGGTGATCATCGGCATGCTGGCGGTCTACTTTGGCTCGGGCCTGCGCAGCTTCGATATGCTGATTCTGGCGCAGAATGTCACCCTGGCTGGCGATCTGCAGCGCATCTTCTTCCCCATGCTCTTTGTTGGCTTCGCCATCCTGGCTGGTATGTTCCCCTTCCATACGTGGAGCCCCACCGGCCATGTGGCTGCACCAACGGCAGTGAGCATGCTGCACGCCGGGGTGCTGATGAAACTGGGGGCCTACGGCTGTTTACGGGCGGCGATGTGGCTGATGCCCTCAGGCGCTACCGTCTGGCTGCCGGTGATCGCCGTCCTGACCCTGCTCAATGTGCTCTATGGGGCGACCATCGCCATGGTTCAGCGTGACGCCAAGTACATCATCGGCTACTCGTCGGTGAGCCATATGGGCCTGGTGGTAATGGCTCTGGCAGCGGGTACGCAGATCGCCCTGACCGGGGCCGTCTTGCAGATGTTCGCTCACGGGGTCATGACAGCCCTCTTCTTCTCGGTTGTCGGGCGCATGATCTACGAGCGCACCCACACGCGCCAACTGCCCGAGCTCGGTGGCCTGCGCAAAGTGATGCCCTTTGCGGCCTGGATGTTCATCCTAGGCGGGCTCTCATCAATGGGCATGCCTGGCCTGGCTGGCTTCTGGGCCGAATTTACTATCTTCATCGGGGTCTGGGAGGTTCACCCGCTGATTGCGGTAATCGCTGCCCTCTCCATCCCGATCACCGGGGCCTACATCCTGCGGGCGGTCTGGGCGGTCTTTGACGGCGAGGTCAAAGATCCCAGCTTCTTCAAACTACCACCGCTGACCTGGCAAGAGTATAGCGGGGCGCTCATCCTGGCACTCATCCTGGTTGGTGTTGGCATCTATCCGTCCGTGCTGACCGAACTGATCGATACGGGCGTCAGGCCGGTGGTGGCTCAACTCGCGGGTGTGGTTGTGGCAGGGAGGTAGCTCACCGTGTTTCAGATTACCGACATCCCACGACTACTGCCGGAGATTTTGCTGCTGGTACTGGCCTTGCTGGTACTGGGCTCAGACATCTTCGAGAAGTGGGGGCGCTCGCCGGGTGCGCAACTTGAACGGGTACGCGCCTCGGCCTCGCTGACTGCCATCGGGCTGGGGCTGATCTTTGTAATCACCCTGCTGCAGAGCGGCTATTTGCCCTTTACACGCCTGGCCGATGATGCACCGATCAACTTCCTCACCAATATTTTGCGCAACTTGCAGGCAGGCGGACCGAACGGCACGCCGATCATTGGGGCCTTCGCCACTGATCATCTGACAATGATTGCGCGGCTGCTCTTGATTGGCACAGCTCTGTTGACTAGCCTGCTCTGCCTGGACTACCGACCGACGGCGCACCCGGCCGAGTTTTATGCGCTGATCCTCTTCTCTACGCTGGGCATGTGCCTGATGGCCGGGGCAAGCGAGTTGATCATCGCCTACCTGGCCATCGAGCTGACCAGCATCCCGCTCTACATCCTGGCTGGCTACTTCCGCAATGAGAAGGGCTCGTCTGAAGCGGGGATGAAGTACTTCCTCTTTGGCGCACTCTCCTCCGGCATCCTGCTCTACGGGATGAGTCTGGCCTATGGGTATGCCGCCAGCGCGATGAGCGGCCTGCCCTCGGCGAACGACCTGACCCAGTTTACGCGCATCGCCCAGCTTGCCGCCAATGGTGAAGGGACGGCCTTGCTGACCCTGGCGGTGATCTTTATCATCGCTGGCCTGGGCTACAAACTGGCGATGGTACCCTTTCACGGCTGGGCGCCTGACGTCTATCAGGGTGCCCCGACACCGATCACTGCCTTTGTCTCAACGGCATCCAAGGCTGCTGGCTTCCTGCTGATGCTGCGTCTCCTTACCACAGCCTTCCCCAGCCTGGCGGGCACGCCAGCCCTGGGGGCCGAATTGGGCGGCTGGACAAGTCTACTGGCGCTGCTGGCCCTGCTCACGCTGCTAATCGGCAACCTGGCAGCTCTACCGCAGACCAACGCCAAACGGCTGCTCTCCTGGTCGAGCATCGCCCATGCTGGCTTTGTGCTGCTGGGCCTGGTGGCCTGGGCAGCCCCGCAGTCCTTCGACCGCGACCAGGGCTCAGTAGCGCTGATCTACTACCTGGTGATCTACTCGCTGACCAATATCGGGGCCTTCGGCGCGCTGGCAGCGATCAGCATGGCCCTTGGCGGCGACGACATCGCCCACTTGAACGGACTGGCCCGACGCAACCTGCCCCTGGCGACCCTGCTGACCCTCTGTGTACTCTCGCTGGCGGGCGTACCGCCACTGGCGGGATTCTTCGCCAAGTTCTACATCTTTATGGTCGGCTGGCAATCAGGGGCGCGCTGGTTGGTCGTGGTCGCAGTCATTGTCACCGTAGTAAGCCTCTACTACTACCTGCGCCTGCTCAAAGCCATGTTTATCGAACCACCTGCCAGCCCCGAACCGATCCGGACGACGCCGGGCATCACGGTGGCCGTGGTTCTGTCAGCCTTTGCGCTGATCCTATTGGGGCTCTTCCCCAACCTGGTGCTTGGCGTGATCAGCCAGGTACAGGCTGTCGCCGGGATATGAGTTGCGGTATAGTGGAGTGGTATAATAGATAGGCACTAGCTGCGACCGCGCAGGTCGCGAAGACCTGTATGGTTCGAGGATACAGCACTGCTTCGTCAACATTAACGTGGTTGACGCTTGCATACGCAGATATTTATGCTATGCTATATAGTATACAATGCACCAGGGCAATGGTCGCAAAGATGCGTTTATACTACTGTCCATAGTAGCCCTCATCGATACCAACTAAACGAAATCCAGATAGGGTTTCAGGGGTCAAGACCTTAGCGATACCATGACCCCCTACAAATCACCTACACAATACACTTCATTCTCGCATACATTAGCCAATGGGGGCATTTATGCATGCACCACACACAGCTATGTTTGTTGGTGATCCGAGTCTCGATGATCAGGCGATCTTTGGACATGTGCGGGTACTGGTGGACATACAGATCGTCGGCAATGACCGGGAGAGTTGCCAGCATATTCTGGAGCAACATCCCGATTATGTCATCCTGCCGCTAACGCACTCCGATACGAATATTCTGCGGCTCTTTCACGAGCTACGCAGCGATGGACATACCTGTGTGATTGTCTGGTCCGAGCAAACACTGACCGCCTTCAGCGGACGTGGCTATCGCTGGCGTCGTTCGGCAGAGCGAACCTCGGCCGGGCTAGACACCCTGCTAGTCTGGGGCAAATGGCCGCTGGCAATGGCATATAAACATGCCCAACAACCCCTGAGCTATGTGGCACCTAGCGAGAAGAAGCCCGCGCCGGTTTTATTGAAGGAACAGCTGTCAGCCCTGTGGTGAAGTTGTTACAGCTGCTGCACCCTGGCAAACGGGTGCAGCAGCTTGCCCTCTAACACCTTATCTGGTGACAGCATATTCTTGCTCGGCGAGCAACCAGGTCGTCTCCATCGCCGCCTTGCAGCCCTCACCAGCAGCGGTAATCGCCTGGCGATAGACATGGTCGACCACGTCGCCGGCAGCAAAGATGCCCTTGACATTGGTGTGCTGGCGCTCATCAGTGACGATATAGCCACCCTCATCGAGGGTCAGCAGGCCCTGGAAGATGGTTGTGTTCGGCACATGGCCGATGTAGGGGAAGACCCCATCGACGGCAAGCTCGCTGGTTGCGCCGGTCTTGAGATTACGCAGGCGCACGCCCTCGACCTTCTCCTCGCCGAGGATGGCCTCGACGGTGCTGTCCCAGACAAAACGCACCTTGGGATTGTTCAAAGCACGCTCCTCCAGAACAGGATCGGCGCGCAGGCTGTCGCGGCGGTGGACGATGATCAGTTCATCGACATAGCGGGTCAGGAAGAGGCCCTCATCAAGGGCGCTGTTGCCGCCACCGACCACAACCACCTTCTTGCCGCGGAAGAAGAAGCCGTCGCAGGTAGCACAGTAGCTTACACCACGGTTGGCCAACTGCTCTTCACCGGGGACGCCAAGCTTACGCGGAGAGGCACCGGTGGAGACAATGATGGCATCGGCAGTCAGTTGCTCGCCGCTATCGGTATGCAGCACAAAGGGGCGAACCTCAGCATCGATACGGGTAATCAGCGTATCGAGGAAACGAGCACCGAAACGAGCGGCCTGCTTCTCCATATTCTCGGCTAGCTCATAGCCACCAACGCCCTCGACAAAGCCAGGGTAGTTCTCAACCTCCGAGGTGGTAGCGATCAGGCCACCCGGCTGCAGGCCACGGACAACCAGGGGCTCAAGGTTAGCGCGGGCCGCGTAGAGGGCGGCTGTCAGGCCGGCCGGGCCTGAGCCAATGATCACAACTTTGTTATGCATCATACAAACTCCTTAGGATCAAGCGCTAGAGGGACAGGTCTGCCCTGCTCAGACAGGCTTCCGCTGGCAAGTATACCACGCGGCTTGGGGGCTGGTCTGTGAGCCAGATTACCCCCCGGGGGTATATTAGCAATCCGTGCGTTTGATGCAAAGAGAGGGAGCAGGGTTACGCAGCACGTAAGTGGGCGCCTAAGGCGGCGGGGTAGGGCGACGTGGTAACATGATCGTGTACGGTATGTACAATAGTATTCACATGCTGCGCTGCACCCACATAATCTAGCTATGCATCATCGTCACCTGAACCATCAGGAATTTACCCTGGCCGCGATTGATGACATCATCGGTCGCGGCAAGCGTCAAGATTGGGCTGTCCTGCGCACGGCGCTCCTTGCCGATCCCACGATCCGCACGAAGGTATTGCGTGTCTGCGCTGCCCATAGTACCGATCCCTATGCTCAGCGTTACCACTTCTGGAAGCACTATGCCGAACGAGCCATTACCTGATTGGGAAGAAGTCCTCGCTGCGGCAGCCCATCTGCAAGGCCTCCTCCCCGAAGCAGTACTCGTAGGAGGCACTGCTTCGGCTGTCTATGCACGTCATCGTCTCTCTACCGACGCCGATCATGTGCTCAGTGATTTGCGCCAACATTTTGACGAGGTGCTTGCTACCCTTGAAACGGTAGCAGGATGGACGACCGCCCGCATTCAACGTCCTGTACAGATCCTCGGGAGTCTGGACGGAATTGAAACAGGCGTACGGCAACTCATTCGTAGTGTACCATTAGAGGTGCAGCAGATCGAGCATAACGGAGCAAAGATCACGTTACCTACCCCGGCAGAAATTCTACGCATTAAAGGGGTCTTGATTCTCAAGCGAAATGCAACCCGCGATTATCTTGATTTCGTCGCGCTAGCTGATTACCTTGGCGATCCTAGCGTGGTCACAGCTTTGCAATCTTTTGATGAACTCTATCCTCAGCAAAATAACGAATCTGCCCTGCAACAACTGCAAATCCAGCTTGCGTACCCTCTGCCGTATGATCTCGACACCGTTGCCCTCGCCGAATACAAGAATCTCGACCAGCGTTGGCAGAACTGGTCATACGTTTCTACTGTAGCCATGCATTATGCCACGCTGATCTTTGATCGGCTTACTGGCATTGAGACATAAGATCCTCCCATGGTTTGGGGTAGCATACCCGATCGCCGGGATCGATCCCTTGCCCAAAGGTGGGCACCGCAGCTCCTGGCCTTCCCCTTGCACGAAGGCTTGCCTGGTGGCTGCTGCACCCACCGGATGGTTGGTGACCGCATGATCCCCGCTCACGGGAACATTGATGACCGGGTGATTCCCGTTCCCAGGAACATTGGTGACCGGATGATCCCCGCCCATGGGATGGCTGGTGACCGGGTGATTCCCGCCAACCACTATTGTTACCGTCTGACCAAGGGTAGGAAGATCTCTTCCGATCCAGCCGCGATGCTGGCCGGAACCGCAAGGGCGGGGGCCTCAACGCCGGCTGGCGGCTGGCGTAGCGGGGCGCTTGGCGCCAGCGTGTAGCTGGTACTGGCCTCGATGGCACTGCTCGCTGGATGCAACGCGGTTAGTTGGGGCACCACGCGCAACGTCACCCGATAGCGGCCTGGGAAGGCTCCCGCCGCCGTTTGCAAGATGGCCCGAACCAACCCATCGCTGCCCACCGTGAGCAGCGTGCCCACTGCGCTGCCATTAACGCTGAGTTGCACCCTGGCTCCTGCCGGGAAGCCAGCGGCGTTGATCAGGAAACTGCTGCCAGGGGCACCGTCGGGGTGGTTGACGGTACACTGCTTTGCCCTTTGTCATCACTACCCCAGCAGCGCATCTGACCGCTGGTGGTGAGAGCGCATGTGTGCCACCATCCTGCGCTGATCTGTTTGACGGTACCGAGATTACCTGGCACGGTTATTTGACCAGCGGGCGAAGCAGCCAGGGCTTATCCATGGCGGTCTCCTCTTGATCAGCTGGTAGCGAGCATTGAGCAGCGCAGGTTACGGCAGCATAAGCGATAGGGCGGTTAAAATCGTTGTGGAATATTATAGCATGAGACATGGCCCAGTAGCGATCATCTCAGCATGTCCACAGCCCCCAATTCTTCCATGTTGCCCGCCACCGGATAGACCCTCACGCCGGGAATCTGCGGTGGTATACCGGGGCCTGGATAGAGCCAGGCGACCTCGTAACCCGGCGCGCGCAGGCGCAGCAGGGCAGCGCGGTCTTCATCGCTGCCTACACCGTTTTTGCGCCGCTGCCTCGGCCAGCATGGCGCGTGGCGCCACATCGAAATGCTGGCGCAGCGCCGCCGCCTGCCATGCAAGCACCTCGGCCTGCAAATCCGGTGCACGCTGCACCTGGCGCACGCGCTGCGGCAGTTCATCCAGCGTCGCACAGAGACCGGCGGGATGGCAGAGCAGGCGGTGATAGGCCAGGGCACTGCTGCCAAAGACGATGGAGCCCATCGCCGCCGCATCCACCAGCGCCTGCCCGGAGCCGAAAGCAAAGAGCGAGACGTAGTAGCGGTTTTGCGCCAGCGGGCGCAGATACTCCAGCAGTTCGCCCCACTGCGGCGGGTCGGGCAAATGGTTGTACATACCATCGCGCAGCAGGCGATAGCGCACCGGCAGACCGAGATACCGTTCCAGCCGCCCAGCCAACCGCACGGCTTCCGTGTCGGTCAGACCCAGCGTGGCCGGTGCCGCACCCTGGGGATGGCGCCGCCACTGACGTGCGCGTTCACCAGCCAGCAGGGTCAACGTCCGCCATTCCACAAAGATCGCCTCTTCTGAGGGGGTGGCCTGCGCGCCTGGCCAGACAATCTGCCGGGTGATGGCGCTTTCCCAGAGATAAGGGCAGGCAATCGGCTGCGGCAGACGCGCCAGGGTTGGGGGAGATTGCAGCCGATGATCCAGAAACAGATCGTAGCCCGCTAACACCTTGCGCCGCGAAATCGTGTAGAGGACATCCACGTGCTCGTTCATGTAGTAGGCGAAGAGCGTGCGGCTGTTGCGCGGCGGGCGCAGACAGGGATCGAGCGAGATCACCACGTCGTAGGCATCCCAGGGGATCTCCTGCGGGCGGCGTAGCTGGCTGGTGTGCTGCTCGATGACGGCGCGGTCAGCGGGCTGGTTGACACCGCTGAACTGGGTGTACCAGGTGTCCCCTTGCTGCGGGAGAACATACCAATCCGCCTCCAACAGCACAGTCATCGCCCAAAAGAGCGCGCGCCCCGGCCACCAACGCACAATCTCCGCCGCCGAGGTCTCCGCCCACTGGATCGAACGCCAGGGGCCATGCGTGTCCAGCAATTGCTTGACCAGGGCAACCTTCACGGCGCTGCCTCCTGGTAGCGTGGCGTCGCCAGCAGCCAGGGGCCAGGAATGTGTCTGGCAAAGGCCGTATACCAGCCATCAGGACGCGCGATCGGCCCATCCGCCATCAACAGTTGCACCCGGTACCCGGCTTGCTCCAGCAGCCAGACCGTCTCCACCGGATGGTAGTTGAACTGGGCAGTCAGGCGGATGTCGGCGCGGTAGACGATGGTCGGGCGCGCCTGGCCCGCCAGCATCTGCTCCAGCCAGCATAGCTCCGCCCCGTCTGCATCCAGCAGAATCGCGCCGGGGTGCAGATGATGCAGCAAACCGGCAAGCGATACATGCGGCGGGTGCCAGCGGCACGTACGCCAGTCGCGCCAGCGCCACACGTACGGTCGCGCCCACCCCAGCAAACTGCGCAGCAGGTGGTCGTGCGCCTCGCGGTGGCGCCAGTGGCGCAGCAGATAGCGCCGCCGCTGCCATTCGCTCGTCGGGTGCGCTACATGATAAGCGTCAGGTGGACGAGACATCGCGGTAGTGCTCCAGTGCGTAGTGATAGATGGCATATTCCAGCGGCCGGCTGGCGACGAACTCTGCGGCCAGCGCCGGATCGAGCGTTTCGTCATGCCGCGACGGATTGACATGCGGCACGGACACACTGGCAAAGCCCAGCCACACCGCCAGTTGATCCACGGCGGTCTGCAAATCTTCGGCGATGCCAACGTAGACGAACTGGCTCTCGAAAATCTCCACATAGTTGTCCAGCGTCATCGGCCCGGGCAGATAGTTCGTAAAATAGGGCCGCCCGACCCGCGCCGCTACGAATGCGTCTACGGAGGTGTAGCGCTCAGCAATCGGCACCGGCTTGCCTCGCCGGATTCGCCGCACGCCAAGCCGCTTGGCAGCGAAATACTGCGACTGAACCGTGGCCAGCGGGTCGCGCACGATGGTGAAGAATTGTTGTGCGTTGGGATAGTAGTCTTCTATGCCAAAGCCGCGCATCCGGTTGAAGTGGCCGTAGATACAGACCTCACGACCAGTCAATCGGTTACGGAGATGATAGAACAACGATGGCCGAAAGCCGTGCGGCAGGCGGTTGCGCTTCTCGTCGAAGTAGTGCCAGTGGAGTTGACGGCCAAACCAGCCACGAAGCACCTGTTTCATGCTGGTCCCTGCACATTTAGGGATGTGCAGACCGATCAGGGGGCGCGACGGATCATAGACTTGCATGATCGTGAATCTTTTCTTCTCCTGCGCGCAGTGAGGATGGCCGCATCAAGTCGAGCAGCGGGACACCGCTTGCCTGCACTGCCGCCGCTGTCGCGGCGTCCAGCGGCTGCCCCAAGATGACAATCTCAACCTGTGCCAGCGCCGCGACCGGGTCGTCAGCGAGCAGATCGGGCAACTCTGGCAGCCACTGGCGAGCAAAGGCCAGATTGGCACCGGTCAGCCGCGCTGGGTCGATCTCAGGCACGTAGATGGACAGCGTCTTACCTGCATCGAGCAGGCGGCGGGCGATCAGCACCAATGGGCTTTCCCGCAGATCGTCAGTGCCGGGCTTGAAGGCCAGACCGACCAGCAGCAGCCGGTGTTCAGGGCGTGCCGCCAGCCGCGCCGCCAGCGACTCGCTGTGGTGGCGGTTGCTCTGCGCGGCCCCGGCAAGCAGCGGCAGCGCCAGCCCGGCTTCGCTGCCCGCCGCCAGCGCCACCACCAGGTCTTTGGGCAGACAACTGCCGCCAAAGGGCAGGCCGGGACGCAGGTAGGCCGCGCCCAGGTTGAGCTTTGCGTCGGTTGTCACCAACGCCATCACCGCCTCACCATCAGCGCCTTCGGCAGCGGCCCAGGCGGCAATCTCGTTGGCAAAGGCGACTTTGATGGCGTGGAAGGCGTTGCTGGCATACTTGACCAGCGCCGCCGTCGCCCGATCAACATAGGACACCGGCGCCGTCAATCCTGGGTAGAGCGCCTCCAGCCAGGGGCGGTCGGCTGCGTCTGCACCGCCGTAGAGGATCAGCGCCGGGTCGAAAAAATCGGCCACGCCACTGCCCTCGCGCAGAAACTCCGGGTGGACGACATAGCCCACGCTTACGTCCGATCTTTCGGCGGTGGCGGACAAACGCGCGTGCAGCGCGGCGTGGGTGGCAGGCAGCGCCGTGCTGCGCACGACGACCAGATGGCGCGTCGATCTGGCACGGCAGGCAGTCGCAATCTGGTCGATCACCTCCTGCAACTGGCGGCCATCGCTGCTGCCGTCGGGATGGGCGGGCGTACCGACGCAGACCAGCGAAAGCTCGCTTGCCCGCACCGCAGCCGCCGGATCGTCACTCACCAGGATGCGCCCGGCGGCGCAACCGGCGGCGATGAGTGCGTCCAGCCCCGGCTCGCGCACCGGCGGCTCACCCCGGGCCAGGAACGCCGTCTTGACCGGGTTGGCATCCACGCCGATGACCGTGTGCCCCAGGTGCGCCAGACAGCCGGCTGCGATGCTGCCCACATAGCCCAGGCCGAAAATGCTGATGTGCATCGCTACGCTGCCCCCGCCAGGTCGACGACGATACGCCGCAGCCGTTCCGTGTTGATCGCCATGCTGTACTCCCGGCGCAACAATTCCAGACCGACCGCGGCCAGTCGCCGGCGTTCGTCATCCGCCGCCAGCAGCCGCAGGATCGCCACGGCAAAATCATCCGGCGCATCGGCCAGCAGCGCGTCGACGCCCGGCGTCAGCGCCACCCCTTCGGCACCCAGCGTGGTGCTGACCAGCGGCAGCTCACAGGCCAGCGCTTCCAGAATTTTGATGCGCATGCCGCTACCGTGAAGCAGCGGGACGACACCAAGCGCGGCCCGGCGCAGATAGGGCGCGACGTCGGGAATCGTGCCCGTGCAGTGGATAGCGGGGTGATGCGCCATCGCGCGTCGAAAATCATCCGGCGCATGGCCGACCAACAGCAGGCGTGCGGCTGGCCGAGCCCGCTGCACTTGCGGCCAGCTTGTCTCCATCAGCCAGCGCACGCCCTGCTGATTCTGAAATGCGCCGAAGTTGCCGGTCATCACCACCAGGTTCGGGTCGCGGTCTGGCGTCTCTGCTGTCTGATAGTGCGCTTCGTCCAAGTAATTGGGCACGCACAGGCTCTTTGCTTCGCCCACCCAGCGGGCGTGGTAGCGCCGATCCGCCTCCGTCACACTCAGCACGCGGTCGAAGCGGCGCAAGAGCAGCCGCTCGTGAAGCGTCTCCAGCGGCGCGCGCACGGCGTAGTAGAGATGCCAGCGGGTCAGTGGGCGGCTGGCCAGCCCCTGCCACGCCAACGCCGATTGAGCATTGTGAGTGCGCAGGATCGTCTTGGCGCCGGCCGCCTGCGCCAGCCGCACATAGTGCCCCCAATGGCCGTAACTGAACCAGACCACATCCGGCTGCGCCTGGGCGCAGAGGTCAGCCAGCAGCCGGCGCCAAGCGAGTCGGGGCGCAAGCACTGTCGGGCTTTGCAGCAGCCGATGGGGAAAGCCCCCACCGACGCCCGGGAGCGGCTGCCAGCGCCGCACCTGCTGCGCCAGCGGGCAGCCAGCGGGCGGCGGCGGTGCCAACACCGTCACATCGAAGCAGCGACTCAGGCTGTTCAAGACGTTGTAACAGTGAATCTTCTCGCCGCCGTTCGGTGGGCAGGGCCGCAGTTCGGTGACAAAGAGCACACGCAAACTCATGGCGTCGATTCCAGAAAACGACTGTAGCCTGCGGTGCGCGCGGTTTCGACCAGTTCGGCATAGTTGGTGATGAGCTCAGAATAGGGGCGATCCCAGGTCTTCTTGACATTCGATTGCAGCGGCACAGGTGCCAGCCCCAACGCAGCAAAGACGTGCCCCATCGTTGCCTCCCAGTTGGCCGAGTTCAGCAGATCATCTTCGTAACAGATCTGTAGATGCGGTGTATCGGCCAGCGCCTGCGCCTCGATCCGGTCAGTCTCCTCAACCGCGCGCAGCCGCCGCACCAGGCGCACCGGTTTGACCGTTACGCTTGGCACCGACGGGCCAACCCGAGGTTGATCGGCGAAGTGCTGGTAGCGTTGGGTGTCGTGGGCGAGCAGCCGCGAGAGCGCTTCCTGAAATTTGTTTTTCCGCCGCAAGTGGATGATGAGCCAGCCCTGACGATCGAGCTGCAGGATCATGCCGCGCAGATCGCGGACATACTCTGGTGCCAATTTACAGCCGTATATTTTCCCGCGCTGTCGCCATGCCAGCCAGTTCAGCCGGGGTATGGGATAGCGTCGCCCCCAATGATAGATGAGCCGGCCAGCCCCATGTTGTTTGCGATGCCGATTAAATTCCTCGCCGCCCCAGGCAATGGCTGGATGACTGTTTAGCAACGACCCAAACAACGTGCTGCCCGTGCGCGCATGGCACACCACGATGAAGCGGGTAAGATAGGATTGTGATTTTATTGCTGCTTTGTTATGCATAAAAAAGTAACCGAGGTTAAATGGTAGCACCCAGTTTGCCCATGAAGCCATTCTACCGCATAATCAGCGCCGCGCCCGCCTGCCAGGGGGCGGCGATTAACGAAACCGTAGAGAGTGCCGGCCCGATGCGCGTCAGCTTTTTCCCAAACAGCCCACACTGGGACGTCAATCCATCGCTTGCCCTGCTGCGCCACGCCCTGCAAGATCTGGGCGTAACAGCAGTCAAACCGCCGGACGACGGTCTGCGGTTGCGCTGGCTGTGGACAATGCGCGGGCAGGTGGATGTGCTGCACTTTCACTGGATCCAGTACCACTACTGGCCAGCCGGGCAACCAGGTTCGACCTGGAAACTCACCAAATTTGCTGCCAAACTGCTGCTGGCGCGTCTGCTCGGCTACCGCCTGGTCTGGACGCTGCACAATGTGCTGCCGCACGAGCGGGCCGCCGGGCGGCTGGACGAACAGGCGCGCTGGCTGATGGCGAGGTTGGCGCACGCCGTGTTGCTCTACTGCGAGGCAGGCCGAACGGCGCTGCCGAACGCCGCCCAGCGCAAGGTGTGGGTGACCGGGCGCGGGGGATACGACGACCATACGCCGGACGTCGCGTCGCAAACCGAGGCACGCGCGGCATTGGGTTTGCCCGCCACAGCCTTCGTCTATCTCTACTTTGGCTTTATTCGCCGCTACAAACGCGTGCCTCATCTGGCCCGCACCTTCAGCAGCCTGCCCGGCACCCACGTGCGCCTGCTCCTGGCCGGCGAGCTCCAGGACGCGGCGATTGGGATGGAACTGGCGTCGCTGCTGCACCATGATGACCGCATCTATGCCGAATTTGGCTACGTCGCGGAGGCTCGACTGCGCCTGTTGCTGGCCGCCGCCGACGTGGTCGTACTGCCCTTCGAGCAAATCCTCTCCTCTGGATCGGCGTTGATGGCGCTCTCCGCAGGCCGACCGGTGGTGGCACCAGCGCTGGGCTGCCTGCCGGAGTGGATCACGCCGGAGTGCGGGCTGTTGTATGACCCGGCGCAACCGGACGGCCTGCGCCAGGCAATGGCGGCAATCCAGCAGCGGGACATGGCAGCCATGCAGCGCGCTGCCCTGGCGCGCGCCACCGATTTTCGCTGGGAGGCGACGGCGCGAGTCACGCTGGCGGCCTATCATCCCGCATCCTCCAGCAGGTCGGCGTAGCCGCTGGCGCGCGCCGCAGCCAGCAACTCGGCATAGTTGCTGATCATCTCCGCATACGGGCGACTCCACGGCGGGCGGATCGTTGTGTGCAAAGGTATCGGCGCAAGACCAAGCGCCGCGAAGACGCGTCCGGTTGCCCCTTCCCAGCCAGCAGGATCCGCCAGATCACTTTCGTAAAAGACACTCATGTGCGGGATGTCTGTCAGCGCAGCCTGCTCCATGCGTTGGTTGTTCAGCACGCGTTGGATGGCATTCACAAACGCGTCAGGCGCGATTACCAACTGTGGTGCCGGCACAGACAGCCCTTCATGGCGGGTGTTGTAGCGTCTGGTAGTATAGGCGACAGCCAGGGATAGCGCCGTTCTGAACGTACTGCTGCGGGTCAGGTGGACGATCAGCCAGGAACGCGCGTGCGTCTGCCGGATCATCTGCCGGATATCGCGTACATAGGTCGGGGCCAGCTTGCAACCAAAGACAGGCTGGCTGGCCTGCTGCGCCATCCAATTGAGCCGCAGCAGCGGGTAGCGCGCAATTACTGGTCGCAACACCGCACGCACCCCGCGCCATTTGCGATAGTGTTTGAAGCATTCCCCTACATAGCCGATGTCGGGGTGACTGCCCAGCAGCGAACCAAACAGGGAAGAGCCGGTGCGCGCATGGCAGAGTAGAATAAAGCGGGTGGGATGGGTCATCGCGTCACCAGTCTCATGAAGTTTCATAGCCCAGGGTCACCAGCAAGTCGCCGTAGCGATCTTTGAAGGCGGCCGTGACGCGTGGCGTGAAGTAGTTGCGCCAGTCGCCGGCAACGCCTTTGCGGTAGTGATGACGAGGGTCCTCCTCGCCCTGCGTGCGCCCGCCCGCCTTGCGGCCGAACGCGTTGCGGCTGAGGATATGCGTCAGAAGGGGCTGCGGTAGACAGCGGTGCGGCGGCATTGGCTGCCCGCCGACGCGCCGCCAGCCGCGCTGCACGGCCATCCGCGCCAGCATCGGCAGCCCGCGTCGAGGAATGCGCAGCCCCCAAAACGCAAAGGCCTGGCTGAAAGTCGCCAGTGGATCGCGGATCAACTCCTCGTAGCGCAGTTCGAGAACCTGGGGGTTGGCATAGTCCCAGCCGCGCAGATTGGCAAAATTCGCCGCCTCATACTGCAGTTCCAGCAGCAAGCCTTCCTCTTGCGAGGGTGCCGCCGCCAGTTCCTGACGCCATGCACCCATCCATTCACGGTTATGTTCCGTCATTGGATGGGAATAGAGGTGCGAGAAATAGCCGGAAACGACGATGTCGCGCGGATCACGGATGACGTGAAAGCCGCAGTAGGTGCCGCGTTCAGCCAGGGCAGCAATGGCAGCAGCATTGGCGTTGGCGAAGTAGAGAATGTCGGCGGTTGGCGCCACGTAGCCTTTTTGCTTGATGTGCAGACGGTGGCGCAGCGTTCCATCTGACCCAAGCTCAGGCGCCTCAACAGGGTAGTCCACCACCTCGAAGGTCAGCCCCAGCCAGTCGGCCACATGTTTGACCACTGCCTTGATGTATTGGGTGGCGCACTTGTGATGACCAAAGTAGACCAACGTCTCACCAGGCATAGCCCATTTCCTCCCGCAAGCTGTTCCAACGACCATCCTGCGCGGTGCGAAAGCAGGCAATAGTCGCGTCTGTGAAGTAGGTACGCCAGTCGCCGACAATGCCTTTGCGCGCCGCGGCGTCGGCCTCCTGCCCCGGTGCGCGACCGGTGACACGCACAAAGGCATGGCGCGCGACCACTGCCTTCACCTGACGCCGATTCACCGGCAGCGCCAGCGCATCTGCCAGCCCGAGCAGCGTCGCCTCGGGGTCGGCGTGCAATGTTTCGTAGCGCACCTGGAGCGCGTGGGGTGTACGATACCAGCGTTCCAGTTCCGTCAGCAGCGTCGGGTCTGGGTCGAGCAGCAACTGCTCAATGCGCACGGCCGGCGCCAGCGCACTGAACGCGTCGCCCCAGCCGCCCTGCGCCACTGGCTGGCGCGCGCGGTAGAAACTGGCGGAGACGAGCACATCGCGCGGATCGCGGTGGATGGTGACAAAACGCGCCAGCGCAGCCTCCGCCGCAGTCGGTGGATCGGCGTGGCCCTTAATGATCGCCCACCCGCACACGCCAGCCAGCCAGCCGTACTCGATCGTCCCAGTCCGCAACGCACCGTAACGCTGCAACTCCGACGGTGCCGCGTCGATGGCATCGCGCAGCCAGCCCAGGTCGTGCAGCATGTCGAACAACCAGGTGGAGCCGACGCGATGCGCCGAGCCAACCACGATGACCCGCCGCGAGCCATCCACTCGCCGGCGGCGCATATGGCGCAGCCAGGCCGGGTTGGCGCACACGTGCAGCCAGGCCAGGGCCGCACGGGCAGCAAGTTCGCGTGCGCGCTGGCTGAACCTAGATTTCGCACCCGGCGTTTGCATCGCCCCTCAACCTCCCTATCTTTCACCACTCACTTCGCCCGCTGCAAGCGTCGCTGCAGCGGCAGCGGCAGCAAGTCCTGCCAGGTGAACAGGCTGCGCAGCGCATCGGGCCGGCCGCGCCGGCGCGCCAGTACTGTACGATCAGTCGTCAAGTCGATGAGCAGGCGTTCATAACGCTCGCCCATGATCTCCACCGTGAACGCGGCCTGGGCCTTGGCGATAGCGGCCTGGCTGAAGGAGCGCCAGCGGTTCGGGTCGGTGAGAAGAGCCACCTGGCGGGCAAAGGCGGGCGCGTCCCCCGGCGCGGCCAGCAGTCCAGTCACCCCATCCACGAGCGCGCTGTCAGTCGAACCGGGCAGATCGGAGGCCACCGGCACGCAGCCGTTGATCTGCGCCTCCAGCAACGTCAGAGACAGCCCTTCGTAATTGGAGGGCAACAGCAGCACATGATGCGCTTGCATCGCCTGGTAGACGGCTTCCGGTGGTTGCGCCCCGCCCAGTTCGATGAACTCGCCCACGCCACTGCTGGCGACTGCCTGTTCGAGCAGCGACCGGTCGCGTCCATCGCCCACGACCGTCAATGTGGCGGCGACTCCCGCCTGCTGGCACGCCGCTATGATTGCTGGTAGCAGGACAACGTTCTTGGCTGTATTTTCGAGCCGCCCCACAAAGAGCAGCCGGAGCGGGCTTGCCCAGCCACACCGCTCACCAGCCGGGTCGCCGGTGGGAAGGCGGACTCCGTTCAGGATGCAGTGGATGGGCAGTTCCGGCAGACGCGCAGTAGCGAGCGCTTGTACACTGGGACTGATCGCCACGACTGCGTCACAGACATGACGATTGACCGCCGCCAACGCGAAGATAGCTGGCCTGGTATTGTGCAGCACCACCAGGCGCGCCATTGCGTCAGGCAAGAAGCGCAGGCAGCGCTGCGCCACTACATTGCGTTTATCGATGTTGTTGATCACGGCATCGAAGCCGCCGTCTTCCAGGTGGCGAGCCACGCGCCGGGTGAAGTGGAATTGGCTCTCGAATCGCTGCTGCTTGAGGCAGACGCCAGTTAATCCGGCAGCCGCCAGCCGCGTCCAGCCTTCGCCCTGCGCGAACGTGACGATCTCCACCTGATGGCCGCGCCTGTCCAGGTCGCCTGCCAGGTCGATGATGAACTGGGAGATGCCACCGATCTGCTTTATCTCATAAGTCGTCAGAGCGATTCGCATGGATGCTAGAGTACTCCAAGCGCACGTCGTGGCCCATCTGCGGTTCACCTTTGGCAAGTGGCGCGGCAATTTGGACGAGATGGCAGGCACCCAGTGTCCGCGTACGGGCTGGCACCGATCTGCTTGAACTTGAGCCAGGGAATCGCGCTCAGGTTCTCTTGCCATAGCGCTGCCAACACCTGTGCGTACTGACCCATCACGATGCCGATCCAGTCCGGGTCGCGAGCATCGGGCAAGTGCAGCGGTGGCTGAAAGCTCACCTTCACGCGCCCACCGGCTTCCAGCGTCGTGAAAACCGGCAGCACTACCGCCCCAGCGTCCCGTGCCACTTCCGCTGCGCCGGCACGAAAAAGCCAGCGGTGACCAAGAAAGGGCAGTTCAACGCCGGTCCTGCCCACCAACCCGTCGCTGGCCACCATCACAATCCCGCCCTGACGCAACGTCGCCTCGGCGCGCAAGAGGGTGTTGACTCTCTCGACCGGATCGCGCCGATTCTTGCCCATCCATGCGAAGGGTCGGCCGTACTGCTGCAGGAGCAGGTTTTGGACAATTCGTCTTGTCCAGCCGGTATGAGCTGTCATCAGCACCAGAGGTCGCTCCATCGCCAGCGCCGTCTCCAGCCACGCCAGGCCCTCGACATCGCCCCACTTTGCAAAGACGTCGGCACGCTGCATCTGTGCGTTGCGCCACTGCCACCAGCTATTGGTGAACTGGCTCCGTTCCAGCTTGCGCCCATCTGGATCATCGAGTCCCAGCCAATCCAGCCACGCATGAAATAGGGTTGACCCTTCGCGCAGTGTACGACGGGGGCCAGTCAACCGTGCCCAATAGCGATGCACCCGCACGCCAATGCCGTATGGCAGTGCATAGCCGTGTGCGATGGGGCCGCGCTTCCAAAAGGTGCTGCGCTGCCGCGCCGCGCGCGCGGGTTGGTTTGGCAAAGCGGTCGCCAGCGGCTCGTCACCGGCAATCCAGGCCGCCAGATGGGCCACGGTCGGTTGCACGAAAAAGGCGGCCGGGACGGACACATTGAACTGCTGCTCGACTTGCAGCAGCAGCCGCACCGCCACCAGCGAGTCACCGCCGAGTTCGTAATAGTCGTCGTCGATGCCAACCTGATCCACGCCCAGCGCAGTTGCCCAAAGATCGGCAATCTGCTGCTCCAATTCGCTGCGCGGGGCGACGAAGGGTGTGTCCAGACTGGGGCGGGCCGCCCCCGGTGCGGGCAGAGCCTGGCGGTCGACTTTGCCGGTCTGGGTCAGGGGCAATTGGGGCAGCACCACGATCTGGGTTGGAATCATGTGCGCTGCCGTGTGGGTCGCAAGTTCGTTGCGGACGGCGCGCGCCGAGAGCCGGGCACCGGGCGTCGCGGTCACATAGCCAACCAGACGGTGATCGCCGCCGGGCAGGGCAAAGGCCCGCGCCGCAGCCTGGGCGACGCCGTTCACCTTCGCCAGCAGCATTTCCACATCCTCCAACAGCACACGATAGCCCCGCACCTTGACCTGGGAATCGCGTCGCCCTACCAGTTCCAGCGCGCCATCACTGCGCAGCCGGCCAAAATCACCCGTGCGATAGATGATCTCGTCGCTGCCGTCGTTCGTGTGCGCAAAGCGCTGTATACTCAGTTCGGGCTGCTGCCAGTACCCGCCGGCAATGAAGCGGCTGCGCACGACGATTTCGCCGACCTGACCGGTGGCGATCGGCTGGTTTTGTTCATCGACCAGCGCGATGTGCTTATCGGGCACAGGGTGCCCGACCGCCAGGACATCCTCGACAAGGGACATCTCACGCGTGATGAGTTGTTGAGTGAGCAGCGAGGTTTCCGTCGTTGCATAGGTGCTGATCAGGCTGGCATTCTCGGCAAGATGGGGCCAGGTTTGCGCGCAATCCCTGCTTGTCTTGTGGCCAGAGGGCGAAAGATAGCGAATGGCCGGGAACCCGGCCTTCTCCGGCAAATTCTCCAACCACTCTCGATAGAGCGCGCCGGGGAGATGGAAGTAGGTAATCTGCTGATCCAGGAGCCAGGCGGACAACTGTCCCAGGCCGTATCGTTGGACTGGATAAAGGCAAAGTGCACCGCCATTGAGCAGGGCATTGAACACATCGCGAATGCTGGCGGCAACGCCACATGGACGCAACCCGGAGAACCTGTCATCGGCTGTCAAGTGATAGGTGTTGGTTTCGACCCAGATGCGGTGAAGGATCATTTGATGGCTGTATGGAACACCTTTGGGTTGACCAATCGTCCCTGAAGTAAAAAAGAGCGCGGCCAGCGCATCCGGTGTAATCTCCAGCGCGGGTGGCGTTTGCGTCGCATCCACATCTTCCAGGCAAAGGATAGCCTGATGTGGCGCAGCGGCTAACTTGACCCCGGCGCGCTGTTCGCGTGTCGTAACGATCAGCGGCGGCGCGGCAGGTGTTCTCAGCAGATTGGTCAGTTCGGTAGTTTGAGTCGGGCCAAACGCGATGTAAGCCTTGTTTGCCTTGAGCACGCCAAGGATGGCCACGATCAAACACGGCGTGTGCTCCAGGAACAGGACAACTGACGCGTTTTCCAGCCCCAGGCGATCAATGAGCCCGCACGCGAGCTGATCCGAACGCTCATCAAGTGCCTGATACGTGACCTGTTCTCCGTCCGGCGCTGTCACGGCGATGTGCGCAGGAAATTGATGCACCACCCGTCGCCAGCGCGCCACGATGGCGTGATCGAGATCCTGTCTCAGAAACGGTAAAGTGTCGATCATGGTGTGAGCTGTTTCAGAAAGCCGCTGGCTTCGATTTCGGCAAGCAACGTGTCGTCGATCACATCGGCAGCAGCGAAGTCGGCTGCATTGGGGTTTTCGGTCTCCATGGCGTCAAGTTGTGACTGAACAGCTTCTACAGACGGGTACGGTATCTCAGCTAGACCGTCGCGGACGAACACAGCATAGGCATCCTCAAGCGAACTGCGATCCGCTTCGGAGTCGAGTTGCAAGAAAGCAGCCAACACGGCGATTGTGCCTTCTTTGTCTGCTTTCATCAGCACAATAGCCTCGATGATAGCCCGCAGGTAGCGAAGCGCGGCGTCGCGATGCTCGTTGAGGAAGCTTTGTCTGGTCGCGATTGCATTGTGCGGATAAGGGATCTCCAATTGCTGCATGTTTGCCAACTCCCGGTAGCCAGCGTCACGCGCCTTGGCGCTTTCGGGCACAGAAATCAGCGTCCCCGCAATGGCACCGCTTTCCATGGCGGCAAGCCGGCTGCTCTGATTGCCGATACTCACAATTGTCACATCGCGGTCAGGTTCAAGCCCCAGGGTCGGCAAGAGCGTGCGCAGGGCGCTGTCGGATGAGCTGCCCGGGGAACTTACCGCCAGCGCCTTGCCCTTCAAGTCCTCCGCAGACGCAATATCTGGCGTGACCATGAGCGCATAGGCGTAGCGATTGAATAGCCCGGCAATGAGTACCAAATCCTCACCCGCCACCACAGCATTGGCAACAGGCGCCCCACCTACCTGACAGAGATCCATCTCACCACTGATCAAGGTTGTGACCGCTTCTGTGCCGCCATCCACATACATTATGTCCACTTCCAGATCATGCCTGGCAAAAAGCCCCTTTTCCTGCGCGTAGATCAGCGCGAGCTGCGGCGCGGAGACTGAGCTGTAACAGACGTGGAGTGGCATCGTGACAGGTGCTGCCGGGCTGACCGGGCGCGCCGGCATGCAGCCACCGAGCAGCAAAGCAAACCAGCTGAGAGCACACACAAGTCGATGGGGGCTCTTCATCAAATGACATCCTTGCTGGCGATCATCGTCGTGGTCGCCAGCTATCAAACCGCTGCTCCAGCGCTTCCAACAGCGCGGTCACCCCCCAACCAAAGCCAGCCAGGATCACCACGCCCACGAACACTTTGTCCGTCTGAAAGGTCGCACCGGCGATGCTCATCATGTGACCGATGCCAGCCTGTGCGGCGATCAGCTCGCCCACAACGACGCCCACCAGCCCGCGCCCTACGCCCAGCCGCAAACCAGCCAAAATGAAAGGCACGGAAGATGGCAGGGCAATCGTCGTTAGAATCTGCCGGTCGTTGGCACCAAAGGCATGCGCACAGCGCACCAGCGTTGCATCCAGCATGCGCACGCCAGTCATGGTGTTGACGAGGATCGGAAAGACCGCGCCCAGAAACACGACTGCGACCTTCGAGTAAATGCCGATTCCCAGCCACAGGATGAGCAGCGGCATCAGCGCCACCCGCGGTACGGCATAAAGCGCGGAGACGTAGAGGCCGAAGATGGCATTGAGACGGCTGCTCCAGCCCAGCAAAACACCTGCGGGAATCCCTACCACAATAGCCAGTGCCATTCCTAGCACAAACTCCATCCCGCTCACCCACAGGTCATGCCAGAGCCGTCCTTGCGCCAGTTCCACAAACGTCACGGCGATGCGTGAGGGCGACGAGGTGAACAGCGGCTTGACTAACCCCAGCGCCGGCAGCGCTTCCCACAGTGCGAGGAAGGTTGTCACCGACAACGATGAGAGCAGCAGCGCCTGACGGCGCGTTACAGTGGGCATGGCGACTTCATTCACTTGCACCAGTCAGATCGGCGGGACGCTCCAGTAGTGACCAGATCTCTGCTTCAAGCGCCACGAACACAGGCGTGTGCTGGATGCTCAACGGGCGCGGGCGAGCGAACGGCGCCGGAATGTCGGCCTTGAGCCGACCCGGCCGGGCGGATAGCACCAGCACACGGTCAGCCAGGAAGATCGCCTCACCGATGTTGTGGGTGACATAGAGCACCGTCATCGGTTTCGCCAGCCAGATGCGCTGCAGTTCCGCCTGCATGTACTCGCGGCTCTGGGCATCGAGCGCCGCCAGCGGCTCATCACAGAGTAGCACCTGCGGTTGGGTTGCCAGGGCGCGCGCCAGGTTGGCGCGCTGCTGCATCCCGCCCGATAGTTCGCACGGATAGCTCTCGGCAAAGCCTTGCAGCCCAACCACCTCCAGGTAGGCATGGGCAGTGTGTTCCGCCTGGCTGCGGGGCGCGCCCCGCAGCTCAAGACCGTAGGCAACATTGCGCGTCACTGTGCGCCAGGGCAGCAGCGCCGGCACCTGGAAAACCATCGCCATTTCGCGACTAGGTCTGAGCACCCGCCGACCGTCGAGTAGAACCTCGCCTCCCTGTGAGGGCGTCAGCCCGGCAATCACGTTGAGCAGTGTCGTTTTGCCGCACCCACTCGGCCCGACAATGGCGACAAATTCGCCAGCGCGCACGCTAAAGTTCGCATTCGCCAGCGCTGCCACATCGCGCTGATTACGCTGCATAGTGTAGTGGACAACCAGGTTACGAATTACCAGTTGGGACATGCGGATAGACCCTCACGCCGGGAATCTGCGGTGGTATACCGGGGCCTGGATAGAGCCAGGCGACCTCGTAACCCGGCGCGCGCAGGCGCAGCAGGGCAGCGCGGGTAGCCTCACTGTTGACCGAACTGATTAGCAGGATGGTCGTACCGGGGTGCAATTCACCCGCGCTCAGGCGCAGCAGGCGCGCCATCGAAGTGATCGAATAGGGCGTCAGGCGCGCCAGGGTCTCCATGATCAGCCCGAGCTGGGCGGGACTACGCCCGGCCGGCAGGCGCGCCAGGTGCTCCGCCTCGGCAGGTGCACCGTTAGCGTAGAGACCGACGGCATAGCCAGCCTCGAGGCCAGCGCGGGCCAGCGTAGCCGTGATGCTGATCATATGCTCGACCAGAGCCGGGTCGAGGCCCTCGTAGTAATACTCGAAGGTGTCGAGGTCAAGAAAGAGACTCAGCACACGAGTCGTTGTCGCTTCATAGACCCGTGTTTGCAGACTGCCAGTACGGGCCGTCGCCGCCCAATGCACCTGCTTGAGTGGGTCGGAGGGGACGTAGGCCCGCACGCCGACAGTGCGCAGGGGGTCGTGTAGCAGCGAGGGAGCGCGCCGGTCGCCGATCGGGTTGCGTGCGGGCAGCCCCAGATCGGCCAGGCTGAGCAGGCGCGGGTAGACCAGCAGGCGGCAATCAGCGTCGATGCTGGCCTCCTGCGTGGTAAACCCGAAGGGATCGCCGCTACTCAGGTAAGCGGGGCCAAGGCGATAGGCACCACGAGCCTGGGTACGCACCGTGTAGCGCCAGAGCACACTCTCATACCAGCGCAGGCTCGTGCGACGTCGCAACAGACCACCCGGGCGGGGGCCAGCCACCGGCTGCATCCCGTCGATCAGCAGCCCGGCGGGCACCCGCTCGCGCACACTCAGGCTGGCCAGCGGCAAGAGCTTGCGGTTCGTAATACGAATAGTCAGCTCGATCTCGTCACCGAGGAAAGCGCGATCGCGGCTCAGCCGACGCTCGTAGCTGACTCGGCTAAGCGACCAGCGACTCCAGAGGTGGGCCATCCCGGCCGTCACCAGCAACAGGGCGCAGAGCAAAGCCAGACCACTCTGACCGAAGGCAGCGGCGATCAGCAGGAGCAAGCTGAGGATAACAAGCGTCGCCTGTTGGAACATCAGGCCTCGTCGACAAGCTGACGCCGGCCAAGGGGCAGGGTAAAGATAAAACGCGAGCCTTTGCCGGGCTGGCTTTCAACCCAGATGCGCCCACCGTGGGCCTCGACGATAGCACGGGTGAGAAAGAGCCCCAGCCCGCTGCCCTGGGTCTCCCGGCGCAGGCGATTATCAACGCGGTAGAAGCGCCCGAAGATCGCCTCATGCTCTTCGGGGGCCAGGCCAATGCCCTGGTCGCTTACATAGGCGATCGTCAACTCACCCTCGGGCCAGCCGCCAATGCGAATGGTGCCGCCGTCGGGGCTGTACTTGATCGCGTTGGAGACCAGATTGACCAGGATCTGGCGGCAGCGCTCATAATCGCCATGGACGGGGGGCATATCATCAGGAAAGCGTAACTCGAACTCGAACTGCGCGCCAGCCGTCGCTGCAAAGCTACGCACCACATCGGCGGCGAGCCGCGGCAGCGCGAAGTCACCCAGATCGAGACGCAGCCCCCCGGCGGTGAGGCGCGAGACATCAAGCAGATCCTGGATCAGGCGGGCCAACCGGTCGGCCTCCTCCTCGATCACCGTCAGCCCTTCGCGGTACTGCTCAGGGCTAAAGGTCGCGTCTTCGCGGCGCAGGGTGCCAGCATAGCCCTTAATAATGCTAACCGGCGTCTTCAACTCGTGCGAGATCACCGAGACAAAGGTGCCCTGCAGCTCCTCTTCGTGCTTCTGGGTCGAACTATCACGCACATTGGCGATCGCGCCAAGAAACTGACCCTGAGGGCCACGCTGCGGCGCATAGCGGCTCTGCACATAGGGCCGCCGCCCGTCACTCGTCAGGATGCGCCCCTCAACCACCGGATTCCGGGCATAGGGCAGCCGCTGGAGCGGGCAGTCGCTGAGGCAAATATTAACGCCCTGGGCATTCTCGATGCCGAGCACCTCGGCGCAGGGCCGCCCGATCGCCTCCTCACGACTCCAGCCAGTCAGCTGCTCCATGGCCTTGTTAAAGGTCGTAATGCGCCAGCGACTATCGATAATCATCACCCCATCGGCAGACTGCTCAATCGTCGCATCAAGGCGTTGCTTCTCGCGCAGCACACTCTGGTAGAGGCGTGCGTTGGAGACCGCAATGGCAGCCTGGTCGGCGAAATCCTGGAGCACCTGGCGATCATCGGTCGAGAAGGCCACGTTGAGGGCAGCGCGGAAGACATAGATCACACCGACCGGCGTATCACGCAGCGTCAGAGGTAAGGCAATCATCTGACGCAGAGTCAGGCCGGTATCGGCGGCCACTTCACGTAGCACGGTCTCACCACGGCGAGGCAGATCAGCGATGGGCAGGGTTAACAGGCGGGCAAAGGCCGGCCAATCCTCACGGGCGAGGCGCGCCGAGGCGCGGATACGCAACTCATCGGGGTGCTCCTCATCGTAGAGCGCGATCAGGCCGGAGGTACCTGCCGTCATCTCGACCGCGTAGGAGATCACCAGCGAAAGCACACTCACTGACTCGAGCTGAGCGGTGATAGCGCGGCTGATCTGGAGCAAATATTCGCGCTGGCGCAAGCGATGGGCGTCGGGATCAAGCATAAGGCAAAGGGTGTGCGCGGGAATCGGATTCCCGCGCCTGCTCACTTAACACGGCAGGGTGTGGGTGCAGCCCTCAACATGTAGTCACACGCCAATTCATTCTACCATAGGCCCCCAGGCCCACACAGAGAGTAGCGAGGAAAGCTTTACAAAGCGATAGAAAGCCTCTTCGCTAACATGTCAAGCATTATAACAAAAAACCTAGGGCTGATCCGCTTTTCACAAATTGTTTCGGGCGATCTAGTCACCTACATACTATTTACAAACCAGACTCGACAGCGGCAAAGGCTCATGGTATGATAATAAATACTTACACTTTGCCAGTAATCCGATCTTACTACAAATTGTGATTTTTTGTCGCCCCTTGTCGAAGGAGCAGCGCGCGATGGAGCTTGATCGATCGAGCAAGCGGGCCAGAAAGCTGATTCGTGAGCACAACCTGACCGACGAGGAGATCCAGCAGATCATCGCCTCGGCACGGATCAACCTGGCGACCTTCGATCCCGACTACCGCACCAACGTCACCGAGATCGCCGAAAGCCTTCAGAAGAGCCGGCCAACCATCTATGGTTGGGCCGACCGGGCACTTGCCGCCAGCATCCACTCGCTGCGCAACATCCGCACCGGGCGTCCACCCAAAGAACGCGAGCGCAGCAGTCCACTTGAAGAGTAGCCCGGCCTATCCTGTGTATAATAGCAACATCCGGCGCATCAACTTCTACCCAAAGTGAGACACTTCCATGAGCAGCACCCTGAAGAGGCTGTTGGAACGCTTCAACGCCCTCGGCAGCATTGAACTGGCGGCGATGGTCGCGACGGATGGCCTGCTGATCGAGAGTGTGGCCGAGCCGAGTATCGACGTTGATGCCATCTGCGCAGTGGCCTCAAACGGGCTGGCCATGGCCGACGCCCTGGGCCGTGAGATTGCCAAAGGCGAACCGATCCAGACCATGCTGGAGTATGAGGATGGCCTGGTGCTGATCGAGCCAATCAGTAGTGATGCGATGTTGCTGTTGCTGGTGAATACCCGTGACGACCTCGGCTATGTACGCTTTCTGACCGCCAAACACCGCGAGGCGCTGCTTGAAGCCCTCAGTGCGATCTGAGCATGCTGCGGACGAGGCTCCCGCCTGCGCTGTGCTATAATTTGCATGAGCATACGCTCAACTCGCGTCGGCTCGCTTCAGCCAAGGGAGGCCACGATGGATCCACAGCTAACCAGCATTGTTGTTCCTCCCGACGAACTTCACCAGATCGAAGATTGCCTGCTGCGCCTGGTTGAAGATACCGGCAGCGACTATGTGCTGCTGCTCGATAAGAGCGGCCAGGTAATCTGCTCAAAGGGCGAGGGTGAGCACCAGGATATTACTGCCCTCGGAGCCCTGATCGCCGGAGTCTTCGCTTCATCGCGTGAAGTGGCCAAACTCCTGCGTGAACGTGACTTTCGGGCCTCGTTCCAGCAGGGTGTGCGCGAAAATATCTTCATTGCCCTGATTGAAGATCAGTGGATCCTCTGTATCATCTTTAATAAGGGAACCCATATTGGCCTGGTCAAGGTCTTGACCAAAAAGGCCACGGATGAACTGGCGACGGTGCTTGAGCGCGTGCGCCAGCAACATAAAGCACGCGATGAGGTGCTTGGCTCGTCGTTCCGCACCTCTATGGAGGATACGATCGACCTGCTCTTCCGCGACTAGCCCCTGCCCAAGTTGGACTCCTGCCCACACCGCCGGGTGGTATGCAGCAGCAGAGCCCGCGCCTCTCACCCTGTAGGCACGCGAGAGAATCTATGGCGCTGATCAACGTCGCGGCACGTGAGATCCACTGCAAGATCGTCTATTACGGCCCGGGAATGTGCGGGAAGACAACCAACCTCCAGTACATCCATAGCCAGGTGCCGAAGGAAGTAAAAGGCGATCTGCTCTCCATTGCCACTGAGACCGAACGAACCCTCTTCTTCGATTTCTTGCCCCTCGACCTCGGCAAAGTGCGTGGCTTTCAAACACGCTTCCATCTCTATACCGTGCCGGGCCAGGTGCTCTACGAACGAACCCGCATCGCAGTGCTCAATGGTGCCGATGGGGTGGTCTTCGTGGCCGACTCGAACAAAAGTAAGATGCAGGAGAATATCAACTCGCTGCGTGAATTGGCCCAGAATGTCACCCGCCAGAATAAGCGCTTTACCGAGTTCCCAATTGTGCTGCAGTATAACAAGCGCGATCTGCCACGAGAGGTGCTTGTCCCCGTCCAGACGATGGATCACTTTCTGGGGGCCACCAGGATGAAATGGCCACGGGTTGAGGCCGTGGCAACGGTTGGTACCGGTGTCTTTGAAACGCTGCGCTCGATCAGCCGGGCAGTGATCGGTAAGCTCTAGGCCGCACCTGGCGCGCCTGAACCTGTCGGCGATCACCTGCGGCTCAAGTATCTCAGGGGAAGAGCATGGCCCTCGCAGGTGACCTGAGCGAATTCCCCCTTACTGACCTGATCCAGCTTATTCAGCTGAGCAAGCAGACCGGCGGGGTGCATCTTCGCGGTGAACGCGCTGGACAGACGCTCGAAGGCTGGCTCTACTTCACTGATGGGCGAATTGTCGGCGCGAACAGCCCCGGTCTCACCCCGCTCGAGGCCATCTATACCTTCTTTACCCTTACCTCCGGCCCCTTCAACTTTAACGATCGCCAGTGCCTCGCACAACCGACCATTACACGCTCCAACGAGGCCTTGATTATGGAGGGCATCCTGCGCCAGGAGGCATGGATCCATGTTACTGCGCAAATCCCCTCGCTGAACCTGGTGCCGCGCCTGGTACTCAACCCCGCCGCTGGCAGTGCCCAGGTTGACCTGGCCCCCGATGAGTGGCGCATCTTTACAATGATCAACGGGACGACCTCCGTCGCCCAACTGGCCCAGCGGAGCGCTCTGGGTGAATTACGTACCTGCGAGATCATGCTCCGCCTGATCGAGAGCGGCCTGGTTGAGTTGCGCGAACCAAGCCCTGGCGAAGCCCTGGCTCCTGAATTTGAACGCATCGCCTCGGCCTATGTCGGTGCCGGAGCAGCCGCCCTGCTCAACGAAGCCTATCGTCATGCCGGTGTAACCGATCCCGGACGCGCCAGCCCAGGCCAGTTGCTCGCTACGGTCGATTATTTTGAACGCAGTGTGACCGGCCTGCTCGACCCTGCCCGTGCCCGTGAGGCTGCCGCCAGGCTTCGTAGCCGCGCCCAAGACATGCTCGGCGAGCCAAGTTGAGCACAGGCCGCTTGCACGCACTTCGAGGTATGGTAGAATATTCACTGTTTGCGACCCTGCCCGTCGCCTCGGGTGGGGTCTTCAAGTGTCTGCCGATGGGGGTGCTGTGCGCGCACTGATCAGCGTTTACGATAAAACAGGGGTGGTCGAACTGGCCCAGGCCCTGCACGACCTGGGGGTAATCCTCATTTCCACTGGCCAGACCTGGCGCGTACTGCACGACGCTGGACTGCCAACCCTCGCCGTTAGTGCCGTGACCGGCTTCCCCGAGATCCTTGATGGGCGCGTCAAGACCCTCCACCCGGCCATCCACGCTGGCCTACTCGCCCGCCGCGACCGGCCAGCCCATATGGCTCAACTCGCCGAACATGGCCTCGCCCCGATTGATCTACTGGTGGTCAACCTCTACCCCTTCCGCGAAACAGTTGCCGCTGACGGGGTGACGCTCGAAGAAGCCCTGGAGCAGATCGATATCGGCGGTGTGGCCCTGCTACGCGCCGCTGCCAAGAACTTCGCCCATGTCTTGCCCCTGGTTGACCCGGCCGACTACCAGGCAGCCCTCGAAGGTCTGCGTGCCGACCATATTGACCAGGGCCTACGCCGCCGCCTCGCCGCCAGAACCTTTGCCCATACCGCCGCCTATGATGCCGCCATCGCCGCCTACCTCAACGAAGAGGGCTTGCCGGAGAGCCTCAGCCTGAGTCTGCCACGCACCCAGTCCTTGCGCTACGGCGAGAACCCCCATCAACAGGCGGCCCTCTATGGCGACTTTACCAGCTACTTCCGCCAACTCCATGGACGCGAGCTCTCTTATAACAACATTCTTGATGCCGCTGCCGCCGCCGAGTTGATCGAAGAGTTCCCCGCCACTGAGTCGGCAGCGGTGGCAATTGTTAAGCACACCAATCCTTGCGGCGTCGCCACCGCCCCTAGTCTCGCCCAGGCCTGGGCGGCCGCCTATGCCACCGATCGCGAGGCTCCCTACGGCGGTATTATTGCGATCAATCAGGTCCTTGACCTGGATCTGGCTCGTCTGATCGCCGAGATTTTCACCGAGATCATCATTGCGCCTTCCTTCAGCCCTGAAGCCCTGGCCGTTCTGCAGAAGAAGAAGAACCTGCGTCTGCTGCAGGCTCTGCGCCCGGTAGGTGCCGCCAACGAACTGCTGCTACGTAGCGTCCCCGGTGGCCTGCTAGCCCAGACAGCCGACCGGGCACCGCTGGCCGAGGAAGCCCAGCATGTGGTTACTGAGCGCGCTCCCACCCCCGCCGAGTGGCAGGCGCTGCGCTTCGGCTGGCGTGTGGTCAAACACGTCAAGTCGAACGCGATTGTCTATGCGGGCCCCGACCGTACGCTTGGCATTGGTGCCGGTCAGATGAGCCGGGTTGACAGCTCACGACTGGCAATCAGCAAGGCCCAGGCCGCTGGCCTCGACTTGCATGGCAGTATTATCGCCAGCGATGCCCTCTTCCCCTTCGCCGACGGGGTTGAGGCAGCCATTCACGCCGGGGCTACCGCTATCATCCAACCCGGCGGCTCGGTGCGTGATGCCGAAGTGATCGCCGCCGCAAATGCTACCGGTGCCGCGATGGTCTTTACTGGCCGCCGCCACTTCCGCCATTAGAGCAGGCTTTAGGAAAGAGCAAATAGGAAATAGCCCGATCAAGATCAGGACGCGGTGCTACCTCTAACTCCCGAAAGTTCCTTGCCGGTTGAAGGCAGTGCTGGCATCTTACCAGCGATGCAGCAAGGCTGGCGCTACAAGCGCCAAACGGGAAATAAACTTCCGGCAAGCTGTACTCGCCGGCCAGCGGGAAGCTAAAGGGGTGTAGCTCCGCTGAAAAAGCCGCAACGAACCCCGTATCGATAGAAGCATGGAACTCAAATACGACGCCCATGGCCTTATTCCGGCAATTGTACAGCACGCCCATAGCGGCGAGGTACTGATGCTGGGCTATATGAACGCCGAGGCACTGCAACTCACCCTCAGCAGCGGTGCCGTCACCTTCTGGAGTCGCTCACGAGAGGCTCTCTGGCGCAAGGGTGAAACCAGCGGCAATACCCTGCGGCTGGTCGCCATCCGCCGCGATTGTGACGGTGATGCCCTGCTGGTGCTAGCCGAGCCCACTGGCCCGACCTGCCATACTGGCGAGCGTAGCTGCTTCCACGCCGACCTCCAGGATGCCCCGGCAACCGCCTCCACCCCACCCGTGGCAATCCTCGGACGCCTGTCTGCTCTCATTCACGCCCGCCAGGAGGCTTCCGCCGACGATTCCTACACCGCCAGGTTGCTCAGCGGCGGGGTGGATCGCATTGGTAAGAAGATCGGTGAAGAGGCGGCCGAAGTGATCATCGCAGCCAAAAACGCCTCGCACGCCGAACTGGCTTACGAAATGGCCGACCTGTTCTACCATAGCCTGGTGCTGCTCGAAGCCCAAAACCTGCCACCCACGGCAGTGTGGGAAGAGTTGGAGCGTCGTTTTCAACCCTGAGCACGGGCGACTGATGAAACCCTACGCCGGCCGAGCTCTACTGATCGACACCGACTCAACGCAACGCGCACGTTGCATTGAGGTTCTTGGCGCGGCCGGTTTTGCGGTGGGTATCTACACGACCACCACCGAGCTGATCGCCAGCCTGGCTGGCCATGCACAGAATCTTGACCTGCTGATCCTCAAGATCCCAGCGGGTAGCGATCTGCTGCTCACCCTCGAGACGCTACACCACTACTTGCTCGAAGTACCGATCCTGCTGATCGGCGGTGAGATCGCCGTTGAACAGGCGGCACAGGCTATGCGCCTCGGCGCACGCGGACTCCTGCTCCCTCCTTTCAGCTGTGACGATCTCTGCAACACCGCTCTGGGGATCGTTGGCGAACGACAGGCCACCCGCTCGAGTGACCGTGTCGCCGCCCTGCGCCCGGCCTTGAAGATTGGTGAACGCCTGCTTGGTGAGCTTGACCTGCCGCGTCTGCAAGACCAGATCATCGCCACCGTGCGCGCCGAGCTCGATGCCGACCGCGCCTCGCTGATGCTGATCGACGAAGAGAGCGACAACCAGTGGCTCTATATCGTTGCCTGCTCGGGCCTGCCACCTCATGTGCAAATTGGCCACCGCCGCCCGATCAATACTAGCCTCTCCGGGATTGTCGCCCTGCGCCGTGAGCCACTGCATATCGGTGCCAACGGTGAACTGACCCCGCCAATTGAGGCGATGCGCGGCGAGTTATTTGAAGACCAGATCGTCTCGGCCCTCTCGGTGCCGGTGATGGCCCGCGATCAGGTGCTTGGCGTGCTCAATGCCGCCAAGGTGCAGAACAGCCCCCCCTTTAGCGCCGCCGACAAGGAATTGTTGCTTATGCTGGCCTCCCAGGCGGCCATTGCCATCGAAAATGCCCGCCTCTACACCCGTATGGCCCAGTCAGAAGCACGCTACCGCGCCCTGCTCCAGCATGCCAACGACGCAGTGCTCTTGCTTGATGCCAGCGGGCAGAGCATTCTTGATGCCAACCTGGCCTGTGAGCGGCTGAGCGGCTATCGCCACACCGACCTGATCGCCCTCCAGCCAATCCAGATCTTGCCAGCCATCAACGACCTGGTAGCACGCGTGGCCCGCAACGGCGAGGCCAGCGAAAGCAGGGGCAGCCAAGAGATCGAGACCGAACTACGCACCTGTCAAGATCAGCCTCGTCCAGTCGCAGTGAGCGTCAGCGCTGTGCCCCACGCCGGTCAGCAGCTGCTGCTGGTGATCGCCCGCGATATTAGCGAACGGCTGCGCATTACCAAGCAACTCGTTCAGGCCGAAAAGCTCGCTGGTCTCGGACGACTCTCGGCCTCCCTGGCCCACGAAATCAACAATCCACTCCAGGCCATCCATAACTCGGTACATCTGTTGCGCACCCGCGAGCTTGGTGATGAAAAGCGCCAGATCTACCTGAATATGACTCAAGATGAGATCAATCGGCTGATCAGTATTGTCCAGCGCATGCTCGATTTTTATCGACCGACCCGCGAGGGTATGCGTCCGATAGATCTGCATGATATTCTTGACACTGTGCTGAATCTGACTGAAAGCCAGATCCAGGAGCGTGGGGTGCAGGTGGTACGTGAGAGCCCGCCGCAATTGCCGCATGTCCTGGCGATCAGCAACCACATCAAGCAGGTCTGTTTCAACCTGATCTTTAATGCCCTGGAGGCCATGCCTGACGGTGGCACCCTACTGGTACGCTCCTACCTGGCCGACACCAGCACCACCAACAGTGTTGCCCTCAACCAGTTGGCCGTCGCAACCAGCGCAGAACTGGACAAACTGGTCGAGCCAGTCGTCGTACTTGAGTTTTGCGATACGGGACCAGGCATCCCCCCCGATGAGCTACCGAAGATCTTTGAACCCTTCTACACGACGCGCACCAAAGGCACCGGCATGGGTCTGGCAGTCTGCTACAGCATTATCGAGCAGCACCATGGGCAACTGGCGGTGCATTCGGTGCCCGGCGAAGGGGCGACCTTCCGCATTACCCTACCGGTAGCGCGCTAGAGCAAGCCTTCGATCGGGTTGATCACCACCCGCCCCGCCGCCAGGTCAAACTCGCTGATAAAGCTCTGCACCATCGGTACAAGGGCATCGGGCTGATCAGGGCGGGCAATCACCAGCACCTCGCCAGCCCCACTGGTGAGCACCTCACGCACGGTGCCAAGCGGCGCGCCGTCACTGGTAAAAGCGCTGATACCGATCAGCTGGTGGATGAAATACTCACCCTCTGCCAGCGGCGCGGCATCAGTCTCGGCGATATAGACCTCAGCGCCGCGCAAGGTAGCGGCGGCCTCACGATCACTAATGCCAGCCAGGCTGAGTATCAACAGGCCGGGCTTGTGCTCGTAGAGACCCGTGAGGCGCTGCTCACTCAGTTTTCCGGCGAGCAGCAAGTAGAGGCTACGGACGCGCCGGGCGACATGCTCCGGGTGGTCGGTGAAAGCCTTGAGCTTCAGCTCACCGTGCACGCCGAAGGGGGCGACGACCCGACCGATGAGGAGAAGGTCGTCGCGCATCGCTACTCGATATCGATATGCACGCGCTTGCCCTGGCGTGCGGCGGCAACACCCATCATATCGCGGATGGCCTTAGCCACACGCCCACTCCGCCCGATCACCTTACCAGTCTCATCGGAAGCAACCGAGAGCTCATAGGTGACAGTGAAGCGACCGACACGCTCTTTGATCTCGACGGCCTCGTGGTTATCGACAAGACCAAAAGCAATATATTCGAGCAGCGCTTTCATCTTAGACCTGCGCTTCGGCGGGCTCGGCAAGCAGTTTACCCTCGGCGTCAAGCACATTAACCTGCTTAAGCAGGCGGCTCACCGTATCGCTGGGCTGGGCTCCGACACTCAACCAGTAGCGAGCACGGTCAGCCTTCACTTCAAGCACCTTGGGCTGGCGAATGGGGTTGTAGTGGCCGATAATCTCGATGAACTTGCCATCGCGGGGCGAGCGCGAATCGGCGACCACCACACGGTAGTTGGGCTGCTTGGTCTTCCCGGTGCGGCGAAGACGAATCTTAACCATGTCTGGGCAATTCCTCCGCTTCACAGAACATCACAGCTTCGGCAATGCCGAAGCTCACTAAGGAGCTATTATACCACAGGAGCAGCAGAGGTACGGCAGGATTATTTCAACATACGCATCAGATCCTGCGGATCAATCCCACCCGGCCCGCCAGGGCCGCCTTTGCCACCCCGCCGACCACCCTTGCCACCTTTGCCGCCTTTACCACCGGCGATCTGCTTGAGCATACGTTGCATCTGCTGGAACTGCTTGATCAACTGGGCTACGTCCTGATCGCTGGTGCCGCTGCCACGGGCGATGCGGCTACGGCGACTCTGTTTGATGATCTCCGGATGACGGCGCTCTTGGGGTGTCATCGAGAAGATCATCGCCTCGATCTGCTTAAGTTGGCGCTCGTCGATCAATTCCTCCTGGCGGGCAAGCTGGCCCATACCGGGAATGAGCTTGAGGATCTCCTGCAAGGGGCCAAGTTTGCGCATCTGCTGCATTGAGGAGAGGAAATCCTCAAAGTCAAACTTACCTTTGCGCAGCTTCTTCTCCATCGCCTTGGCCTGCTCGGCATCATAGATCTGCTCAGCTTTCTCGATCAGCGAGAGCACATCACCCATGCCGAGGATGCGCGAAGCGAGCCGGTCGGGGTAGAAGGGCTCAAGCGTATTGCTATCGACCTTCTCGCCGGTGGACATGAACTTGATCGGTACGCCCGTGACGGCCCGCACCGAAAGGGCAGCCCCACCGCGAGCATCACCGTCCATCTTGGTCATGACCAGGCCGGTCAAGTTGACGCGCTGATTAAAGGTGTCGGCGACCCGCACGGCCTCCTGGCCGGTCATCGCATCAACCACCAGTAGGCGCTCAATCGGATGCACCTGCGCCTCGATCTGCTCAAGCTCCTCCATGAGCGGCTCGTCGATCTGCAGCCGCCCGGCAGTGTCGATAATCAGCACATTGACCAGTTCACGCCGGGCCTGTTCGAGCGCAGCCGCGGCAATCTCAGGTGGACGGGCCGTCGTACCCTGGCTAAAAACCGGCACATTGAGCTGACGCCCAAGCGTCTGCAACTGGGTGATGGCGGCAGGGCGGTAGACATCGCAGGCGGCCAGCATCACCTTGCGGCCCTTCTTGCGCAGGTGCAGGGCCAGTTTGGCGGCAAGGGTCGTCTTGCCTGTGCCCTGCAGGCCAACGAGCATAATGACCGTTGGGCCGGGACGGGCTTCCTGCAACGGGGCATTCTCGGTACCAAGCAGGTTGATCAACTCCTGGTGGACAATCTTCACCACCTGCTGGTGGGGGGTGAGGCTCTTGGTGACGTCTTCGCCGATGGCCTGTTCGGTCACTTTGGCGACGAAATCTTTGACCACCTTGAAATTGACATCGGCCTCAAGCAGGGCCAGACGAACCGCCTTCATCGCCTCGCGAACATCGTTCTCATCGAGGCGGCCTTTGGCACCAAGTTTTTGGAAAACCGCCTGCAGGCGATCAGAGAGACTTTCAAACATAGTGCGGCGCTCACATGTATGCGCAAGACTTCCCCAGTCATTGTAGCCGTTGCAGGGAGGGGCGTCAATCTCATGGCTCGCTCTCGGCCTCGACTGAAGTACGCACAAGCGCCAGAGCCTGGGAACGCGAGCAGACCAGGATTGTCAATTCATCAATGAGTGTGCGCACGCGTCGATAGTCACGCCGCAGCGCCTGCTCCTCGGCAGGTTCGGTGGGAACAAGCGCCCCGAGCCATTCTTCAAACGGCAGATCGAGGCCTTCCAACGGCTGGATGGGTGGCAGCCGACGGTAGATCTGTGCGGCGCTGTCGGCAAGCAGGCGGGCACTGTCGATAGCCATAAGTTTTGCAAGCGGCAGCGGCGTTGCGGATGAGGCGCGCTTATGCACCTTCCTGCTGGCCTCTGCCGCATATAAACGCAAGAAGCGCTGAAACAAAGATACACCGGTCAGCAAGCTACCCGGCGTGTGCTAGCCCTATCCTACGCCAACCTGCCCGGCCTGGGGATCGGTCTGAAGGTTTAGTTCTTCCTGCAAAAGTGGTTCGCAGCGGGTACCATGCGCTGGCACACGGATTCTGGTATAATCCCAAGAAGAACTAGCTGTAGAATACCTAAACTATGACGGCATACCGACCGCTTTCGACCAGCCTTGACAACCTACCGCCTCCTGATGCGCCAGCAGTTCCACGGGCCAGTGCGGCCCCGGCCTTTGATGCACGCCGGCGCTTCCTGCGGGTTTCAGCCTTTTTTCTAGGCGTGGTCATCCATATCTATTTCTGGGATATCTTCCTGGTGCGCTTTTTTCTGACCCGCTGGTACGTCCGGCGCTCAACGATGGCGCGCTGGACACGCATCGCTCGCGAGTTTCGCAAGCTAGCCCTCGAACTGGGCGGCATGCAGATCAAGTTAGGCCAGTTTCTCTCCTCACGGGCCGATATTGTGCCCGACATGGTGCGCCACGAACTGGCCGGTCTGCAGGACGAAGTACCACCCGCACCAGCCGGGCATGTGCTTGAGGTAATTATTGAGGAGCTGGGAGCCCCCCCCAGTGAACTCTTTCGCCGCTTTGAGCAGGAGGCGGTCGCCGCCGCCTCGCTTGGCCAGGTTCATTTTGCCACCCTCCACGATGGGCGTGAGGTGGCAGTAAAGGTGCAGCGTCCATTTATCGACCAGATCATTGAGGTTGATCTCAGTGCGGTGGCCTGGGTCGTGCGGCTGATCAAGAACTATCCGCCGATCAGGCGTCGGGCTAACCTGGAGGCACTGCTGGCCGAGTTCGGCAGGGTGCTGGTGCAGGAGCTTGATTATGTACAAGAGGCCCGCAATGGGGCGCAGTTCCGCAAGAACTTCGCCGCTGTGCAGGGTGTCTATGTACCAGAGCCAATTACTGAGTACACCACCCGCCGCGTGCTGGTGATGGAGCGGATCGGTGGGATCAAGATTAACGACCTCGCCGCACTGGAGCAGGCTGGTGTCAGCCGGAACGAACTGGCCGCACGCCTGAATAACTGTTACCTCAAACAGTTCTTTATCGACGGCTTCTTCCACGCCGATCCACACCCCGGCAACCTTTTTGTACGGCTTGAGGAAGAAGAACACGCACTTGTCTATCAAAATGGCCACCAGCCAACCATGCCCTTCGGCTGGAAGTCGGAGCGCTCCACAGGCAATCTGGTCAATGGGGTCATGACTGATGGACACCTCTTCGGTGAGGCTGAAGCCCACACAGTCGCCCGTGGACGGCCCTTTACACTGATCTTCGTCGATTTCGGCATGGTTGGCGCACTCCCCCCACAGACGATGAGTGTGATCCGCCACGGTGTGGTTGGCCTGGCGACCAACGACGCCGAGCGGATTGTCGACACGATCGAGCGCCTGAATATGATCCTGCCTGGCACCGACCGCCGCCCGATCGTGCAGGCAGTGCAGATCATGCTGCGCCACTCGTTTAACCGCACGATGCGCGAGATGACCAATATCGATGTTGAGGCGATCTTTGATGAGACGAAAGAGATCATCTACGATCTGCCCTTCCAAATCCCCCAGGATCTGCTCTACTTTGGACGAGCACTCAGTATGGTCGCTGGCCTGGCGACTGAGATCTGTCCCGATGTAAACCTCTTCGAGGAACTGCGTCCCTTTGCCCGTATGTTGCTCGACCAGGAGCAGCGTAACGGCAACTGGCCCGATCAGGTGCAGAAGGAACTGCGCGAACTGGCCCAGATCTTGCTGACGCTGCCACGCCAGATGGATGCCTATTACAAAGCCTCGAACCGCGGTGAACTACCCAACCGACTTGATGTGAGCCGGATCGAGCGCAGTATGCGCCGGGTTGAGCAATCGACCGAGCGCCTGGCTGGGGGCATCTTTGCCACTGGTCTCTTCCTCGGCGGCGTGCAACTGCGCAACCGTGGACTGAGCAGCGAGGCCAGTCGGGCATGGTGGGCCGCTGCGGTGGCCGCACTCTGGACAGCCTGGCCGCGCCGTGAGCGCTGATCGTTGACGGTCTATGCCAGGGTGTCAGGTGTCAGACCGGACGCACCAGCAAGCCTTGGGTGTGCCAGAACTGTCCAGCACCTACGAACCCTGTCGAATGAAAGAAGCCCCTGAGGGTGCCGCCACACCCCGCCAACGGGCAGGCCTGGTTACGCTGGTAACCGGCGTCGGCCTCCTGATCTTCAGCCTCGCCGGGCTGTTCGTAATGTTGCGACCCGCCCCCGACCCCGACCTGCGCACCGCCGACGGCCTCTTCAGCTCCGGTCGCTACTACGAGGCCCTGGCGGCCTATGGTGAACTTGCCCCAGACATGCCTGTTGCTCAACTGCGCATGGGTATGCTCTATACCCTGCGCGCTGAACGCGCCCCCGCCGAACGGGCGATCCGCAGCGCCATGCAGCGCGGGCTAGCCCCCACTGACTACCACCTGGGCCTGCTCTACCTCGGTAAAGCCCTGGCCGACGCAGGGCAGACGGCTGCGGCAAGCCGCACATGGGCTCTGGTTGACCATTGTCTTGATCCGGCGGCCTGTGCCTACCGTGGCCCGGCAGTCCTGCTGACTGCCGAGCAGGCGCTGCGGCAGGGTGATCAACAGGCTGCCGCAACAGGCTATCATACGGCCCTTGCCGAGCCACTGCCCGCCGGTTGGGCCGAGCGGGCACAGTATGGCCTGGCCCTGATTGAGGCCGACAATGATGCGCAGGTAGCCCTGGAGTGGCTCAACACACCGACTGGGGCGACCACAGCCGATCCACTACTGGCCCCACTCTTGTCGCTGCACAACGATGAACCAGCACGCCTGGCTGCGGTGCTCTTGCTTGACGAGCCTGATCGCCCACTATTGCTTGGGCAACTCTACCTTGAACTGGACCTCGACACGCTGGCCGCAGCACAGTTTGCACGGGTTGACCCGCACGGGTCCCATGGGCTGAGTGCAGCAGCCTACGCTGCCTACACCCGTTGGCGCCTTGGCGAGACGGATGCTGGGCAGAGCCAGCTTGAGGCGCTGGTGGCCGAACATCCCGACGAGCCGCGTATCCGGGCCATGCTGGCACTGATCTACCTGGCGGCTGACGCTGACGCAGCCGCTCAAACCCAGCTTGAGGTGGTCGCCCGGCTGCGCCCTGCAGATGCCGACACTCAACTAGCCTGGGCTAGCTGGTATGCCGCTCAACACGAGTATGCGCAGGCAAGCCTGGCCTACGCCCAGGCGCTCAGACTAGCCCCGGAGGCCCAGGCAGGCACCTACGCACTGCTGGCGGCCCGCTTTCACCTGGCAACGACGTACGAACTCTGTAGCGAGGGGCTACCTCTGGCCGAGTTGGCAGCCGGACGACTGCCTGACGATCCGGTAGCATTGACAACGCTGGCGGCACAACGATACCACTGTGAGCAGTTCAGCGAAACGCTTGAGGCCGCCCAGGCGGCCCGGCAAGCGGGGGCCGGTGCCGAGGCGACCTACTATCTTGGTATGGCCCTGGGGGGCCTGGGGCGCACGGAGGAGGCACGGGCGGCGCTGATCAGCGCCGCCGACATGGAGCCTGCCTCGGACTGGCGCCGCCGGGCCGAGCTGGCCCTTGAGCGCCTGCCCGCAGCGATTGAGCGACGCTACACCTCGTCAAAGTAGCCGTGCAGACGACGCCCCAGGTGGGGATCACGCAGCTTCTTGAGCGCCTCGCTCTCAAGCTGGCGCACACGCTCACGGGTCAGGCTGAGCTGCCGCCCGATCTGCTCAAGGGTCATCGCCGTGGCCCCACCCAGGCCGTAGCGCAGTTGGAGAATACTGCGCTCACGCGAATTCAGGTGCGAAAGGGCTTCGCACAGGTCGTCACGGAGCAGATCGTGGCTTACTTCCTCAAGTGGTGAAAGCTGAAGTGGGTCGGAGACGATCTCGGCCAGGGAGCCGCTGCCATCCTCAGTGTGGGGTTCGTCGAGTGAGGCAGGCGTGAGGGCCGCCTGCTCGGCGCGGGCAACCTGATCGAGGCTGAGGCCAAGTTCCTGGGCGACCTCCTCAGGGGTCGGTTCGCGGTCAAGGCGCTGAGCAAGCTGCTGACGCACTCGTGAGAGCCGCGCCAGGCGTTCACCAAGGTGTACCGGCAGGCGCACGGTACGGCTCTGGTCGGCAATTGCCCGCCCGACACTCTGGCGGATCCAGTAGGTGGCGTAGGTTGAAAACTTAAAGCCACGACGCGGGTCGAACTTATCAACTGCACGCATAAGGCCCAGACTACCCTCCTGGATCAGGTCAAGCAAGCTAAGACCATGGCCCTGATAACGGCGGGCAATGCTAACGACCAGGCGCAGGTTGCAGTTGATCAGCCGCGCACGGGCCTCATCGCCCGCATTGGCCTGCTGTTCAAGCCGTTGGCGTTCGGCAAGAGCGAGGGGGGAATCAGCACAAACCAGGCCATGACGGGCCGCACGACCCGCCTCGATAGTATGGGCCAGATCCTGTTCCTGGTCGAAAGTAAGCAGGGGCTCATCGCCGATCTCATTGAGATAGAGGATAATCGACTCAGCCGCTACCGGGCTGGTGTAGACGGAATTGGTCATTACTTCTCCCCTTTGTACCTGCCGCCGGAGCTGCGAACCGACAGCGGATACCCGAAAACAATCATGGCCGGGGCGTTACGGGATTTACGCACAGACCACGGAGAAGGCGCACTCACAGCGCGAGTTGCCTCCGATCAGGGGACGTCAGGGAGCAAGTATAGGTGGGGGGGGTAAGAGGGTTGTGAGGGGAAGATTAATGGCAGATGAGAACGGGGAGGGCTAGCCTCCCCGCGAGCAACAGCGAGCGTGCATGGCCTGTTCAGGCGAGCGCCAGATCGCGGCGCTTCTTCTCCCGGCGGCGATCATCAGCGTTGAGCAGGCGTTTACGGATGCGCCAGCCCTTCGGCGTCACCTCAACCAACTCATCATCGCCGATATACTCGATAGCATCATCAAGGGAGAGCGAGCGGGCCGCCTCAAGCCGCACCGTCTCGGCACCTTTGTTATTACGCATGTTGGTCAGGTGCTTCTCTTTGCAGACATTGACTTCGAGATCGCTATCGCGGATATGCTGACCGACAACCATGCCCTCATAGGCTTCCTGGCCGGGGGTGACGAAGAAGGTGCCGCGATCCTGTACCTGGTTCAGTCCATAGGTGCTGACGCCACCGCTCTCAGAGGCGATCAGTGAGCCATTGTTACGCGTCTCGATCTCACCGGCAATGGGCTCGTAGCCATAGAAGAGGCTGTTGAGGATACCAGTACCGCGAGTAGCCGAGAGGAAGAGCTGACGGAAGCCGAGTAAGCCACGGGTCGGGACGAGGTAGACATAGTGAACGCTCCCATCGTCACGGACGTGCATATCGCGCATCTCGCCCTGGCGGCGGCCAAGCAATTCAACGACCACGCCCTGGTAGTCGCTACCAACCTCGATCTCGACAAGTTCCATCGGTTCAAGGCGCGTGCCGTCGGGGGCCTCGTGGAAGATTACCTCGGGTTTAGAGATTTGAAACTCATAACCCTCACGGCGCATGGTCTCGATCAGAATACCCAGGTGCAATTCGCCTCGCCCGGCGACCATAAAGACATCGGCGCTATCAGTATCTGTAACGCGCAGGGCGACATCACGCTCGGTCTCCTGGAAGAGGCGTTCACGTAGCTTGCGCGAGGTAACGAACTGACCCTCACGCCCGGCGAAGGGACTGGTATTAACCCCAAAGGTCATCCGGACGGTCGGCTCTTCGACAGTAATCGTTGGGAGAGCCTCAGGCTGGGTAGCATCGGCAATCGTATCGCCGATACTGGCGTCGGCGATCCCGGCGATGGCGATAATATCACCCGCCCTGGCACTCTCGGCCTCATCGCGGTGGAGGCCATTGAAGACAAAGAGTTGGCTGATCTTGGCTGGATTAAGCGCGCCGTCGCGGTCGATGCGAACGAGCGGCTGGCCTTTGTTGATCGTGCCGCGGTAGAGACGCCCGGTAACAATCTTGCCCTTGTAGTCATCATAGGTGCTCGTGGTAACGAGGAACTGGGCCGGGCCGTCAGCGTCTACATCGGGGGCGGGGATACGGTCGATGATCGCCTCGAAGAGCGGTTCGAGCGAGGGGTGCATCTTGAGCGGTGAGCGGCCAGCGTGGCCGACCAGGGCATTGGTGAAGATCGTCGAGAACTCGGCCTGCTCATCATTGGCACCCAGGTCGACGAAAAGGTCGAAGGTTGCGTTGGCTACCCAGTTCGGGCGGGCCTGGGGCCGATCAATCTTGTTGATAACAACAATGGCATGGTGGCCAGCCTGCAGAGCCTTGCGCAGCACGAACTTCGTCTGGGGCATGGGGCCATCGACCGCATCAACAAGCAGCAACACCCCATCAACCATATTCATAACCCGCTCGACCTCGCCGCCAAAATCGGCGTGGCCGGGGGTGTCCACGATATTGATCTTGACACCCTTGTAGCTAACAGCGGTGGTCTTTGAGAGAATGGTAATGCCGCGCTCGCGTTCGAGCGCATTGGAGTCAAGCACACGCTCCTCAACCGTCTGGTTATCGCGGAAGATATGGCTCTGACGGAGCAAGGCGTCAACCAGGGTGGTCTTGCCATGATCAACATGGGCAATGATCGCAATATTACGGATATCGTTGCGGCGCATAGCTCCTCTGCATACCTGAGTACCAAAATCAAGGACAGCAGAACATTGTACCATACATAGAACATTGCATAGTGGGGAGGTTGGGAACTTATGCGGAGGGGGGTGTAGACAGAGCATGAGCAAAGTCGGGCGTTTCGCACCCTGAGTAGCACGAAGCGCGTAGCGCAAGGTGCGAACGCCCCTTCACTACGGGATGGATATGCTACACTAAGGGCAATGAACCAACTCGTGCCACAATCTGGGCAACCCCTTGGGCGAGCACCCTACCCGCTGGCCGTACTGGGAATTGCGCTGCTCGCACTGTTTACCACACCTTTTGGCGCACTTGAATATGATCTCAAGCCAGCCGCATTTACAATGCTGGTCATACTGTGCCTGGCTCATGCGATTACCCTGGCGATGGTGCCAGTGTGGAGCATGCCGCGCTGGGCGCAACTGCTCTATCTGGCACTCCAATGCGGGCTAGCGGTGGTGGCCCAGTCCCTGGCCCCAGTCTCGCTACTGGTGTATGTCTACCTGGCAATCGTCCTCCAGGCAATTGTGCTCTTCCCGCTCTGGCTCTCCATCTCCTTTGCACTGGCCGTTTATGCCCTGTGGAGCGGGCTGCTGGCCCTGGCGACCAGCGGCTTCCTGGCATGGCTACAGGGCAACCTGGCCCTGGCCTTCCCGGTCAGCTGTGCCTTGATTGCGGGGATTGTCTATGTACGTCAGCAGCGACGCAGTGAGCAGGTACAGCAGATGTTGCAGCAAGTCCAGGCACACTACGATCAACTTGCCAGCAACATGCGCGAACTCCAGCAGCGGGCGATGATTGAGGAGCGACGGCGGCTGGCACAAACCCTGATGGGCGAGATTCAAGGGGCCTTGAGTCGTAGTGAACAGGCTCTCAGCACGGCACTGGCAGTGGCGCAGAGCAACCTGAGCCGTATGGATGGGACGGTGGCTCAGGCGCGTGATGCCCTCGGGCTGACGGTTGAGCGTCTGCGCACGACGATTGCTACCCTCCGCGGCGGTGAAGCCCCGGCTCTGCCTGGCCCACCCCTGACTGCAAGCCTGCCGCCTACCGATGAGCCCGTGATCACCATACGCTCGGATCGGGTGCTGGCCTGGGTTTTGCCACTCGCTTTCCTGAGCCTGGTTGGCGGGCTCACGCTACTGCAGCAGGAACCGATCGGCGAGAATTTACTGCCCCTTCTACTGAGTGCAAGCCTGCTACTCGCGACCTACACCTGCACCCATCATACCCAGAACCGACTACTCTTTCACGCTGGCCTGGCCGGGCAGATCGTGATTGTGCTGCTGATGGCCTGGTTGAGCCATACACCAGCGATGCTGCTGGGATTGCTGCTGGTACTCTGGCAACTGGCAATACGACTGACAGCACGCCAGATCGGGCTCTACAGCCTGGGGATGAGCCTGACGGCCCTGGCGGTTGCACGCAGCAGCGATCCGAGTCTGGGCATCGAACAACTGCTGGCCGGGGGGGTAGCAGCCATAACTGTGAGTGGCCCCCTGGTACTGGCGCGCCGCCAGCTTGAACAACGCCGCCAGAGTGAGTTGCAACTGGCCCTGCTCAACGCCGAGATTGAGCAGCAGACCGCTCTGGTACGGGCGCTGGCCGTGACTGCCGAGCGTACGCGCCTGGCACGAGAAGTGCATGACGATCTCGGCTCGCGCCTGATGCTGATCAACCTACAATTACAACTAGCCGAGGAACTGGCGGTTGAGGACACTGATGCAGCCCTGGCCCAACTACAGGGTAGCCGCGAGCTATTGCGCACAGCGTGGGCTGCGGTGCAGGCGGTGGCTGATGCCGAACTACCGCCGGGTTGCGAAGACCTGCCGGCAGCTCTACGTGAGCTCGCCGCTCGTACAGCGCTGCCGGTTGATCTACGCATGGCGGGAGAACTGAGCGAACTGCCGTCGGCACTACGTATGGCGATCTACCGTACTGCGCAGGAGGGTCTGACCAACGCCTGTAAGCATGCCCGACCAGCCCGAATTATGCTGGAGGTCGTGGCTGATAGCGTCATGGTCTGCGTTCGTGTACAGAACGATGGCCCAACGCAATGCCCTGGTGCATTGAGCAGCGGTTTCGGCCTGCTTGGGCTACGTGAGCGTGTGCAGGGCGTAGGAGGTACAATCGAAGCTGGCTTCATCAGCAGTGGTGGATGGTGCCTGCAGGCAGCCCTGCCGCTGGGTGCCAGAGATGAGGGATGGCATCTCCGCTGAAAGCACATCCATGAAAATCCGCGTGCTGATCGTCGATGACCATGCGCTGATTCGCAACGGCATCGCCGCACTACTGGCACGTAAGCCTGACATCGAAGTGGTCGGGCAGGCCAGCAATGGCGAAGAGGCTCTGGCCCTGGTTGCGACCCTGGATCCGGATGTGGTGCTAATGGATCTGATGATGCCGGTGCTCGACGGGGTTGAGGCGACCCGACGCCTGGTCAAGGCAGGGCCACGCCCAGCGGTAATCATTCTGACCACCTTCCGCGAAGACGAATATGTCTTTAAGGGGCTGGAGGCTGGCGCACGGGGCTACCTGCTGAAGGATATGGATCACCGCGCCCTGGCCGAGGCCGTGCGCACGGTGGCAGGCGGCGCTGCTTTGCTCCACCCGGAGATCACGGCCCAGATGCTGCCGCACTTGCGGGGCCTGGCGGGTGCAGGCCAACCCGCAGTGCCCTCAGCCCCGGTTCGCCAACCTGAACGGATGGCCCTGCTCACTGAACGCGAGCGGGTGATTTTGGCGATGCTGGCCGAGGGCCGGGCCAACCAGGAGATCAGCCTGACCCTGGCAATCAGCGTCGGCACGGTGAAGAACCATATCAGCAATATTCTGAGCAAGCTTGATGTGCGTGACCGCACGCAGGCCGCCCTCTGGGCGCGTCGGCATGGCCTGGGAGAGTGAGATCAAACGCTGTTAAGGGCCTGCCAGATCTTCTCGGGGCGCAGGGGCAGGTCGATATGGCGAATACCAAGGTGGGCCAGGGCATCGATCACGGCATTGGCCACAGCGGGGGTCGAACCGATGGTGGCCGCTTCACCGATGCCCTTGACACCCAGTGGGTTGAGGTGCGTCGGCGTCTCGGTCTGACCCAGGGTAAAGGGCGGAAAGCTGTCGGCGCGTGGCAGGGCATAGTCCATCAGCGAGCCGGAGATAAGCTGGCCACCTGGATCATAGACGACCTCTTCAAGCAGGGCCTGGGCAATGCCCTGGGCGAGCCCACCATGAATCTGGCCAGTCACAATCAGCGGGCTGATGCGTGGGCCACAGTCGTCAACCGCGAAGTAGTCGCGCAGGCGCACCACCCCGGTCTCTACATCAACCTCGACCACGGCGATATGGGCACCAAAGGGGTAGATCAACTCCGACGGGCGGAAGTAGTCGGTCGCCTCAAGCCCTGGATCAAGATCAGCTGGCAGTTTGCTTGAGTAGGCACGCCGGGCAAGCTCAGCCAGGCTGAGGCTGTTGTGTGGGTTGGCGCGTTCGCAGTAGCGCCCTTCAATCAATTCAATCTCCTCAGGGGTAACCTCGAGCAGGTAGGCGGCCAACTGGCTGGCCTTGGCCCGCACTTTGGCAGCAGCCCGCATCAAGGCCCCTCCACCAACCGCCAGTGAGCGTGAGCCCATAGTGCCGATGCCCATAGGCGTCGTCGCAGTATCACCCGAGCGAAAGACGATCCGCTCAAAGTCGGCTCCGATCTGGTCAGCGACAATCTGGGCAAAGGTGGTGCCAGTGCCCTGGCCGTGGGGCGAGATGCCCGTGCTGATCGTTACCGTGCCACTTGGCTCGACCTTGATCTGGGCACTCTCATAGGGGCCAAAGCCGCACATTTCGACGTAGCAGGCCATGCCGATACCCAGCAGGGGCGTCATAGCGTGAGCGGGTTCGCCAGCGGCTTGCGTTTTGCGCCGCGCAGCCTGCTCCTGCCGCAACGCACTATAACGGCTTAGATCTAGCACCCTGCTGAGGGCACGGTCATACTCGCCGCTGTCGTAGGTCAGGCCGGTGGGGGTCTTGTAGGGAAAAGCCTCGGGTGGAATAAAATTGGTACGACGTACCTCCGCCGGCTCGAGACCCAACTCGAGCGCAACACAATCGACCAGGCGCTCGATATAGTAAGCCGCCTCGGGGCGTCCGGCACCGCGGTAGGCAGCTACCGGGGTGGTGTTGGTGTAGACGCAGGTGGCTTCGAGATCGACATGGGGAATCCTGTAGACCCCGATAGCCATAGCGGTGGTCAGGTCGGGCAGGCCGGGGGCAAGCGGGTAGGCCCCAAGGTCGGCAGTGATGCGCATACGCAGAGCTGTAATCGTGCCATCGGCCTGCACGGCTGCTTCCATTTCACAGACCTGGGCGCGTCCGTGGGTGGTAGCCAGGACATGTTCGAGGCGTCCTTCGACCCAGCGTACCGGGGCCTTCAGGCGCAGGGCGAGCGCACCACAGAGGGCCTCTTCAGGATAGATGCCAATCTTGACCCCAAAGCCACCACCAACATCAGGCGCAATCACCCGCACCTGGTTCTCGCCAAGGCGCAGCACTTTGGCCAGATCGGAGCGGATCTGGTGCGGGGTCTGCGTACTGGTATAGACAGTCAGGCCACCCGAGGCATAGTCGGGCATGGCCAGCACGGCGCGGCCCTCAAGGGGGAAGCCGAAGAGGCGCTGGCTGACGAGGCGCTGGCGCACGACCTTATGGGCGGCGGCAAAGGCGGCCTCGACCTCACCACGCTGGCGACGCCGCCGATGGTCGATATTGTCAGGCAAGTCGGCGAAGACCAGAGGGGCCCCGGATGCAGCCGCCTGGAGCGGATCAGCCACGGCGGGGAGGGGATCATAGTCAACCTGAACAAGTTGGGCGCCATCGGCGGCGGCGGTGGGGCTGGTCGCCACTACCGCGACAACGGCCTCACCGGCGTGGCGGGCACGCTCGACGGCCAGGATGGGCCTAACGCGCCCGGCGTAGCTTTTAGCCCCGCCACCGCCTTCGCCAGAACTGGCCAGGGGCAACGGCTCGTAGGTGTCGATCAGATCACGCCCACTGACGACTGCTACGACCCCCGGCAGGGCCAGGGCCTCAGTGGCATCGATGGCACCGACAGCCGCATGGGCATAGGGGCAGCGCACAAGGCTGACGTGCAGCATACCGGGGAAGGCCAGATCGCCGACATAGGAGCCGGCACCGCGAATCAGGCGCGGATCTTCACGCCGCTTCACTTCAGCGCCGATCAGAGCGGCGTAAGCCATAACAACAGCCTTTCTGCTCAACAGGGTCGTTATTCTATGCTACCACGAGCCGACTGATCTGCACAGAGCAGAGCTAGTCATCGTGTGTTCAGACTGCGGTACAATAGGCCCGCTTCGAGGATAGGCGCAGGAATCTGCTTCCCGCGCATCCCCCTTTAAGGGCAGACAGAAGATCTCTGGGTGCGAAGAGCTTATGTGCAAGGTATTTTGCTTTACGCACTACTCAATGCAAGGTAAAAAGAGCTATGAGCTACGAGGCGGTTCTGCACCAACGGATCGAGGAGCGAACAGCAGTCGTTGGGGTGATTGGGATGGGCTACGTGGGCATGCCCCTGGCGGTGCGCGCAGCCAGGCAGGGCTATCAGGTGATCGGCTTTGATAACCTGGCCGAGCGAGTGGCACGGATCAACGCCAGCGAGAGCTATATCGGTGATGTGAGCAGCGCAGCCCTGAGTGAGGTACGGGCCGCAGGGCGGCTCGAGGCGAGCAGCGCCTTTGAACGGATGGCCGCATGCGACATCCTGGTAATCTGTGTCCCAACGCCGCTTAACCAGACCCGTGATCCCGACCTGAGCTATATCGAAGCAGCCAGTACAGCGATTGCTCGCAGCCTGCGTCCCGGCCAACTGGTCATCCTTGAGAGTACGACCTACCCCGGCACCACTCGTGAGGTCGTGCAACCGCAACTCGAAGCAGGTGGTTTGCAGGTCGGACAGGATTGCTTTTTGGCCTTCTCACCCGAGCGGATCGACCCTGGTCAGACCAACAGCAAGGGCTTCGGCGTTGAGAATACGCCCAAGGTGGTTGGCGGGAGCAGCCCTGCCTGCACGGCGCTGGCCAGCGCCTTCTACAGCCGGATCACCAGCCGGATTGTGCCGGTCTCCTCGCCGGACGTAGCCGAACTGACCAAGCTGTTTGAGAATATCTTTCGCGCCGTCAATATTGCCCTGGTCAACGAACTGGCGCTCCTCTGCGACCGGATGGATCTTGATGTGTGGGAGGTAATCGAAGCGGCGGCAACCAAGCCCTATGGCTTTATGAAGTTTACCCCAGGGCCAGGGCTCGGCGGCCATTGCATCCCGATCGACCCCTTCTACCTGACCTGGAAAGCCCGTGCCTACGACCTGACGACACGCTTTATCGAGCTGGCCGGCGAGATCAATACGCAGATGCCGCGCCATGTGCATGATCTGGTAGCGCGCGTACTCAACCGCCAGCGCAAGGCCATCAATGGCTCAACCGTCGTGCTGCTAGGGGTAGCCTACAAGCCCGACGTAGACGACTACCGCGAGTCACCCGCCTTCAAGGTGATCGACCTACTTGAGGCTGATGGAGCGCATGTGATCACCTGCGACCCACATGTTACGCAGTTTGAGACCCACAGCGGCCATGTCTACCAGACCACGCCACTCAGCGACGACCTGCTGGCCAGCTGTGACTGCGCCGTGATTATCACCAACCACAGCAGTTTCCCCTACCAGCGCATCGTTGAACTAGCCCCAGGGGTGGTTGACACACGCAACGCCACCAGCACACTCGATCCCGCGCTGCGGGCCAAAGTGGTGTTGTTATAGGCGACAAAGCATCCAAAGCGCCCGGCACCGGGCCGGGCGTGAGTGACTCTCAATGGGCAAAGCTACGGATCGCACACCTCGATCCGCTGTCCGAAGAGCTTGTCGAGGGCAATGGAAGCGGAGAAGCATGCGCCAGTTCACCTGGTCGATGCTGAACTATGCGTTAGCCGACAGCAGGAGAGCACCTCAGCCAGCTGCGCAGGGGTGTTGAGGTTGAGGAGTGCCTGCTCGTGAGGGTCGTAGGTGGCGAGGAAAGCGGGCTCAAGCAGGCGTAGACGTAGCTGGGCAAAGCAGGCAACGACCTGGCGTTCACCCTGGTTGAGGGCCGCACGCAGCACATCACAACAGTGCCGGCTGTAGACGGCATGCAACGGCTCAAGGCCACGATGGTTGCGCCGATCCACAGGCCAGGGTGAGTGCGGCACCAGCACATCGTAGTCGCGGGGCAAGGCCAGCATTGCCGTCAGGAGCGGGAGGCTCAGGCAGGGCAGATCGGCGGCCAGCACGAGCGCATAGGGCTCTGTCGCTGCGAGCAGCCCGGTGTAGAGCGCACCAAGTACGCCAGCATCGGCGTACTGGTCGGCCACCAGCCGACCGGGCAGTCCAGGCCAGGCTGCGGCATCATTGAGCACGACCACGAGATCGGGGCAGAGAGAACTCGCCAGAGTAAGCGTGCGCTCAAGCAGGGTTGGCCCCTCAGAACCCCAGAGCCGGAGTCGACGCTTATCCTGACCCATACGCCGACTCTGGCCACCCGCCAGTACGACAGCGCTTGCAGGGAGCACCCTTAACCTTCAGTTTCAACCTTCGAGGGCTGCTGCTTCGGGCGACAGGTATTGATGCCGAAGATGGCATAGAGCGGACAAAAAGCGCTTGCCGAGGTCACTAGCATCACGACCGCCAGGATAACAGGAATGATCTGCCAGGGGCCGCCGAAGGGCGTAAACAGGCCGATCAGACCAAAGAGTGCGGCAAGTACCAGACGGATGTCACGATCAGTCGTACCGACATTCTTGCGCAACATATAAAGACTCCTTGCGTGGTCGTTGGGCGGTCAGCCTAAATCTTGTGTAATTCATCACTTGATTGTATACAGAGTAGCATATCACAGGGAGACCGTCAATGCTGGGAAAGAGCACACCATTACGAGTGACGCGCTGTTCACTTATGGACTTCAGGAGCCATCACTGCACGTCGGCCAAGTTGTGCTACAATAGGCGTGTTTCAGCGATGATGGAGGCTCCGGGCAAGCTATGAGCGACACGACAGCGGATACCCCCGAGACCAGCGCCGACGTGTTTGGGCTCAGCGCCGTACGCGAGCTGCTACGTCTGATCGGCGATAGTGACATCACCGAGATCCTGATTGAGCAGGGTGAGACCAAGCTGCACGTCAAGCGCGGGCCAATGATCACCACCGTACACCCGATGGCGATGGCACCGATGGCGCAACACCCGATGGCTTCTGCGCCAATCCCCAGTGCGCCGATACAGCCGCTCTACGCACCGGCCCCGGCCCCTGAAGGCCCACCGGTTGAGCTGCCTGCCGGCCACACGATCACCGCACCGATGGTCGGGACCTTCTATTCGGCCCCTTCGCCCAAAGATCCGCCCTTTGTGCAAGAGGGTGACGAGGTACGCATCGGCGATTCGATCGGCATCATCGAAGCAATGAAGATGATGAACGAGATCGAGACCGATGTGGCCGGGCGTGTGGTGCGCCTCCTGGTCAAAAATGGCCAGCCCGTCGAGTACGGCCAGGCACTCATGGTGATCGAGCCCCTCTGAGGCGTGCGATGTAAACGCCGGGGCGTCCGGACTGACCTGGACGCCCCTCCCCCCATCTGCACACCTCACGCCCTCTTATGTACCAGGCCCTCTCTGTCTCTGAACTGACGTCCTACCTGAGCGAGTTGCTTGAGGCAAGCCCGCCTTTTGCCGATCTCTGGGTACAGGGCGAGTTGTCCGAGTTCAAACGCCACGCACCCTCAGGCCACTGTTACTTCAGTTTGAAGGACGAGGGTACAATGCTGCGTGGGGTAATGTGGCGCAGTTCAGCAGTTCGTATGAGCGAGTTGCCCCGTGCGGGCGATCTGGTGCTGGCCCATGGACGCCTGGCCTTCTATGCCCCCCGCGGCGATCTGCAGCTCTATATCGATCTCTTTGTGCCCGCCGGAATCGGTCTGCTCAACGCACGCTTCGAGGAACTGAAAGAACGCCTGGCCACCGAAGGGCTCTTTGCCGTTGAACGTAAGCGACCCCTGCCAGCCTTGCCCCGGCGGATCGGGATTGTGACAGCCCCTGGCGGTGCAGCCCTCCAGGATCTCCTCAGCATCCTGGAACGGCGCTGCCCACTGGTTGAGGTACTCGTGGTGCCCTGCCTGGTACAGGGCGAGCGTGCCCCGGCCAGTATTGTCGCCGCACTCAGGCAGATCTATGCCAGCAAGGTTGACCTGGTAATCCTGGCCCGTGGCGGTGGCTCGCTGGAGGATCTGTGGGCCTTTAACGATGAACAGGTGGCCCGAGCGGTTTATGGTAGCCCGGTACCGCTGATCACTGGGGTTGGCCACGAAACTGATACGACCATCGTCGACTATGTGGCCGATCTGCGTGCCCCAACCCCTTCGGCGGCGGCTGAACTGGCGGTGCCCGAGTTGGCCGAACTGAGCGAACGTTGCGCCTACCTGCGGGACAGCCTGGATGGGCTGCTTGGTGCGATCCTCGCCAGCCGCCGGAGCGATCTGGCCCAGGCGTTGCGCAGCACCAGCCGCCATGCCCCGTCACGCCGTCTCGCCCGTGACCGCCAGCAGATCGATGAACTCTCACGACGCCTGGTACGGGCTGTCAGCGGGGCTGATGAGCTACGACAGGCCGATCTGGCGGGCCTGGTCGGACGTCTGCGTACCCTCAGCCCCCGCGCAACCCTGGCCCGCGGGTATGCCGTAGTGCGGCGCACCGAAGATGGACTGGTGGTCACCACACCGACCCAGGTGCCTCCGACAAGCCAACTACGGATTACGCTGCGCGATGGCGAGCTTGGCGCAACCGTCAGCCCGTCACAGGAGGATGGCTCATGACTGGCCCGACCCCCGTCGAGACCTACGAAACACTCTATGCCCGCCTGCAACAAGTGGTAGCCAACCTTGAGCAGGGTGAATTACCCCTTGCCGAGTCGCTTGCCCTCTATGAGCAGGGGGTCAAACTTGCCGCCGCCTGTCAACGCCTGCTTGACGAAGCTGAACTACGCGTCCAGCAACTCCAGGCTGGCCCAGACGAGACTGACGGCGTCTAAACCCGGGAGGCTCGATGCGCCTTGCCGAGAGCTACCATCGTTATCCTCGCCCAATGACCGGCACGATTGCTGGCCTTGCCGCGCTGCTGGTGGCCCTCGCCATCGCTAACCTTGGCATCGTCTTCCTTAGCGGTGTCTGGGATCTGCTTGGGCATCCAGCCCTACCGGCTATGCTGTGGCCACCCCTGCAGCTGCTTGTTAGCTGGATCGAAAACATAAGTGGCCCACCAGTGAGCAGCATAAGTGAACTGCTGGTCAAACTGTTGCTGCCACTTGGCTTCACAGCTACCGCCCTGTTCAGCGCACTGATGCTACGGAACACCCTACCGGCCATTCGTACCAGCGATATCGGCCTTCTCGTCGAGTTTGCCGGTTCGTGGTTACCGCTGCGCTGGGAAGAGTTGCGGGTTATTCGCGCCACCAGTGATGCCGCCGATGAACACTTTGTGTTGCTCGTAGAGAGCACCCCCGCTCGGCTGACGGCATGGCATCACATCTATAGCCTGGTCTATGGTGCCGGCCCACGCCGCGGCTTCTACATTACCTCCAAGATCAACCAGTTCGACCAGCTGCTCCAGACGATGATCAGCCAGAGCGAACGTACAACACGGGTACTCGAAGGAGTTCGCCCGGTACAGGTGCGTGAAGATGAGCCGTCAGCCTTCTTTAGCCTGCTGCTCAGCCCAGGTGCCTTTTTCAGCCGGCAGACACGCCAGGAACGTGACCTGCCCGCATCGAGCCCACTGGCACGTGAAGGTGACCCTGTGCGGGCCGTCTACCCGCCGCGCATCAACCTGCTGATCAGCGGAGTGAACTTTCTCCTGGCGGCGGTGCTGGTCTTCAGCTACCTGGCTTACTGGGTGCGCTTTCTCGCACTTAGTCTCCCCAGCCTACGCCCGATCCCCCCTTTTAACTTGACGGCCCGCGACCCGGTCTACTTCGAGCTCTTTCAGGCCTATGCAACCCGCGGCGTACCATTGATGGGCGTGCCGGATCGCCCAGATCTGCCAGCACCCTGGTGGATTCTGCTTGCCGCCCACCTGATGCTGCTGATCGGTGTGCCAGCCCTGCTCTGGCTGCGGGCAGCCTTACCTGCCATCGAGTCGCGCAACGAGGGTCTGGCTGTACGCACAGCGAGCGGTGGCGGCTGGCGGGTCATTCCCTGGGCGCAGGTACAAGCCTTGCGGGCCACCGAGATCAGCGATGAGCACCAGATCCTGCTGCTGCAGTCGCCCACCCTACCGAACTACCAGCGCCTTTCGAGCCTACTCTATGACGGGAGCCGCGTTCCGGGCTTGCTGATCACCTCAGCGATCAGCAATTTCCAGCTCTTGATGCAGTACACGCTCAATCGGATCATCCCCCTTGAGCATGAGGATCGTCCGCCAATTCTGCAGCAAGAGGCCCACTCGTGGCTCTTCTGGCTGGCTCTGCGCCGCCGATCGGCCCAGGCGGCCCTGGCTGATGCGGCCCGCCTCGACCCGGAAACGACAGCGCTGCTAGCGCGCCGTGCGTTGGCTGCGGCCGGACCGAGTGTTGTCCTGGCGCTGCTGCCAGCCTTGCTGCTGCTGAGCCAAGGCCTGCTGAGTGACAACCCGCCCAGTATGGGCCTGCTCGTCACCGGGCTGGGCCTGTGGCTGCTCGGGCTGCTTGAGTGGCCCCTGGTGAGTCTCAGCCTGAGCCTGCTGGACGACAAAACCGGGAATGGAGAAGAGGGCTACCGAGCACTCTACCTCTACCCACTCAGCCAACTCCCACGGGTACTGCCGCTACTTGCCGCACTGCTCTGCGAGATCGTACGCCTGCCACTCCTCCCCATCCTGGCCTGGGGCGGCGCTGTTGCGTGGGCCTACTGGCTCACCAGAGGCATCTGCGAGCAACTCTACGATTGGCGCGGGAGCCTGGCTCTGCTCGGTGGGCTGCTGCCTGTGCTCTGGCAGTTGTTGCTGCTGATTGGCTATCTGCTGGCTACCCGCTGAGCTATGGGCTGGTTTGCACGATCCAGGTGGCGATCCTACAATAGCCCGTAGGAGTTCGCCTGGATAGGAGCCGCCTGTGCCTGTTTTGTTCGATCTGGTTGAGCCGAGCGTGCTTGAGCAGCAACCACCACGGAAGCTGCCCACACCCTTTCTCCTAAACCTGATCGGTGCATACCTCCTTGAACAGCCCATCCGCACCTACCTTGACCCGCTCGTATTAGGAACCGTGCTGGCGGCACTGGTGCTGGCCAGCCTGGGACAGGTACTACTGGCGGGTCTGGTGCTTAGCCTGATGCTGACCGGGCGCCTGTACGGCCCACTGATACAGCTCAGCCGCAGCGTGCGTGAGGACTACCTGTTACTGCACGATGGACTGTCGGTGACTGGCTATGTGCTGGGGCTGCGTGACGATGAAACCGGCACGTACCTTGACTGCGCAATCCCGATCGCCCCACGCTACACCGTGATCGGCAGTGTCTGGATGGCTGATGCCAAACAGGCCCACGAACTAGGCAGCAGCGGGCAACTGGCGGTGATCTGCCTCCCCCATGCGCCCGGCACATGGCGTCTGCGCGACCACGATCATCCCGGTGTGCGCTATGAACCTACGTCAGCTGTGAAGCAGAACTAACTTCGAGACCAGAAGCGAACCTTGACACCGCGTGGTAGCGATTTGAGCGATTCCGCTGCTATAATAGGCTTGCTTGCTCACACCAAGGAGGTCAGTATGTTGCGTACTATCGTCAGCACCGAGGATGCACCCAAGGCAATTGGCCCCTACTCACAGGCGGTTGTTGGCGGTGGGCTTGTCTTTGTCTCCGGCCAACTCCCGATCGATCCTGCTACCGGCCAGATGATCAGCGAAGATATTGGTGCGATGACGCGCCAGATCTTCGCCAATCTTGAGGCAGTACTCGCTGCTGCTGGCAGCGGGCTTGGGCAGGTGCTCAAAGTCACCGTCTTTCTCGCCGATATGGATGACTTCCAGCCGATGAATACGGCCTACGCCGAGTTCTTCCCTAGTCGTCCACCGGCACGTTCGACCGTGCAGGTGGCTCGTCTGCCTCGTGATGCCCGCATCGAGATCGAGGTGGTTGCCCTCGCCGGGTAGACGAAAGAACGTATCGCAGAGAACGCCTCTGCTGGTAGAGATCACACATCGATGTGATTGTGGAGGCGTTCCGATGTCTGAGGCAAAAACCCCGGCCCGTTGGCAGCGCTTGCTGCTGCCTAGCATATGCCTGCTGCTGCTTGGACTGATCGCCTGGATACAGCGACCCGATGGCCTGTTGCACCTCTACATCCTGAAGACGTCCGGCGATGCGGCCCTGATTCGCACCCCACGTGGGGCATATGTGCTGATCGACGGCGGCAACGACCCGGTTCAACTGCCCATGCTGCTTGGCCGCCTGATGCCCTTCTGGCAGCGGAAACTGCGGGCCGCGGTGCTCAGTTCTGGCCCAGGCCAGGGCCTGGCTGGCCAGGTGGCGGCCCTGAGTCGTTACCATGCCGATCTGTTGCTGGTCGATCCGGCCCTTGGCCAGCAGGGTATAGCTGGCGAGTGGCACCGGCTGGTTGCGGCGAGTAGCGGACAGGTGCGTCCGCTGCAATCCGGCCAGCAGCTTGAACTAGACGGGGCATGGTTGACCGTTCTGGCCGCCAACTCGGGTGACGATGCCGGCACGGTGCTTCTGCTGAGCTACGGTGCCACCCATGTGCTCTGGCATACAGGTGGCCCTGCTGGCGATCAGGCCGCCCTCCAGGCCGCTACCAAGCCCCTCGACCTGCTCCTCTACCCCTGGCAGCGTGAACTGGCTACGCCGACCATCGCGGCACTCAGGCCGCAAGCCATCGTCTTCAGCCCCACCTACGAGGCCCCCAGCCCGGCCCTGCTCAGCTATGCCGACCGGCGGCATTACGCCCCCCAGATCTACCATCCTCAGGCCGACGGGCAGCTTGAATGGTTCAGCGATGGACGCCGTAGTCAACTCAAGGCTGAGCCCTGATCGATGATTCGTCACTTGTCACTCATCACTCGTCACTGGAACCACCTGTGCCATCGCTGATCTGGCTGGCTACTGGCCTGACGGCCCTTCTGGGATTAACCGGGCTGGCTGCACTGCTCTGGCGTCACTTCTATCGCGACGACCCGGCCAATGCGGCGCGGCGGGTCTTCAAAAACAGTGCGGTCACCTTCGGACTGCGCCTGCTCGTGCGCGGTCTCGATATGGTGGTCTTCTTTCTGCTGGCTGGCACGCTCAATGTGGCCCGCTTCGGCGACTATACCTTCGCCGCATTGCTAGTCAGCCAATATCTGGCCATCTTCACCGAGTTTGGCCTGGGCGTGCTGCTCACTCGCGAGGTAGCCCGTGAACCCGGCGCGGCCCAGCGACTCTTCGGCGTGACGATGACGCTGCGCCTGCTCTTGATTGTGGCTGGTGCCTTACCGGTAGCCTTGCTGACAATTGCCGCCTTCGGCTTGATTGGCCAACCCCTGTCGAGTGAAGGCAGCACCGCCATCCTGATCCTGATGCTGACCCTGGTGCCGGGAGCCTACTCTGGTGCGGTGACCGCGCTCTACAATGCCAGCGAGCGTATGGAGGTGCCAGCCTTACTCGAACTGGTCACGGCGACCCTGAGCTTCCTGGCGCGCATTGCCGTAATCCTGCTCGCCCCGAGCATTCTTGGCCTGGCCTGGTCGGCGGTGGCGGTCAGTTCGATCACCGCGCTGATCTTCTTGCTCCTGCAGCGCCGTGCTTTCTTTGCGCCCAGCCTGAATTGGGACCAGGCCGCCCTCTGGGCAACGCTCCCCCTGGCCCTCCCGCTGATGCTCAACAATCTACTGAGCGCAATCTTCTTTCGCTTCGATGTCTTTATCGTGCGCGCCTTTACCGGCGCGGCAGCCGAGAGGCTGGTAGGCCAGTACAACCTGGCCTACACGATCCTGGGCATCGCTATGATTGTGCCGCCAGCAGTGACCTTTGCGGTCTTCCCGCTCCTGGCCCGGCGGGCCGGAGCCGACCGGGCAGCTTTTGCGACGGCCCAGCAGCGTACCCTCCAACTTTTGCTAAGCCTGGCCTTTCCACTGGCGATGGGCCTGACCCTGCTAGCCCACGAACTGGTGCGCCTCTTCACCCGCTCGCAATTTGGCGACTACCAGGCAGCCGTCACTGTGCTGGCAATCCTGGCCTGGTTTCTGCCGCTCTCCTTCGCCAACGGGCTGTTGCAGTACGCCTTGATCGCCCTTGACCGCCAGCACGCCATTACGCGGGCCTTTGTGATCGGTGCGCTCAGCAACTTGGGGGCCAACCTGGTGGCAACCGCGCTGGTGGTGCAAGTCTTTGGCCAACCGATCTGGACACTCTACACAGCCGCCGTAATCACCGTCCTCTCAGAGTTAGTGCTCTACCTGGTCTTCCGGCCCTTGCTGCACAGCGAGGGCTTACCGCCCCGGCTAATGAGCTTGAGCTGGCGTCCGGCGCTGGCAGCACTTGTAATGGGCAGCCTGATGCTAGCCATCAAGGCGCTGATCGCCGATTGGCCGGGCAGTCTGGCGGCGACGCTGCTGGCAGCGCCAGCCTATCTGCTGGCCCTGTGGGCCGTTGGTGGGATCGGGGCAGAGGATCTGGCCCTGGCGCGCCGCATCCTGGGGCGCTGAGCACACACGCCTGCGGTCACTCAAGCACGAAGATCTGCGGCCCGACGCGATCCTGAAAGAGTAGCACAACCGCTTCGCGCTTGAGATCATAGTCGTTCAGAACCTCGTCGAGGTTCGGGGGCCACTCGTCTGAACCAGCATCGGCAGGATAGTAGGCGATGGGGGCAGTACCGGTAGCCGTGCGCAGATCAATCCCGCGCAGATCGATCTCGACCAGACCGGCCCCGTCACGGCCGGCAGCCTGACGGGCAAAACTGAGCAACTGTTCGCTGAGCGCGGCAACATAGGTCGCCCCGATCTCGGCCGGATCCGAGCCAGGGTCACCAAGCAACTCGCGCAGGCGGAGCATCGCCTGCTGCTGAGGGGTCATAGGGCCTCCTACATTGCAGTCATCCAGTATCAAGGGCTTATCTATGATACCGCCCTCTGGCCAGGCGTCAACTGGCTAAGGAGCGACCAGGCTTGCTTTGCCCTGCAAGTGCCAGTAGATATGCACCACTTCATTTTGCGGATCATCGCGTGGATTAAGCCCATTCACCTCCAGGTAACGACGAAAGGCCCGTTCAGCATCAACCCAGAGACCTTGGCGGATATAGGCACGCAGCAGCCAGATCGTCAAGTCTTCGTCAGTCGGGTCAAGGCTCAGAGCCCGCTGGCAGATTGCGAGGCAGAGCCGGTCACTATGATGCTCATAGGCATGTTCGGCGAGACGCTCGGCGGCGATCAGGTAGGCGCTAGCGATCCGTTCACGCCGATCCTGGCCCCAGTCCGTACCACAAGGCACCCGTTCCATATACGGGCCATCGTAGAGCGCGATAACCTGGTGATAGAGGGGCTGGGCCGCACTGAGATCATCTTCATTCTCACGCTGGCAGGCCAGGTCGAAGGTGCGCTCAAAATGGTCGGCGTCAGAGAGATAGGCGGAAGGGTTCAGCACCACCCGTTCACGATTGATCAACAACAGCTGGCTGGTCAGATCGGTGGAACCAAAGCGGGTGAAGGTATCACGTAGGGCTCCCAGGGTGCGCGAGATACTGACCGGGCTGACACTGTTCTCCCAAACAGCAGTGGCAATCTCAGCGCGGGTAGCGCCCTGGTGGCCACAGTGGACGAGGAAGGCCAGCAGGCCCTGCACTTTTCGCCCCCCGGCGCGCCCCCCATCATCGCTGCCCCAGTCACCCGGCTGGAGTTCATAGCTGTTGATAAAGATCCGGAAATCACCCAGGCAGCGCACATAGACACCACGGAAGGGCCGCAACTCGACATTCAGATCGCTCACTTCGGACACCGCCAGCAGGGCGTTGCGGGCATCGGTACGCACAGCTGGCGAAGGGTCGTCGAGCAGGCGGCGCAGGTAGGTCAGCCCGCGCTCACCATAGGTAGCAAGCAGGAGAGTGACGCTATGCCGGCGGACGTCGGGGTCAGCGTGGGTCAAGAGTGGTAGATAGAGCTCGGTTGGATTACCCATCGCGGCCACACTCCAGCCTGAAGCGGTACCGAAACCAGGGAGTTGATCCTAGAGGCGCTTGTGGATCGCGATCGCCTGGGCATACGTCTCGAGGTAAGCCTCAGCCTGACGTTCCCAGGAGAAGTCCTGCGCCATGGCCTGTGTAATCAGCTGCTGCATCTGGGTCGGGCGATCATAATAGGTGCTGACGGCCCAGCCCACCGAGTTGTAGAGGGCAACCGAGTTAGGTTCCCAAAACTTAAAGCCCGTGCCGCTGCCGTCAGCTTCGTTGTACTGCTCAACGGTATCGTCAAGGCCGCCGGTGGCGCGCACAATCGGCAGGGTGCCATACTTGAGGGCGTAGATCTGGTTAAGGCCACAGGGCTCGAAGTAGGAAGGCATCAGGAAGAAATCGGAGCCAGCGACAATCCAGTGGGCCAGTTCTTCGTTATAGCCGATAAAGCTACCGACGCGCCCCGGATAGCTGCCCGGCAGGGGGCCGAAATACCACTCCATCCACTTTTCGCCGGCACCCAGCAGGGCAAACTGCACCTGCATGTCGCGCACGATCGGCTCGATGGTTTCGGCCAGCAGGTCGAGTCCCTTCTGGTGAACAAGCCGGCTGACAACACCAACCAGAGGAATGGCCGGGTCGAGATCAAGGTTCAGCCGTCGCTGCAACTCACGCTTGCAGGCAGCCTTACCACTCAGGTCGTCGGGCATGAAACGAGCCGGGATCAGCAGATCAACGGCAGGATTCCAGTGGTCATAGTCGACTCCATTCACGATGCCAAGGTAGTGCTCGCCCTTGCGCAAGAGAAATGGTGCAAAACCATCCGAGGCCGCGCCAAGGGTCTCGCGGGCATAGTTAGGGCTGACGGTAGTAACAATGTCCGCATAGGCGATGCCACCTTTAAGGAAATTGATGCCGCCGAACTCCTCAAATTTATCGGTCGTAAAGTTGCCCCATTGCAGACCAAGGTAGCCATAATCACCGGATGGAAAGCGGCCCTGGTGAGCCAGGTTGTGAATAGTCAGCACACTCGCCGCCCCACCAAGCAGTGGGTCGTCCCAATGCCAGATCTTGAGATAGGCCGGGGCCAGGGCCGTCTGCCAATCATGGGCATGCACAATATCGGGGGCAAAGCCGAGGTCGCGGCAAAGTTGCAGTGCAGCGCGGGTAAAGAAGCCGAAACGCCGTCCATTGTCGCCATAGTCACGAAACTCGGCATCGTTGTAGAGGCCGAAGCGCCCAAAATAGTAATCAAACTCGATCAGGTAGACCGGCATGCCGTCATAATCAAGCACATGGGCCGACCCCCACTCTTCACGGTCACCCATCCAGACGCCGATGGGGCTGATCGCCGGACGCAACTCTGCCGAACCCAGGTTGAGCGAGGCATAACGCGGCAAGATGACGATCACCTCATGACCAGCTTTATGTAAAGCCCGGGCCAGGCCGCCAACAACATCGGCCAGCCCACCGACCTTGGCAAAAGGAAAACACTCCGAAGCGAGCATAGCAATTTTCAGACGTGGCTTCACGGTGGCACTCTCTCCAAACGGCAAAGCGGGGCTGGTGTAATGTGGAGCACCCATGCTCTGACAGATCCAACCATTCACACCAACCATAGTCTCTGCAAATAGTACCATGAAGCGGCCCTACCTGTTGCAGCTTTTTTCTGCTTGAATGATCCAGCACATCAGTCAGACGCAACCAAACCAACCCATGCCCCATAAGCGTATCCCGCAGGGTATAATTGAGCCAGCCTACGCGGTGCAAATGAAGGAGCAGCACGATGTGCCTTGGTATTCCCGGCAAAGTGATCGCCATCAATGATGTCGGCGGTATTCTCATGGGCCAGGTAGACTTCGAGGGGATTGTTAAAGAGGTCTGCCTGGCCTATCTGCCGGAGATCCAGGTCGGCGATTATGCCATCGTCCACGTCGGTTTTGCAATCACCCAACTTGATGAGGCTTCGGCCAGAGAGTCGCTGGCCCTCTTCCACGAGTTGGGGATGCTCGAAGAGGAACTAGGGCTGGGCGAGGAGTCCACGCCGTGAAGTATCTCGACGAGTTTCGTGATCCTGAACTGGCCGGGCGGATGTTTGAAGAGATCCGCCGCATTACCACCCGCCCATGGGCGATTATGGAGGTCTGCGGTGGACAGACCCATTCGATCATTCGCAATGGCATCGATCAGTTACTGCCCCCTGCGATTGAACTGATCCACGGCCCCGGCTGCCCGGTCTGTGTGACACCGCTTGAGTTGATCGACAAGGCCCTGGCTATCGCCGCCCGCCCCGAGGTGAGCTTCTGCTCCTTCGGCGATATGTTGCGCGTACCGGGCAGCGGGCGCGATCTCTTTGGCGTGAAGAGCCAGGGTGGTGATGTGCGCATCGTCTACTCGCCCCTTGACGCGGTACGCCTGGCGCAACAGCGCCCTGAACGCGAGGTGGTCTTCTTCGGCATTGGCTTCGAGACGACGGCACCAGCTAATGCGATGGCCGTACTTCAGGCCGAACGGCTGGGCCTGCGCAACTTCTCAATGCTCGTCTCGCATGTGCTGGTGCCGCCGGCAATCAGCGCGATTATGGAAGCGCCCCGCCACCGCGTGCAAGCCTTTCTTGCCGCCGGTCACGTCTGCAGCGTGATGGGCACCTGGCAGTACGGGCCACTGGTCGAACGCTACGGCGTGCCAATTGTCGTGACCGGCTTCGAGCCGCTTGATGTGCTGGAGGGCATCCGCCGCAGCGTCCTGCAGCTTGAGGCCGGACAGGCCGCCCTGGACAATGCTTATGCCCGCGCCGTGCAGCCCGAGGGCAATCAGGCTGCGCAGCAGGTACTCGCCCAGGTCTTTGAAGTCACTGACCGCACCTGGCGCGGGATCGGGCGTATTCCCGCCAGCGGCTGGCGCCTGCGCGAACGCTACCGCTTCTTCGATGCCGAAGATCGCTTTCAGGTCGGCCAGATCCAGACCGCCGAGTCCACCCTCTGCCGCAGTGGCGAGGTGCTCCAGGGTTTACTGAAGCCAACCCAGTGCCCGGCCTTCGGTAAAGAGTGTACGCCGCGCACGCCCCTCGGCGCAACTATGGTCTCGAGCGAGGGGGCCTGTGCGGCCTATTTCCAGTACGGACGTTTTGTACCCGCTGAGGCGGTGGGAGTCACCCATGAGTGAGCCACTTGATCCGACGGCCTGGGCCTGCCCACCGCCATTACGCGGCTACCCGGCCATTGTGATGGGCCACGGCGGTGGCGGCAAGCTCTCGGACGAACTGGTACAGCATCTCTTCTTGCCCACCTTTCGCAATCCCGCGCTTGAGCAACTGGGCGATGCCGCCGTGGTGGAAATAGGCGGCGCACGCCTCGCCCTCTCCACCGATGCCTTTGTCGTGCGCCCGCTCTTCTTCCCAGGCGGCAATATCGGCGACCTGGCCGTCAACGGCACGATCAACGACGTGGCGATGAGCGGGGCTCAGCCACTCTACCTGACGGCCAGTTTCATCCTTGAAGAGGGGCTGCCGATTGAACAACTGGCGATGATCGTCGCCACGATGGGCGAGGCAGCCCGCCGCGCCGGGGTCAGCCTGGTGACTGGTGATACCAAAGTGGTTGACCGTGGCCATGGCGATGGGGTCTTTATCAGTACGACAGGGCTGGGCCTGGTACCACCTGGGGTGAAGATCGGGCCAGAGCAGACCCGCCCGGGCGATGTGGTGATCGTCAGCGGCGAACTGGGCCTGCATGGGATTGCCATTCTCAGCGTGCGTGAAGGGTTAGAGTTTGGCGCACCGATCGTCTCTGACAGTGCCGCCCTGCATGGTATGGTCGCCTCGTTGATCACCGGTGGCTGCGCAGTGCATACCCTGCGTGACCCGACCCGCGGTGGGCTGGCCTCGACCCTGAATGAGATCGCCCGCGCTGCGCAGGTAGGCGTGCGCATCGAGGAACGGGCCATCCCGGTGCCCGTGGCTGTGCGGGCGGCCTGTGAACTGCTGGGCCTCGACCCGCTCTACGTAGCCAACGAGGGCAAACTGGTCGCCTTCGTGGCCCGTGAAGACGCCGAACGGGCGCTGGAGCTACTCCGGGCGCACCCGCTCGGCACACGGGCAGCCATCATCGGCGAAGTCACCGCCGAGCATCCCGGTGTAGTCGTGGCCCGTACCGGCATCGGCGGAACTCGGGTCGTTGATCTTCAGATTGGCGAACAACTGCCGCGCATCTGCTGAGCACGATTTGCCAAAGCAGCCCGCATCGGGTATACTAATGCACAGGAAATGCACAATATTTAGCCACCCAGTCCAAAGGAGTTCGCCCGATGGGCACCTACGATTTTAGCGCGACCCTGCTTGACGGCAGCCCCAGGAACCTGGCCGACTACCGTGGCCAGGTGTTACTGGTGGTCAATGTTGCCAGCCAGTGTGGCTTTACCCCCCAGTACAGCGGCCTCGAAAGCCTCTACCGGCGCTATAAGGATGCTGGCCTGGTGATCCTTGGTTTTCCATGTAACCAGTTTGGCTTCCAGGAGCCGGGCAGCCCCGACGAGATTCAACAGTTCTGCAGTATGAACTACGGGGTCAGCTTCCCGATCTTTGCCAAGATCGATGTGAATGGCCCACAGTCACACCCGCTTTACGCCTACATGAAGGCCGAACAGCCGGGTTTTATGGGCAGCCAGTCGATTAAATGGAACTTCACCAAGTTCCTGATCGACCGCAATGGGCAGGTCGTACGCCGCTTCGCCCCCACCGACACCCCCGAACAGATCGAGGGTGAGCTTGTCGCCCTCCTTGAGCGTGAGGTGTCCACATCGTCCGGCGCACCGGGGCGCTGAGCCACTATCTGCACACTCTTTTCCTGCCTCCACCATCCTGTGCTATAACAGAGAAGCAACATGGCGTTGCGTGAAGTTATGGAAGGATGGTCCTCATGACACGCGTGGTGGTAATCGGGGGCGGCCCGGCCGGCGTGGAGGCGGCACGCGCCGCAGCCTCTCACGCCACAGTTACCCTGGTGAGCCTTGAGCCTGCCGGGACATGGCCCTACCTGGCAACCCAGAGCTGGCTCGCTGCTGTGGCTGATGGTGAACGTGATACGGCGCTGATTGCCGCTCGTGCGGCGAAAGCGGTCAGCGGTTGGCAGGCCCAGACAGCAGCCGAACTGGCCACCCTCGAGGTCGAGGTACTCCAGGGCCGCGCCCGCCTTGGTGCGCCAGGTGAGGTGCTGGTGGAAGCAACGACCGACGAGGCACCTCGGACGCTCGCCGCCGATGCCGTGCTGGTCGCGACGGGTGCAGTGCCTGAACTGCCGTCCGGTCTCGCGAGTGATGGCGAGGCGATCCGCACCTATGCCCAGCTGGCGACACTGACTACCATCCCGGCCAGTGCGCTGGTCATTGGCGACGGGGCTGATGGCTTTGAAACATGCCAGATCCTCAGCCTGCTCGGGGCCACCGTAACCTGGCTGGTTCCGGAAGAGGTCCCCCACAGCCATGTCGCCCCTGAAGTGGATGGCTATCTGACGCGCACCCTCGAGCGCCATGGTGTCCAGGTGGTACCCAGAGCAACGGTGCGTCGGCTTGCCCTCGGCACCCACGGCGTCACGGCCACCCTGGCCGATGGCACCCGTCACGGTGGCGAACTGGCCATAATCATGAGTGGACGTAAGCGCGACCTGAGCCTGGTCGGGCTAAGCAACGACCAGGCAGTGACCGACATCTACGGGCAGACGAGGCGCCGGGGCGTCTATCTGGTTGGTGACGCCCTGGCCCCGCGCACGGCAAGTTGTGCAATGGCCGAGGCGCGCGCCGCCGCCCTGCACAGTGTCGGGCGATCGAGTGGGCCCGCCGAGACGCGCTACCTTGTACAGAGCTTTATGCGCCGGCCACAGGTAGCCAGGTTGGGCAAACTTGCCACTGAAGGAGCCCACGGCAGTGTGACGGTGGCGATGGCCGAATGCCCAAGCGCCTATATCGAAGGGGTTGAGGAGGGCTTTCTCAACCTGGCCTGGGATCATGACGGGCGTATCGCTGGGGCCTTAGCGGTTGCCCCGCAGGCAGCAGCGATTCTTGCCCCGATCGCCATAGCTATGCGCCTGGGCATACGGCTCGAAAACCTGGCCGACAGCTTCGGGCCGCACCCCTCGCTCAGCGAGTTGGCGGCCCTGGCTGCACGTAAAGCCGGCTTGTAAGGCAAGTTGCCAGTTACGCCGCGCCGACAGCTGCCTTGATCTCATCAAGGGCGGCCTGCTCGGCGGGGCTGACTTCCTTGCGCCCGATGCCCATAAAGCCGCCCTCTTTCACCTCACGGGCTGCCGCTTCACTCGCCGCAACGATCAGGTCACGGTAGGCAGCGAGTTCATCGGGGCTCACCCGACCCACGGCGGCGACCGCCTGTGCAAGAACGCCGAGTGTATCACTAAGGTCGGCCGCCGAGATCGCGGTAGCATGCTCGGCAAAGAGGGCCGCCAGCAGGCTGGTGAGCGGGGCGCTACTGCCAGCAGCACTGACCACCGCCACCGCCGCCGCCAATTCACGCTCGGTCTCACGGGTCTTGGAGGGTGAAGCGGCGATCACCCGTGAGGTAGCGGCAAGTGGGGCTGCCTGAACGATATGCCACTCATCGGCATTCAGCTGCCCCTTGATGGCCCGCACATCGTCGGCAGCCTTAAAGGCAGTCGCCACGATAGCAGCATTGTCGTCCTTACTCCGGTCGTAGCTGCGCGCCGCGTTCTTGACCTCCTTGACCAGGGTCGTGGTATCCAGTTCCTTCTGGCGCACCTGGCTATTGAGGTAGCCCAGCACCATCGGGCCAACCATGCCCAACACCGGCACAATATTGAGCCCGGTCTGCTCTTTGATCTGCCCAACGACCACGCGGGCATCGTCGCCGAGCAGGCGCTGAACCAGATCCGCACCACTCTCAGGCGAGAGACCATCGATAAAGCTGGTCAGGCTCCCGAGCACACCGGTATCGGCATCGTTGATCGCCTTCATCAGGGCCACCTGGCCCTCAGGGGTGGCCACAATCCGGGAAAGGCCGGTGGCGATCAGCGGCAGGATAAACTCTGCACCCTTGACCACCTGCTCTTTGGGCAGGCCAAGCTTGGCAGCAGCCGACTCAACCATCTCAGGCGTAATCACCGCCTTGACCGGGCCGAGTAACTTTGACATAGGGCACAAATCCTTTCACGAAACAGCGGCGCTAGAAATTTAGCGCTGCACGAAGGCACCGGCAATCGTCAGAATACCGCCGGCAATCGCAATCGTACCAATCACAAAGGGCAGGGCAATCGCACCGGCAAGGGGCTCACCAAGCAAGATCAGACTGACAATGATCGTAAGCACACCAAGAACGGCCATGCCCCAGCCACCCCCACGCACGGCCTGCACGATGCGGAGCGCACCATAGATCAGGCCAGTGATCCCAAGCATGATGACGAAAAAGGTCGGGATCAAAACCATGCTCAGCAGCGGGCGGCTGAGTACCACCAGACCAGCCCAGATGCCGATCACCCCGTTGAGCAGCTTCCAGAACCACTGCTGGCGATCAACAACCAGACTGATCAGATCCATCACCCCGGTCACAAGCCAGGTTGCCCCGATGTAGATGATAAGCCCGAAGGCACCAGTAACCGGGCGGGCAAGCATAAACACGCCCAGACCGATGTAGATGAGCCCCATCACAATGATCAGCCACTTCGGTAACGAGCCATGCTGGGGGGCCGGTGCTGCAGTCGCAGCCATAGCTCTGCGCCTTTCGCTAAGCTAAATGGAACCACCATAATTTAAGGCGATCGGCGTAGAGCCACAGTACGCTGCGCCTACCTATACCGAAAGAAAGATCGACGTGGCCATATATAGCACGATCAGGCAGGATGAGTGACAACAACGTAGGGCCGGCAGCTTGTCGACCCTACGTTCTTACCGACCATCCCGGACGAAACAGGTTCTACTCGTCGTCCTCAGCGAAAGCAGCGCGGAGCTGGGCCTCCTGCTCAGCCGACAGGTTCGAGGAGATGATCTCGGGACCCAGAGGCTTGAGTTCGGGGATGACGCGATCGACGACCTCATTGCTCGAGAGCACGAACAGAGCCGAGGTACCCTCAGTTACCTGCTCACGCACCTTCTTGATGAATTCGTCGTTGATGCCATAGTCAGTGAAGGCCCCGGTGAGTGCGCCCATCGCCGCACCAATCGCCGCACCAAGGAAGGGCATCAGGAAGATCATGCCGAAGAGCATACCCCAGAAGGTGCCGCCCAGTGCCCCGGCTGCGACCGTCGGCATGCCCTGGCGCGTCTTCGGCTTCTTCTTGCCGGGCAGCCAGGTGACAATAGCCGCATCCTGGAGCTTGATCAACTCCTGCTTCTGCATCGCTACCAGCTTCTCGAGGGCCTGCTCGGCCCCATCCGGCGTGCTGAACTTGAGAACGGTCAGTGTACCCATTGAGATTCTACTCCTGCTAGTTGTATGGTCGATCTCTTCCAAAATGGTGACGATCCGATCATCCAGACCAGACGGCTGCGCTCCATTGCGCAAGCTGATACGACCAGTTCCACACGGTGGTTTGTACGGAACCGCATCTATTATAGCTCTTTTCGTCCGATTATGTAGCTTTGGGGTGGCTCGGATCACCCGGACTCGTCGAGTTGCCTACCCTGGCGCAGCGCAGGAATAACTACAGTGAAGATACTCCCCTCGCCCTCAACACTGCTCACGCTCAGGCTGCCGCCATGCTGGCTCACCAGCGCATAAGCGCCAGCCAGGCCCAGGCCGATCCCGCGCCGATCCGGCCCGACGTTGGTGCCGCGGTGGAAGCGCTCAAAGATGCGTGGCAGATCGACGGCAGGGATACCGATCCCTTCATCTTTGACAACAACGGTAGCCCAGAGACCGGTACTGTCTTGCACACTTGCCACAGTTACATAGATGGTGCTGCTGGATGGGCTGTAGTTGATCGCATTGGTCAGCAGATTGAGCAGGGCCCGCCGCAGACGCAGCGGGTCACACAGACAGAGCAAGGCGCCCTCAGGCAGTTCTACCTCCAACACATGGCTGGAGCTACTCATCTGTGCGGTTACCACAGCCTGACTGGTGATCGTCCCAATGTCGGCCAGGGTGCGATCAAGCGTCAGCGGCTTGCCAGCATTGATCCGCGCAAGGTCGAGCAGTTCGTCAATCTGGAAGTTCAATTGCAGTGCCGCTTCACGCACGACATCCAGTCCGCGCACAAGCTTAGGATAATAGTCGGCGGGCTGCTCGATCCAGCGTTTGAGCAGATCGATGTGACCAAGAATGGCGGTCAGAGGGTGGCGCAAGTCATGGGAGATCACGGCAAAGAGTTCATCGCGTGAGCGCAGGGCCAGTTCCGCTGCACCCTGGGCCACAGTGGCTTCGTTCAACAGACGCTGCAAGGTGGTGATCTCAGTGGCAATCAGCCCGGCCCCCAGCATCTGGCCGTCGGTGGTTAGCACCGGGTAGACGTTCAGACGCCAGATACGCTCACCAAAGCGGTATTCGTGGTTAAGGATCGGTGCGCCACCGCCAAGCACCTGGCCCACAAAAGGCATGACTACCTCAGCCATCGCTGGCAAAACCTCGCGCAGGTGCGGCCCACTGGGAACCTTCTCCTCGCTGTCGCTGATGGCAGCCAGGCGGGCAGCCTGGAATTGCATACGCATCTGGCGGTCATAACGCCGGTAGATCTGCGGCACAAGGCCCGCTGCCTCGGCAATGGGCGGGTTCATACGTTGCACTACGAGATCATGATCGATCACCGCAAAGCCAACTGGTGCCGCTGCAACCAGGGCCTCGGAAAGCGCACGCTCCTCGCGGGCTATTCGTGCGCTCTCCGCCGCCTCACGGTAGAGCCGCCGCAGGCTTGCCTCAGTCAACTTCTGCTCAGTCACATCGCTAATCAGCAGCAGGATACCGTAGATCTCGCCATTGTGATCGCGCACTGGGTAATAGTTGACCAGTGCGTGATGTAAAACACCATCCATGTGCCCATCAAGCGCCCAGTTCAGCACCGGCTCGCCGCTAGACAGAACCCAGTGCCAGTAGGTCTCCCAGATCGGGGCAAACATCGGGAAGAGTTCGCGTGGCGTGCGCCCGAGATGTTCAGCGACGGGCCGCCCGTTCAACGCCGCCAGCCGTTCGTTGACCAGGATAAAGCGAAAGTCGCGATCAACAAAGGCCAGGCCCAGCTGGGTTGCACCAAAGACGGTGTTGAGGACGGCCTCGGCATATTCAACTGGCTGGCGTCCATGGCGCAGGGCCGTTGCGGCCAACAGCCGGCCAGCCTGGCCTGCCTCACCGGGAGCAACTGGCTCCGCAGCCGCCGCAGGCTGAGCCAGGTCGCTGATCTCACACTCGATGGCTAGCACTTTGCCAGCCCGCGTACGCACTGGGTAGTAGGAGGCGAGCCAGTGGCAACTGCTGCCAGCAGGCAATGCGCCACGTAACTCCACCCCACTGACCGGTTCGCCGTCGGCCAGCACCTGGCGCAAGATCGGCTCGATCTTAGGAGCCAGGTCGGGCAGCAACTCGCTCAACGCTCGCCCGCTATGCGCCTCGACTGGCAGCCGGTGCAAGCCGGCCAGCGTTGCATCCACCTCAAGGAAACGCAGCTGTATATCGAACAGCCCGACGCCGTAGGTCGACGTGCGGGTCGGCGGGATAGACGAACTTGATCCGTGCGCCTGCATAGGCTGTGAATTCGTAGCTTGCAGACTTCTGCAATCAGACAGCGAAAACTGGAGCGCAAGAGCCAGTTAGAACGTAGCTGTAGTGTAACAAGAAAGAACGCTGTTGTCGAATTTTCTCAGGCTGGCCGATCTACATGATGATCCGTCATTGGCGTACTAGCAGCGCAATTGCGTTTCCGTAGTCCCGGCGGTATAATCGCGCCATGCCTCGCTCCAGCCTCCCGGCTCCCGGCTACGCAACTCAGGAAGCCTGATGTCGCTCAAAAGCCTGCAGGGAAAGATCATTGCTTCGCTACTGATCGGCCTGGTGGTCGTTGTAGGGATGGGCCTGTTGAGCGATGTGCGCGCAGTTGGACGCGACCTGGGCACTTTCCGCTGGGATTTGTTACCACTTATCCTCGGTCTGACCCTGCTGAACTACCTGTTGCGCTGGCTCAAGTGGGCCTATTACCTGCGCCGACTCGGCTGTGATCGCGGGGTCAGCCTACTTGATAATGCGCTGATCTTTACCGCCGGCATGGTTATGGCGGTCACACCCGGTAAACTGGGCGAAGTCTTTAAGGCCTATCTGCTACGGCGGGTAAATGCCACCCCCGTCACCCGCTCGGCCCCAATTGTGCTGGCCGAACGCCTGACCGATGGGACGGCAATGCTCTTGCTGATGGGTCTGGGCCTGACCCTCTACCCACCAGCTCGCCCGATCTTCATCGCCCTTGTGCTCGGCACGCTGGTGGCGATCGTGGTCGTCCAATACCAACGGCTGGCGCTGGCGCTGATCGGCCTGATCGGAAGGTTGCCCCTGGGCGCAGCAATTGCCCCACGCCTGCAAACCATCTACGCAAGCACACGCCAGTTACTTGACTGGCGTGTCTTGTTGATGGCCACGCTGATCAGCTTCATCTCGTGGGGCTGCGAATGTGTGGCCTTCTTCTTTGTGCTGGTCGGCCTGGGCGAGCCCGGCACACCCCTGCTCTTGCTCCAGGCAACCTTCATCTTTGCGGCCAGCACCCTCTTCGGGCTGGTCAGCTTCTTACCTGGTGGCCTGGGGGTGAGTGAAGTCAGCAGCGCGGGCCTGCTGGTAGCCCTGGTTGGGATGAGTGTCTCGGCGGCAACCACCGCAACTATCTTGATCCGCTTCGCCACACTCTGGTTCGGCGTTCTACTCGGCGTGCTCGCCCTGCTCTGGTTTGGCCGGCGCTACAGCACGAGCGGCGGCGAAGCGGTACAGGAACAGGGAGAGATCAGTCAAATCTAGGAGGAGCCGATGAGCTCAATCTTCTCACGCATCGTCAATGGTGAGATTCCCACCGCCAAACTCTACGAGGACGATCTCACCCTGGCTTTCCTTGATGTCAACCCGGCCACGCGTGGCCATACCCTGGTGATCTGCAAAGAGGAGCGCCCCGGTCTGCTTGACCTGACGCCCGAGCAATTGACGGCAGTGGCCCTGACCACCCAGCGTGTAGCCAGGGCACTTGTCGCAGTGCTGCAGCCCGAAGGCTTCAACCTGGTGCAGAACAATGGGGCCGCTGCTGGCCAGGTCGTCTTCCATTACCATGTCCATATCATCCCGCGCTGGTCCGGTGACCGTGCCTATGTCTCCTGGCGCCCCGGCAACGCCACCCACGACGAGTTGGCCGACCTGGCCGACCTGGTCGCAGCTGAACTAAAGCGCGATGAGGGATGAGGGATCATATGTCAGACAACACCATCTTCCTTGAGACGGCCCTCCAGTATGGCTACAACCTCGGCGCAGCCTCGGCGGCCCTGGCGGTGGTGCTTGCCCGCCTCGAAGCAGCCAGCGTCCCGGAGCGGCGATTCTACCTCTACCGTACCCCCAGAGGCGTCGAGCAAGGCATCGATCCTACTACCACGCCGGGCGAGCGCCCACGGCATCTGCTGGCCTTCCAGAGCGCCGATACGGCGCTGGCCTTTGCCCAACAACGCGGTTTGGGTATCTCGCCCCGGCTGGTCAACCTGGAGTTGGAACAACTTCTGGCTGTGCTGATTCAGCGTCCGGCGATCACAACCCTGATCGTGGTTGACGAGACGGCCCCCATCCCAACCGAGGGCCTGCCAGCTGGCGTGCGGATCGAACGGACGACACTCCTGGCCATGCTCATCGCTGACGGTCTGTGAGTGCAGCGCACAAGTAAAGTAAGGAGTACCAGGTGGGAAGCCGCTTCGACGAAATGCGTATCTTTGCCGGCAACGGCAATGTCCCACTCGCCCAGCTGGTCTGTGAGCGGGTCGGAGTTCCACTCGGCGACGCAACAATCGTAAAATTCAGCAATGAGAACATCTTTATCAAGCTGAACGAGAGTGTGCGCGAGAAGGATGTCTTTGTCATTCAATCGCTCTCGGCCCCGAATCTGAGCGACCGGATTATGGAACTGCTGATCATGCTCGACACCTGTCGGCGCGCCTCAGCCGGGCGGGTCACGGCCGTCATTCCCTACTACGCCTACGGGCGCACCGACAAGAAAGACCAGCCGCGGGTGCCAATCACGGCCCGCCTGCTGGCCGATATGATCCAGACGGCCGGGGCCCAGCAGGTGCTGACCATCGACCTGCACGCCGGGCAGATTCAGGGCTTCTTCAACATCCCGATGGATGAGTTGACAACCATGAATCTGCTGGTCGAGTACTGGAGCAACAAGGGCTGGGACGACCTGATCATCGTCTCGCCCGACGTTGGCTTTGCCAAACGCGGGCGCAACTTCGCCGAGGCGATCGGCGCACCCCTGGCCATCGCCGAGAAGCGCCGGATCCAGCACCTGGGGCGGCAGGACGGGCGCCACTCCTCACCCGAGATTATGAATCTGATCGGTGATGCCGCTGGCAAGCGCTGCATCATCATCGACGACGAGATTGCCACCGGCAGCTCGATCATCGAAGTCGTCAGCCTGCTTGAGCGTGAGGGGGCCCGCGAAATCTATGCCAGCTGCGCCCATGCGGTCTTCGCCGGCAACGCCATCGAGCGCCTGCGCCAGACCAGCATCCGCGAACTAGTCACCACCGATACCCTGCTCATCCCTGCCGAGCGGCGCTGGCCGGGCCTGACCGTACTGAGCGTCAGCACCCTGATCGCTGAGGTGATCCAGCGCATCCATAGTGGCGTCTCGGTTGATACGATCTTTTCGCAGCGCAGGCACCCGGCCCTGGGGTATTAAGTGCAAGCTACAAGTTTTGCCTCTGCGACAAGACGCTTCTTGGCAACGTAGCGCGCTTTAGACGCTGGCGAGGAACTCGCGGATGGCCCGCTCGAAGCTGCGCGGGCGTTCATCCATCGGGTTGTGCATAGCCCCGGCGATCTCAGCATAGTGGGCAGCGGGGATCAGACGAAGCAGGCGGCGCGAGTTATTTGTCGGTACCAGACCGTCAAACTGCCCGGTAAGTACCAGGGTCGGCGTTTGCAGTTGGCCCAGACGCTGGCCAATGCGGTTGGCGAAGAGGGCACGGTAGAGCCGGTGCAGGCCCTCTGGCTCAAAAATTGAGGTATAGGCGGTACGCCGCATCCACGGGCGAAGCCAGCCGCCACCATGCTCGTGGGGCACCCGCAGCGTGATCGGGCGCAATAGCCGCCCCAGGGCCTGACTGAAACGCAGCATGGCCCAGCCGAAGGTGGGAATCAGGTAGACCCGCGCATAGATCGGCATCAGATGGGCATCGATAGCCGCATCCACCAGTACCAGCCGCCGAACCAACTCGGGCCGGCGCAGGGCTAGTTCGGCGGCAACTGCGCCACCCATTGAGTGGCCCATCAGCACCACCGAACCGAGCTGCAGGTCGTCACAGAAGGCCGCCACCGTCTCGGCCAGACTCTCCAGGCTATCCTCAGGCCCAAGAGGCGAATCGCCGTGGCCTGGCAGATCCAGGGCAAAACAGCGATGGTCACGCCCGAGGCTGCGCAGGGTACTCCACCAGAGTTCCTTAAAGGCCCCCCAGCCGTGCAGCATCACCACGGCCGGGCCTGTCTCGCCGGCCTGCAGGTAGCTCAACATCGTCGGCAGGTGGGTATGCACCATGATTGGCACTGCCGCCATGCGGACAGCCTGGGTATGCAGGGGATGGTTAGCTTGCTCTTGCATAGCCCCAGTATACCGCAGGTGGCTCACACTGCTGGTAGTTATTGCAAATCCGTTGCAAAATATCTACAAAAGGTGTACACTGAGGGTGGTTATCGTACATTGCAGGTCAACTACCCCTATGGCTATTCAGCTTACGCTGTGCAGGCTCTGTACACGGAACCGCCCCGATTTTCATTGTGCCGTGGCCAAGCTCCTCGCCACCTTCCCCGAACATGTGGTGATCGAGGAGCTCGATTGTATCGCGGCCTGTGACGAGGTGCCCGCCGTTATGATCGAGGCCGACTTCTTCCCCCAGGTTGATCCATACCAGCTGATCACCATCGTGCAACGCCGGATCAGCGAGCAGACCGGCACGGGCCTGCACTTGAACGCTGATTGTTGCGCAGAGCACTAAGGGGCAGGCCGTTCACACTCCGCATCCCGCATCTCCGGGACAAGGCTCGCAGCCCGGGCGTGGGCCACGGCACAGAAAAAGGGCGTGGCCCCATCCATAGCCCCGGTCTCCAGGTGAGCATGGGCCGGACAGTGCAGGCAGAGGTTGACAATCGGGCAGCGCCGACAGGTCGCCAGGTATTGCGTATCCTGCGAGCGCCGATCACGTACCTGAGGCACAAACTGCGCCCAGGCCTCGCGCAGCGGCACGTCGCGCAGGTTAAGCGTGGTGCCGGGGGCACAGAGGGAGGGGCAAAGGCGGAAGGTGCCGTCATAGCCGATGGCAAAACTGCTGTTGCCCGCCCCACAGTGGAAGAGGTGGTCACAGCCCATGTGGCCGAGGGCATCGCTCATAAAAGTCTCATGGCGCGCCTGCAGCGCACCGAAGCGCTGCTCGTCGGCCTGCTCTAGCCTGACCACCTCGGCGGGGCTCAGGCGCTCCTGCTTGATCTCTTCGTTGCGGAGCGGGTCACCGTCGTAGCGCAGGTGCAGCTGCGGGTCAAAGCGGTAGTAGTCTTTGGTGCGCGCCCGCCCGAAGGCGGCGATCGCCTCCAGTTCATGCAGGTTGGAGCGCAACGCCATAGCCTTGAGCCGCACACGCAGTCCAGCGGCAAACAGGCGATCCAGCCCCCGCATGAAGGCAGCGTAGGAGCCAGGACGCCGCGTTACCTGCTCATAGGTCGCTGCCGTCGCACCATAGATCGTCACTTCAATGTCACGCGGCGGGTGACGCTCAAAGAGCTCAAGATGCTCGGCCTGCACCGCCGTCGCATTGGTGAAGACCGAGACGAGCAACCCTTTGCGCTTCAGACCGAGGTAGATGTCGGCAAAATCTGGGCGTAGCAGTGGCTCGCCGCCAGTGATCAGGCACCAGACGGCCCCGAGCGCTACGGCCTGGTCGGCGATGGCGAGGATCTCGGCACAACTCAACTCCTCGGCCCGTGCAGTGGCGTCATTAACCGGCAAGTTGATATAACAATGTCGGCAGTTGAGATTGCAGCGCGCCGTCAACTCAAGACTGAAGGAGAGGGGCGTGCGCTGATGCTTGAGTTTCTCCCAGAGCGAAAACTGTTGGATTTCGAGTTGGTTCATGATGCTTCCTGCCATACGATGCGCATAACCAGCCGTCTGGGGTTTGCCTGGGCAAAGCGCCGATCCAGCTCTGGCATAGCAACATGGACAAAGCCCAGCTTGCGATAGAGGCGGATCGCGGGGGCATTGTCCTCATTCACGACCAGCAGCAACGCTGCTGCACCTTCGGCCTGGGCCTGCCTGATCACCTGGCGCGTCAACTGCTCGCCGACACCCAGACCACGAAAGGCTGTCCAGACGTGCAGTGAAAAGAGCCAGTGACCAACATAGGGTGCGTGTGCGGGCGGATGGCGTACCAGTTCGACAAAGCCAGCCAGCAGGCCACCGACATGGGCAGCATAGGGCGTCACCAGCGGATTAGGACGGGGCGGCGGGTGCCACAACTCAGGTGACAGCCGGCGCTGCACCTCGGCCAGCCCGGCCATGTCAACTTCGCTGATACGGACAGCCGGCTGCCAATGGCGGCCCAGGTGACGATAGGCGGGCAGGCTCTGCAGCCAGCGCAGCAGCATACCCGCGCCACGCCTGGGCAAGAACAGGGCCTGCCTGGCCCCCCAGAGCAGCCCCAGGCGCGATAAGTGGGCCAGCAGTGGGCCAGCCCGACCCAACCCAGCAGCGACAGGCCGCCCGTTGCGCTTGACCTGCACCACCCTCCCCAGGAGATCCGCGTCAGTCAGCAAGCCATCGGGCTCGGCCAGATTATCGCCGCGCACCAGATAGCCCTCCGGTGTAAGTGCAACCACGCGATGCACCGTCAGCCGCTGGTGATGCGGGTTGACAAAGGCGACCACAACACCTGGCGTAGGCGGTGCAGTCAGCGGTGCCACGGTGATCACATCGCCGTCCTGGATGAAGGGCGTCATGCTGTAACCGTGAGCCGTGAAACGGAAGGGTAGACCACGGCCCAGCGTGGCGCGGGTCAACTCGCGCAGCGCCGGGCCAGAGAGCGGTGCATCAGCGATGATCGTGGTGTAAGGGGAGGAGTCGGTCATCAACTCGATTCGTACGTGTCACATGACTGGCAAGGATCTCCAATTACGCATTCACCATCTGCCCCATTAGGAGAACCGCTTGTACTAATATATTTACACGACCCCAGCACGGCCTCCTCCGGCCTGCTGCGTACCAGAACAATCAACTGCGGCTGTATCCAGGGCTGCCTGGGGGTAGTCCGGGTCGTTTTCATTCGAGGGAAACTCCTTGGCAAGCATCCGGTGAAGGGGGGCGGCTCAACGCACGGTGATCATACGCCGCCTGGCAAGTTCACCCATCAGGCCAAGCACATCGGCGGTGATGGTTTCGGGAGGAGCCTCAAACTCTGTGGCAAGAGCCCTGGCAATCTGACCCAGAGTAGTGCTGCCGTCCAGCCGGCGCCAGATGGCGTGGCCAGTCTCATTAAGAGAGTAGAGCTCGTCGTCGGCGTCACCAATACCAGCCACCAGCGGCACGATCAGGATCTCCCCTTCGATCTCGCGGGCGACGATCTCCTCGGAAGGGACACAGATGCTGTCAAGGGTTACTGAGGTGTCAGTCATGCGGCGGTTCCTTATGGTTGAATTGACGATTCGTGTCGTGCATTGCCATGCTTAGCTCTCACTCGCCAGGGCCACCCGCTCGCGCCAATCCTCGACCTCCCAACTATGTTCATCTGGGCCGAGCCAGCCCAGGTAGCGCGCCTGAGTGTGAGCAAGGGCGCAGAGGTATTCGACTGGTGTGTCGAGGGTACCATGCTCGGCCCAGGACTTGGCAGGGCACTGCTCGCAGAAGCCTTTGAGGAAGCAGCGCGCACAACGGGCGAGGTAGGCGGGATTGGTGGCCTGGAGCTCACTCAGGGCGTTAAACTGGGCAAGGGCAGCCTGGAGTTTGCCCGCTGGGATGGTAGCATCGGCGGGTGCTGCCTCCGGCTCACGCTCAAGCAGGTCAACCGTCAACTCGGGTGCGCGTATGCCCATACAGGGCTGTAAGCGCCCGTAGGCGTCTACACACCCATTGCGCTCGGAGCAGGCACCGCAGTTGAAGAGCCGGTCGCCGGGTGGCCCCATGAATTTCGCAGCAAATTCAGCCATATGGCGCTGGTATTCGGCATCGTTACGGCTGATCATCGCCAAGGTTGCTTCAGGGCTGAGGCGCAGCGCGGCCAACTCGGCGTTACGTTCGACGCTATCGCGGCGGTTGCGCAGGTCGAAGTTCATAGCGTAGCGTGGTGGGTGGGTCATCCAGGGAATTGTCTGCGCCCATGCCTCAAACGCCGCAAGCTCGTGACGGTTCTGCGGCAGTAAGGCGGCCTTAACGACAAAGGGCACCTGGCGCTCAAGCAGCAGGTTAACGCCACGTTGGAACTGGACAAAGCCGCCGGGGGCACGGGTGGCCGCTTCGTAGGACTCACGCGTCATGCCGTAGACCGTGATCTCGATGGTCACCAGGGGTGGGATGCGGGCAAAGAGGTCGGCCAGGTGGGGCGTGAGCGGGCGGGCACTGGTGAAGAGCAACACCTTCATGCCAAGATGCCGTGCGTGCAGGTAGAGCTCTTCAAAATCGGGGCGGATCAACGGTTCGCCGCCGGTAAAGCGCACCTGCAAACAGCCCAGTTCAGCGGCCTGGGTGAGGATCGCCTTAAGTTGTGCGCTGCTGAGCTCGCGGGCACGGGCGGCCCGGTCGCCCACGGGCAGGTTGATGCAGCAATGCACACAGTTATTAGGGCAACGTTCGGTCAGTTCAATATCGAGCGCAGCGAGACGCAAGCGCCCCATGCGCCAGGCGCTGAATTCGTGGGCTTTGAGCTTACGCGTGAAAGTCATGGCATCCAATCTACCTGCGGCCTGACCTATGATCAAGGGTTAATCCCGCAACCAGCCATATGCCGTCGCATCCAGGCGTCCGCTAACGGGCCTACGGTGCGCCGATCAGCTTCTCGACGATCGTGGCTGAGGAGAGTACGCCGGGCAGGCCCGCGCCGGGATGGGTGCCCCCACCGACGAAATAGAGGTTGGCGAACTCCTCCGAGCGGTTGTGCGGGCGGAACCAGGCCGACTGGGTCAGCAGGGGTTGCATATTGAAGGCCGAGCCCATATAGTTGTTGAGCGTGTCGCGGTAGTAGCGCGGGTCGACCATATGCTCATGGACAATGTGACGGCGCAGGTCGGGCATGTAGCGCCGCTCCAGGAAGCCGATGATCGCGTCACGGTAGCTCGGTCCAACCTGTGACCAGTCGATATTAGCACCCATGTGCGGTACTGGCGAGAGGATGTAGAGCGCTTCGCCGCCTTCGGGGGCCAGGCTCGGATCAATATGCGAGGGCCGGTAGAGGTAGAGTGAGAAGTCCTCGGCCAGCCGATGCCGGTTGAAGATGTCGTTGAGCAGCCCTTTGTAACGCTCGCCCAGAATGACGTTGTGCTGCACCAGATCGCCATCGTCATAGCGCCGGTTCAGCCCCAGGTAGATCACGACTAGCGACATGCTGTACTTCTTGCGGCGCAGGGCCCGATCGGTATAGACTTTGCGGTGGCGCGGCGCGATCAACTGGGCATAGGTGTAGGCCACGTCGGCGTTGGAGACAACCGTATCGGCGCGGCGCACCAGGCCGTCGGCCATACGCACACCAGTCACCCGCCGCCCCTGCACCAGGATCTCGGCCACCGACGCGTTCAGCTCAAGCTGCCCGCCTAGCTCGCCGAAGAGGCGGGCCATGGCGGTGACAATCGCCCCTGTGCCGCCTACTGCATGGTGAACGCCCCACTCGCGCTCCAGGTAGTCGACCATGGCGTAGATCGAGGAGGCGTCAAAGGGGTTGCCACCGATAAAGAGTGGATGGAAGGAGAAGCAGCGCCGCAGGAAGTCATCCTTAATAAAGCTGGCCACGTAGCGATAGGTGCTCATATAGGAGCGCAGCTTGATCAGGTCGGGGGCCACGCGCAACATATCGCGGAAGTGCAGGAAGGGCTGATCGGCCAACTCGACAAAGCCCTTATCGAAGATCGGCTTGGTCGAGGCCATAAAACGCTTGTAGCCTTCTACATCGTCGGGGTTGCGGGCGCGAATCTGGGCAATCAGGGCCTCCTCGTCGCTGCTGTATTCGAGGTAACGGCCCTCATAGTCGAAGATCCGGTAGTAGGGCTTGCACTCCTGCAGGGTAAAGTAGTCTTCGCGCCGGCGCCCGGCGATGTGCCAGAGATCGTCGAAGAGGAAGGGCGCAGTGACAATCGTCGGGCCGCTATCGAAGGTGTAGCCGCCGACCTGATAGGTATAGGCTTTGCCGCCGGGGCGGTCACGCTGTTCAAGGATGGTCACCTGATGACCAGCGACCGCTAGCCGGATACCGGCGGCCAGGCCACCAAGTCCGCTCCCAATGATGATGATTGACTGTCGCATAAACTCTCCAGAGCAGGTCGCATAGCTGCGCTACTGCTGCGCATACGAGAAAATGAGCCTACAGCACAAGCGTATCATGAAAGGCAGACGCTGGCAAGCGAAGGCAAGCGCACCTCAGGGCTGATGCAGGGTCCCGGTTGGTATACCCTGAGCAGCGCCAGCCCTGAGTGCAGCGAAGGGCGTGGCGCGTACAAAAAAGCCACCAGGCCAGCCTCAAGCCTCAAGCACGCCGCGCACGATGGCCGGTAAGGCTGTGGCCACATCCTCACGCAAGACCAGGTCGGCATACGGGTCGAGGTAGGTCGGGGCCAGGTTGATCAGCAGCAGGCGGGCACCGTGTTTGGAAGCGAGCAGGGGCAGGTCGCAGACGGGAGCCACTTCGAGGGCGGTGCCGGCCACCAGCAGCAGATCACAGCTTTCAACCGCCCGCCGAGCCAGCCAGAAGAGCCCGCCAGGTAGGGGCTCATCGAAGAGGACCACGTCGGGTTTGAAGGGGCCTCCGCACTGGCAGCGGGGTGCACGCCCACGGCGGATCTGGCCCAGGAGGGGATCAAAGGCCACCCGCCGCCCACACTCGACACAGGTCGCCTCACGCAGATGACCGTGCAACTCATAGACCCGTTGGGAGCCAGCGCGCTGATGCAGGCCATCAATATTCTGGGTAATCACCGCCGTCACGCGCCCGGCTGCCTCAAGTGTGGCCAGGGCAAAATGGGCCGGGTTGGGCTGGGCCGCCAGGATCGGCGCAGCCAGGCTATGCAGCCAGGCGTAGAAGCTGTCAGGGTCGCGCCGGAAGGCCCGCAATGAAGCGACCTCCTCGGGGGTCTGACGGGCCCAGAGCCCATCAGCGCTCCGAAAGTCGGGGATGCCCGACGGACGACTATAGCCCGCCCCGGTCAGCGCCACGATCCGGCGCGCCTGAGCCAACAAGGCTACCGCCTGCGCAAACCCCTCGCCTTGCATAGAACACCTCGCCCTGGAATTTCCTTATTGCCCACCAGCACTGGGTCCCAGCAGGCGCAAGGCTGCCAGAATAACCGGATCATCAGTCTCACTGAAACGGGTCCAGTCGTCGAGCACGAGAATATCTGGCTGCACCCCACGCCCTTCAAGATCGTCGCCAGCCCTTGGACGAAAGCCCTCCTGGGCCACCCAGAGGCGCGCACCGCCGGTCAGTTCGTAGGAGTAGATCGTCTCGGTATTGCCCGAAGTGGGTGCGCCGATCACCACTGCCCCGGCCTGGCCCTGCAAGATCGCGGCGATCAACTCGGCGTAGGAGGCGGTGTTCTTATCAACCAGCACGGCCAGGGGTATCCCACGCAGATCAGGCGTGGATCCAGGGTTGATCAGCAGGGGTGTATCGCCGGTACGGCTGGTAAAGCTGCCGACATTGCCGCTGATAAAGTGTCCAAGTAACCCGGTGAGCACATTGCGCCACCCACCCGGGTTGCTGCGCAAATCAAGGATCAGCCCACGCAACGGCTGCGGGCCGCTAATTGAGGCCAGCGCCGCCGCCGCCTGCTGATCCATATCACTGACCCAGAGGGTGGTAATGCTCAGGTAGCCGATCTCACCCGGCAGGCGGTAGGCAATCGGCGTAATGCGGCCTTCCACATATTGACGGGTGATCAAGATATCCTGGCTGACCTCGCCGGGACGCACCACAGTCAGGCGCACCTGACTCCCCTCGGGGCCTTGAATATCGCCCTGGGTGTAGAAGGCCCCATCAATCGCGACAATGCGGTCACGCGGGCGCAGACCGGCACGCTCGGCCGGACTGGCGGGAAAGACATGTTGAATGAGCAGCCCGTCACTCAAGGGCAGCGCAATCACCCCGATACCAACCTGTTCCTCGCGCCCGCTGCTCAGGGCATCCTCACGCTGCGCAGCCTGGGGCGGCAGAAAACGCGAGTGGTCATCAGCCAGGCGATCGACCATCTCGGTGAGCAACTGGTAAAAGGCGACATCACCATGCGCAGCCTCCACCCGCGGCTCAAACTCGGCCCTCACGGCAGCCCAGTCAACACCACGGAAGTCACTGTAGAGGTAGTGTTCGTTGATCGTTGTCCAGACTTCATTGAAGATCTGCTGGCGCATCAACTCGCTGATCGGTGTGGCGCTCGGTAGCGGTTCAACCATTGTCGGTGCCGGGGCCGGCGTTGCTGTTGCAACTGGCGGGGTTGTACTGGCAGGCACTGGGACGATCGTCGTTTGTCCCGCGACCACGGCAACTGCCGTTGTGGTTGAGGACGGCGGGGCCGCGCCGAAGCCAGCGCAACCGCTCAGCGTTGCGACCAACCCCAGAGTAGCCCAGTATGAGCGCCTGATCAGCAGCATCCCGGTCATACGTCGCACCTCAAACCCAGCCCCCAAACTACTCGGTTGCAAAGGCCGCCGCCAGCACCTGGCCGGCCAAAGCAGCCCCAACACTACTCCCCTCACCGCCACCTTCAACCATTACGGCCACAGCAAAACGCGGCGCTTCCAACGGGGCCACGGCAATAAACCAGGCATGCGGCGTCGCCCCCGGCACATGCTCGGCGGTGCCCGATTTGCCACCAACCCGGATCCCCGGCGGCGTATAATCATCCACACTTGCACCAAAGCCATAGTCGGCAACGGCGGCCATATTGGCCAACATGCGCTGCGCCGTTTCCGGGGCCATGGTGCGGCGGATCTGGCGCGGTACATGGCGCTCGATCAACCCACCATCAGGCCGGGTCACCTGTTGCACCAGATAGGGCTGCATCATCACACCCTCGTTGGCCACTGCCGCAGCAACCATGGCCATCTGGAGCGGAGTGGTCAACAACTGGCCCTGGCCATAACCAGTGTCAGCCAGGGCCCGCTCGGCATTGAGAAAGCCCGCATCGACATAGAGCAGGCTCTGGGCTGCTGGCAGATCGGTCAACTCACGGTAGCTACCGGTCGCCTGCTGGGGCGGCACAATATCGAAGCGCTGCCCCATCTCAAGCATCAGCTCGGGGCGCAGGCGGGTCGCATACTGAGCAAAGGCGGTATTGCACGAGTAGGCGTAGACTCGCTCCAGTGTGGCGGGTTCGCCAATCAGGCCAGCCAGGCCAGCTACGGCGTTGACCACCGGCGGCGCACCAACCTGGGGCGTGTAATTCTCCGGGCAACTGATCATCTCAGGCTGGCCCTGGGTCGGATGTTCAAGTACACCAATCGCCGTAACCGTTTTAAAGATTGAGCCGGGTGGGTAGAGACCCTGCGTAGCGCGGTTGAGCAAGGGCTGGCCAGCCCCATCTGTGTTGAGCTGTTCCCAATAGTTGCTCACCCGCTGATTTTCGACCGTCCAATCGGGCGCACCTGGATCAAAGCTGAGCCCACGCGGATCGAAGCCGGGGGTGCTGGCCAGGGCCAGGATGGCCCCACTGCGTGGATCAAGCACCACCACCGAGCCGGTACGCCCAGCGAGCAGCGCAGCGGCCTGGGCCTGCAGCTCGGCATTGAGCGTCAGGCTCAGATCATTACCACGGGGCGTCCCGCCAAAGATCTGTTCACGCATACGCTCCCATTCATTGCCACGCCGGCCACTCAGATAGAGGTCATAGGTCGCTTCGAGGCCACTCTGACCGTAGCGGGTGCTGAAGAAACCCAGCACATGACCAAAAACCACCGGGTCGTAACGCTCGGCCAGGGGGTAGGTACGCCGGGCAAAGTTATTCACCGTCTCACTCGCCACCAGCACCTGGCCCGTTCGATCACGTATCTGCCCACGCAGCACCCGTTGCGAAGCCAGCACCGGGCGAACATTACTGGTAGTACTACCATCAGCGGCCACTGCAACATAAGCGTAGATGGCCTGGGCCTGTACCACCTGCTGACGCAGGAGTTGCATACTCAGCAGCACAAAGCCCACCAGCACGACCAGGCCCAGACGATAGAGACTACGCGGCAAGCCAGCCACCAGCGTGGGGGCAGCCAGCCAGCTAGCCAGCCAGAGTAGGGGGGCAGCAGCCCACAGACAGATCAGCCAGCGCACCTCAGCTTCGATCGGCTGAAGGATACCATAACCGATCAGGATGAGTGCGGCCAGCAGCGCAAGTGTGCGTAGGGTGGAAGAAATGGTCATGCCGAGGCTTACGAGAGGCAAACGTAATCGAACAGGAGTATTGTACTCCAGGCCCAGAGGTGCGGCAACCCGCCGCTACAGCTCAGGCGTAGGGCAGGATCGCCCGCAGCGTAAGCCCGCCGCTCTCAGGCTCAACAATTTCGAGGTGGCCCTCAAGTTCGGCGATCCGGTAGCGAATGGCGCGCAGGGCGTGCATCCCTGGCCGCTCATAGGTACCGTCGAGCAGGCCAACGCCATCATCCTGCACCTGTAGCATAACCAGATCATGCTCGTAGGTCAGGCTGAGCAGGGCAGTGTGCGCATGGGCGTGCTGCTGAATATTACATAGGGCCTCGTGGGCGATGCGGAGCAGGAGCGCATAGTGGGCCGGGGCGAGTGGTCGGGGCACACCAGTGGCATGAACTCGCACCTCAAGCGAATCCGGGTCGCGCACAGCCACACCGATCCGTGTCAGAGCCGCCACCAGGCCGATAGTATGGTTGAGGGTCAGTTCGGATAGCAGGCGCCGGGCGGGATCAACCTGTGGCTGAGGCACGGCGGGGGTCAGTACCAGTGGGCCGGGCAGCACACGATTCACTGGGCCGGGTTGGGGCGGAGTTGGGCGGAGCACCCGCAGGGGTTGGCTAGGCCGAGCTAGCCCGGGTGGGTTCTGGCTCGATGAAGCAGTGGGCTTAGGCCCCTGGCGGCTTGTCTGCCGGGCGCGGGCATTCGCAAGATTGTTGAGCAGATAGCCCGCAACAACCCACAGTCCGGCAAAGACCGGTGGGGCCAACACACGCAGTACGAGGGCTGAGCCAACCAGATCAACGCCCGCCTCCGGATTGATCAGCAGCAGGCCCAACAGATCAAGCAGGCTGAAGAGCATTGTGGCCCCAAGGGCACCCCACCAGCCGAAGAGCAAGGCCGGCAAGACCAACCCACTCAGGGCGTAGGGCATAAAAGGCAAGGGCTGGCTCCCGCTTAACCAGAGCATAACCGTGCCAGCCAGCAGATCAAGCAGGAGTAGGACGGGACGTTGGCGGGCGAGGCGGGTAAAAGCCTGCGCCAGCGCTGTTGCCGCCAGGTTCAAGACCCCGATCAACAGCAACAGCACAACATCACGCGGCAGCTGCTCCAGTGGATGACTGGGCAAGGTCAGCACAAGGGCAGCCACAAGCCAGGCCAGCCAGCGATAGCTGAAAAAGGCGACATGGGTATGGGCGGGCAGGCTCAAGCTGTTGAATGATCGCCTCACCCTGCTCCCTTTCATGGGTGCCTTGACGGAATTCTTTGTGGAATATCGATCTGATTTCGTATGTGACCGACGCACGTCAACCGGGAGGCTGCGGTGCTTCTGTAGTGTAGCAGAAAGGCCCGGCAGCGGCAAACCCCGCGCCTAGATCAGCACAATACTCAAGGCCGCTGCAACGACAAAGAGAGCCCCACCAAGCAGGGCATACTCAAGCTGCAGCCGGCGCTCCAGCCGCCCCAGGGCATGATGTTGGAGCAGGCTTACGGCAAGGTAAAAGATGATCAGCAGCACCGTACCGGCGATCAAGAAGGTCGTAGCCCAATAGTTCAAGGCCCAGGTCGCTTCGGCCAGGATCAGGCCAACCAGCAGGGCCAGGGTGAAATTGCCAGCCCTGGGCGCATAGACCAGCAGGGCGTAGGCCAGCAAAGCAGCGGCAAGCCCAATCAGCGAGGCCGAGTAGAGGGTACGGTAGCGTGTATAGTAGGCTGCGCTGAAGACACCAAAAGCCAGCAGGTAGCCCAGGCCCTGCAGGACAACCTGGGCCCGCTGACTGACCTCGGCATTGCGGTCAAGGGCATAGTGCTGCGCGACTAACACCAACAACAGCGAAGCGCCCGCCGCCACCAGGGCCAAGGCAAAAGCGGCACCCTCGATCACGTCGCTAAAGAGCCGGAAGAAGGCAAACGAGCCGATCACGCTGAACGAGGGCAGGATCCAGAAACTCGGCACGACCTCAAAGCGCACAAAGCCCAGGTTGATCTGCGGCAGACTGCGCAGTTGCATCTGCGGATGCGAGCGGGCGAGCAGGTCGGCACCAGCACTGGTAATCACCACCAGCGAAGCGATCAAAAACCACGCCAGCGTGATCGTCGGCAGGTCGCCGCCGAGGACGATCCGCAACGTATTAGGGCTACTATCGATCAGGAAAATGATCGCCAGGCCGATCAGGATGACAAAGATGAGTGAAACGATCCGTTCATAGCGTGGCGGAGGCGAAGAACTTTGCATACCTGCCTCAACTGAAAGCCAGGCTCAACCTTGTGCAACCCATAGGCACATGGTTGACATAGCCTGTTGATAGTGTTATCTTGGCCAAAGCCAAGTCATTATAGCGGATACCTCTCGCCGGTCAATCAAGCCTGGGCGCAGCGCTTGCCAGGCTAGCTTTGCCTTTTGATCTTTGGGGAAGGTTACTATTGATCAATTTAGCAAGCAGGATCTAACGTTTATGAGTGTGCATGCAGAACCTTCCACCCCCGATCCAAGTGGCCCGGAGTTTGAAGCCTACACCCTCCTGCGCCAGATCAACGCTATGATGGAGACTTACAATCGCTACGATCTGCGCGGCGAGGATCTGACGCTGCCTCAGTTTATGATCCTGAACTATGCGACCAGCGACGGGGTTCCCCTGAGTGAGATCAGTACCCGTATGCTCTGTGACAACAGCAACCTGACCGGAATTGTCGATCGGTTGATCACCAAAGGTTATGTTGAGCGCCGCCCAGATCCCCATGATCGACGGGTCAACCTGATCTGCCTGACCGATGTCGGCAGCGAGAAGCTACGCCGCATCAAGCCGCGCCACCATGCTGGCGTGCGCCGCCGCATGCGTTCACTCTCCAACACCGAGGTGCAGACTTTGCGCGTGCTGCTTCAGCAACTCTTTGACGGCCTGCAGGACACACCGGGCGCTGAGGAGACGCCCGCTTGAGTAGGGGTGGGAAACTTACCACCCTACTGGATATCATCACTAGACGAGGACGGTAGATCCATCGATGGCACCTCTTCGTGCATAAGCCAGTGGTAGGCCACGGCGGCAACCGGAGCCAGCAACCAGAAGTTGAAGAGGCGGAAGATGATCGCCCCCGGGACGGCCGCCTGTCCGGCACCAAGCTGGCTGAGTACCGCCACGAGAGCCGCCTCGACGGTGCCGCCACCACCTGGGAGCACGTTGAAGGTTGAAGTGATCAGCGCAACCCCGAAGGCCGCCAGCACAGCCCAGAGACTCAGACTGGCCCCGAAGGCATAGAGCGCCATCTGCATCGCCAGACTGTGGCCGGTCAACGCCGTTAGCTGAATAAGCACCAGCAGGACTACGTCACGCCGACGGCTGGCCAGCAGGCTGCGTCCGAGCTCAAGCTCGTCGATCAGTCTGTCGGCCCAACTACCCGTCCAGCGCTGACCGACCATACGACCCACTGTGCGCTGAAGAGCCCCCAGCCAGCGCTTGAGTGTCGACACGGGGCGGGTCAAGACCACCGCCGCACTGCCGATCACCGCCAGGGCTGCGACACCGGCAAAATAGCTCGCTCGCCCGGTCGCCATGCCATGCACGGTCAGAAAGGTCAGGCTGAAGCCAAAGAGCAAGAGCATCGCCATCGCGTAGCTCAAGGTCTCGAGCGAGGCAATCAGGGCTGACTCGCCCTGGCTCACGCCCCGCCGACTAAAATTGCTGATCAGAAAGGCATAGCTGCCCACGCCGCCCGCTGGCACCGACTGACTGATCACAATCGCCACCAGGGCCGTGGCCCAAAGGCGGAGCATACTCATACGGTAGCCAAGCGAGCGTAAGGCAACGTTAAAGACCTGCGCACTGATCAGGTAGCTGACGATGATCATCACAAATGAGGCGACCAGCCATTGCGGGCGGGCCTCATCTAACAGGCGAAAGGCATCAACAATCCAGGCACGGTTGAGGAAAGCCAGAACCACAATAAGGATGCTGATGATGATGCTGGTGAGCAACTTCCAGGGCAGTCGACGCATCGGGGCGTCCTTTCCTGGCGCAACAGATGAGATCAGTTTGCGATCCATAACGTCCACCGCTAAGGGTGGGGTGCTGTCCTCCTTACCAGGCAATGACAAAGGCACCCTCTTTTCCGGTCGGCTCTTGCCAGACCACCTCAACCCGCTCAACAATCGCCTGGGAAGGACCGCTGTAGCACCAACTCACCATGCGTTGCACGGCAGGTCGGGTACCCTCAAAGACGATCTCGACTCGACCATCTTCGCAGTTGCGCACCCAGCCCTCAACCCCAGCCTGGCGCGCACGGTCACGCGCATAGGCCCGAAAGCTCACCCCTTGCACACGGCCCGTGATCATGACATGTGCGCGTACCCGATCCATATCTGACTGTGACTCCTCTGGTAGCACCCCTTCGCCGTGCAACATCTGAGCCGCATGGCAGTATACCGTAGGGCTTTGTGTGACGCAATGGCTATGAGTCCGGCCTGACCCGCCCCCATGGTATACTGCGGACAAGAATCGTATGCCTAACGAGCCGGTAGCAACGGTCTGGAACGAGCCCATGGTTGATCAGGCGCGCATCCGTAACTTCTGTATTATTGCTCACGTTGACCACGGTAAAACCACGCTTTCGGATCGGCTGCTGCAGATGACGAGCACCGTCACCGACCGCGAGCGCCGTGAGCAGCACCTTGACTCGATGGATCTCGAGCGCGAGCGAGGGATTACGATCAAGCTCAAGGCGGTTCGGATGCAGTACCAGGCCGTCGATGGCGAGCAGTATATACTCAACCTGATCGACACCCCCGGCCATGTTGACTTCTCCTACGAGGTCGGGCGCTCACTGGCCGCATGTGAGGGGGCCTTGCTGGTAGTCGATGCGGCCCAGGGGATTGAGGCCCAGACTCTTGCCAATGTTTACCTGGCCATGGAGCACGACCTGACGATCATTCCGGTGATCAATAAGATCGATCTGCCCGGAGCCCATCCCCATGAGGTGGCGGATGAGATCGAGAAGGTGATCGGTATCCCCGCCGAAGAGGCGATCATGGCCTCGGCCAAAGAGGGCCTTGGCGTGCCTGAGATCCTCGCGGCAATCGTGACGCGCATTCCGCCGCCCCACGGCCAGCATGATCGCCCCACCCGTGCGCTGATCTTCGATTCGCACTATGATCCCTATAAGGGTGTGATCGCTGCGGTGCGGGTGGTCGACGGTAGCCTACTCAGCGGGGCACGGGTGCAGTTTATCGGCACGGGGGCCCGCACCGAGAGCCTTGAGATCGGCTGCTTCCGCCCCGCCATGCAGCCCCTGCCGGTGCTTAACACCGGCGAGGTGGGTTATCTTGCCACTGGCCTCAAGACCGTTGAAGAGTGCCAGGTCGGCGATACGATCACGCTGGCTGAGCAACCCGCCGAGGCAGCACTGCCCGGCTATCGCCCGGCTAAACCGATGGTCTTCGCCGGACTCTACCCGGTCGACAGCAACGCTTACCCTGAGTTGCGCGACGCCCTCGAAAAGCTCAAACTCAACGATGCCGCGCTCTCCTTTCAGCCCGAAAGCTCGTCCGCCCTTGGCTTCGGCTTTCGCTGCGGCTTTCTCGGCCTGCTGCATATGGATATCGTGCGCGAACGGCTTGAGCGTGAATATAACCTTGACCTGCTGATTACCGCCCCTAGCGTCGAATATGAGGTGCTGCTCACCGATGGTGAGATCATTACCGTCGCCAATCCCTCTGAAATGCCTGAAGTCAGCAAGCTTGCTTCCATCGAAGAGCCGGTGGTACAGATCAGCGTGATCGCCCCCAGCCGCTATATCGGCACGATTATGAGCCTGGTAACGAACCGCCGCGGGACCTTCGAGGCTATGGAGTACCTTGATCCGACCAGAGTGCTGCTCAAGTATCGGATGCCGCTGGCCGAAATTGTGATCGATTTCTATGATCAACTGAAGAGCCGCACCCAGGGCTATGCCTCGCTCGACTATAGCCTGAGCGGCTACCAGCAGGCCGACCTGGTCAAGCTTGATATCCTGGTCAACCAGGCTTCGGTTGATGCGCTCTCGTTGATTGTCCACCGCGAGTTTGCCTATCAGCGCGGGCGCGATCTGGTCGAACGCCTGCGCCAACTCATCCCTCGTCAGATGTTCGAGGTGCCGATCCAGGCCAGTATCGGTAGCAAGGTGATCGCCCGCGAGACGGTACGGGCGATGCGCAAGGACGTCCTTGCCAAGTGTTATGGCGGTGATATTACGCGCAAACGTAAATTGCTCGAGAAGCAAAAAGAGGGCAAGAAACGTATGAAGATGGTCGGGAACGTCGAGATTCCCCAGGAGGCCTTTATGGCGATCCTCTCGCTTGGCGAGGAGGCCGTATGATCAGGCGCAGCATGCCGTTCCTGTTGATTATGCTCGGCCTGTTGCTCGGTGCCTGCCAGAGTACCGACAACGGGCAGCAACTCCTCCCGCCTCCTTCCACTGACAGCCCGGTGATCTTCCGGCTTGGCAGCGACGAATATAGGCTGGCCGATTTCGAGCAGCGCCTTGAACGCGATACGGCCGCCTCAATTATGGGCCTGCTGGCCCAGGGTAAGACCCGCGCCGAGGTTGAGCAAGAAGCGATCGACTTTGATGTGCGTAATCAGATCTTTGAACAGTGGCTGCAGGATCTACTGCTCGCCCGTTATGCCCGCCAGAACGGCATCGGCGTCGATGCGGCCAATGTTGATGCCGAGGTGCTGGGCAACCTTGCGCCTGCCGACAACAGTCAGTTCATCATCACCACCGACGAGCGGATGCGCAGCGCAAACCAGCAGGTTACACTTGAGGTGATTGCCCGGCATACGCGTGCGCCGATGTTGCACCTGCGCCAGATCATTGTGGCCGACCAGGCAACCGCTGAGGCCCTGCAGGCCGAACTGGCTGGTGGGGCCCGCTTCGCCACCCTCGCCGCCCAGCATTCGCTTGATCCGTCCGCCCAGGGTAACGGCGGCGACCCTGGCTGGCTGGCGATTGGTAGCCTGCCGCCTGAGCTGGAAGAGGCCGCCGCCGCCAGCCCGCTCAACACGGTGAGCATCGTCAGCTCAGGGCAGGGTTACCACGTCTTCGAGGTGCTCGATCGCAATGATGATCGGCCCTTCTCTAGCTTCAACGAGCTGCGGGCAACCCCCAATGCGCAGGAATATTACGAGGCAACCTTTGTGCCCTGGTTCGCCGAGTTGCGGGCAACGGCCGAAGATAGTGGTGACTTAGTGCTGGCCGAAAATTTCGACCCCAATAGCGCCGCGCTGCCCTTCCCTGAGGGAACGCCATGATCGGGGCTTTGCTCAAGCCTGTTGCCACCGCCCTTGAGCTCAACCTCGAGGGCGGTCTTCAACTCTGGGAGACCACGGCGCTGCTTGAGGCTGCACGGCCTGCTGGCCTCCCTCCTGCGGAACCAGCGACGGGGGTACGCTCATGGGCGGCGAACCAGGGCCTGGCCAGCTATACGCCGCCACCAGCCCCTTTCCCGCTGGCCCCCACCGTGCCCGCCCTGCTCTGGTGGCGCAAACCACCGCCCCCTGCTGCCCTCGCCAACCTGCTTGCCGCACGCTATCCCACAGCGCACCCCCTGACTCTGGCCGCCTGTGATCCAGCCGGGGTTCTCACGGCCCACCGCAGGCTAAACCTGGCCGACCTGGCTGGCACAAGCTGGCCGAGCGGGGCCTACGGGCTGCTCGCCCTGCCGCCCCTCAGTCTCGACCAGCGCGGGGCCGACGGCCTGCGCTGGGTGATCACTCGCCTGCTTGGGCCGGGTGGCTGCCCCTGGGATGTACGCCAGTCCCACCAGGATCTGCGCAAGGCCCTGCTCGAAGAGACCCACGAGGTGCTTGAGGCGCTTGATACGGGTGACATCGCCGGGCTGAGCGAAGAGCTAGGTGACCTGCTGATCGCCATCTTTAGCCATAGCGAGATGGCCCGCCAGGCCGGACACTTCGATCTCGAGACGGTCTTTGCACAGATCTGCAGCAAACTCATCCGCCGCCATCCCCACGTCTTCGCACAACTCAGCGTGGAGGGCGAAGGCCAGGTGCTACAGAACTGGGAACAGATCAAGGCCGCCGAGCGGGCTGAACAAGGGCGCGTGCGGGCCAGTCTCCTCGATGGGGTGCCTCCCAGTCTGCCAGCCCTCGCGACGGCCCAGACACTGGGCCACAAAGCCGCCCGGGCTGGCTTCAACTGGCAGGTTCAGGCGCAGATCTGGGCCAAACTACACGAGGAACTGGACGAACTGGCTGAAGCTGCAACCTCCGGCGATCAGGCCCACATGGGCGAGGAGTTGGGCGATACGCTCTTTACACTGACCCGCCTGGCCGACTGGCTACACCTGGACGCCGAGGCCGTATTACGTGAGGCCAACCACAAGTTTCGGCGGCGCTTCGCCCATCTCGAAGCTGCCGCAGCCCACGACGGTGTAGCCCTGCACGAGCCACAGCCTTGAGCAACTTTTGAGCCTCTGGGCGACAGCCAAGGCTGCTGAGCGGCCCTGAATGAAGAGGTGACACCGCCCAGAGGGAAACATCTGCCTATGCCCAAGCCGCCCCTGGAACTCATGCTGCACGACCTGGTACAACTGCGCAAAAGCCACCCGTGCGGCGGCGACCAGTGGCGGATTGTGCGCCTCGGTGCCGAGGTTGGGCTGCGCTGTGCGACATGTGGGCGCAAGATCTTCTTGCCACGCAGTGAGCTTGAACGCCGCATCAAGCGACTGATCGAGCGCGGCTCCGACCCGAGTGTAGGCCAGTGACAAGTGATAAATGCGCTCTGGCGTTCCGCAGTTGCTCCGTCAGGCACCCAAGGAGGTGCACCTGGAGGTTTTGATGGTATTATGCAAAGACCCTGGGGCAAAGCAACTGGCCCTGCTGCGCCTGCCGGTCGGTTTAGCCACAAGAGGTGTTGCGTGTCGCCATGGGTTACGCGCATAGGCTCGCCACACGCTGCCCGTTCAGCCATATGGGGTTACGCCGGGCTTGCCCTGGCTCTGCTGATCGCCCTGTTCGGTGCAGGCTTGCTCAGCCCTGGCGGATCGGTTGCGGCCCAGGCGCGTGGCCCGATCTACACCCTGGATCTGGACGGGGTAATCGGGCGCTACAGTGTGGACTTCCTGCGGCGGGCGCTGCACGAGGCCGAGGCTGCCGATGCCGAGGTACTCATCGTGCGCCTGTCCAGCTCAGGGGCCGTGCTCAGTGATTTGCGTGCAGTGGCCGACGACCTGGCCGTGGCCAGTGTGCCGATCGTGGTCTACGTGGCACCCCCAGGGACACAGAGCGGCGCAGCCGGGGTCTGGCTGCTCTCGGCGGCGCACATTGCGGCAATGGCCCCCAATACCAGCCTGGGCCTGGCCACACCACTGATCGACCCACGCACCAGCCTGAGCGAGCCGACCCGCGAGCTGTTGCGCAGCGAGGTGATCGATCAGCTGCAAAGCTGGAACGACGAGCGTGGGCGTAACAGTGGCTGGGTTGACCAGGCGGTACGCACCGGCATCGTGCTCAACAACGAGCAGGCCAGTGCTGCCCAGCCACCGATGGTTGACATCATCGCCCTGGATCGCAACGAGTTGCAGATCCTGCTTGAGGGGCGTCTGGTTCGCATGGCCGACGGTGAGGAGCGTACTCTAGCCACGCTGGGCCGAACCACGCAACCCCTCGCCCCGACCCTGCCGGAGCAGATCCTGCTGCTGCTGGCCAACCCCACCATTGCCTTTCTCTTCCTGGTACTGGCCGGCATTGCCATCTATGCGGAACTGGTGACGCCGACCGTCGGAGCCCTGGCTGCCATCGGTGTCGTCATGCTCGGCGCGGCCTTCGTCGGCCTGGTGGCCCTGCCGGTAAACTGGCTGGCCGTGCTGGGCGTCTTCATCGCCTTCGGGCTGATTGCCGCCGACCTCTTTCTGACTTCGCATGGCGCAGTTAGCGTGATTGGACTGATCATTATGGTGTTCAGTGCCATGACAATGTTTGACCCGGCCCAGGCACCCGGCGTCTCGGTGGCGCTCTGGGCCATCCTGCTGGTCACAGTAGGCATCGCCTCGTTCGCCGCCATGGGCATCTACCTGGCGGTACGCACACGCAAACGGCCCATTGCTACTGGCCAGGAGGGCCTGGTCGGACGCATGGCCGAAGTACGCCGCCGCCTCGAACCGGAAGGTATGGTCTTTGTCGAAGGGGCCCTCTGGCGGGCCGTGAGTGAAGAGGGCCCGGTCGAAACCGGTGAATGGGTGCAAGTCACTGGCGTCTACGAGCTGCGCCTGTCCGTGCGACGCCCGCCCGATGAAGCAGATGCCAGGGGGCCACAAGCCGAGCCAGGCGGAAGCCAGAGGGGCGCAGCCTCTCTGAAAAAAGACTGAACGTATCCGTAGTCAAGAGGAGCGCAGCGATGAATACTGCTTTGTTAGTCTTTGCCTGTGTGGCCATGCTGGGCTTTCTGGGCCTGATGATCCTGCTGGCTTCGATCAAGATCGTGCCGGAGTACGAACGCGGGGTAATCTTTCGCCTTGGGCGCCTGCTTGGTGCGCGTGGCCCCGGCCTCTTCCTGGTCATCCCCGTCTTCGAGCGCATGGTGCGTATCGATACGCGAGTGATCACGATGGACGTGCCGGTGCAAGAGGTGATCACCCTGGACAACGTAACGATCAAAGTCAACGCTGTGCTCTATTTCCAGGTGATGAATCCCAACTGGGCCGTGACCAAGGTGATGGACTATATCCGCGCCACCATGCAGATTGCCCAGACGACCCTGCGCTCAGTGGTGGGCCAGGTTGAGCTTGACTCACTGCTGGCCAAACGTGAGGTGATCAACCAGAAGCTCCAGCAGATCATCGACGAGCAGACTGAGCCATGGGGTATCAAAGTGACGATTGTCGAGGTGAAGGACGTGGAACTGCCGCAGAACATGCAGCGCGCCATGGCCAAACAGGCCGAGGCCGAACGCGAGAAGCGTGCCAAGCTTATCCATGCCGAGGGTGAGCTCCAGGCCAGCCGCGCCCTCGCCGCCGCCGCCGATGTGATCGCCCGTGAGCCAGTAACGCTCCAACTACGCTACCTGCAGACCCTCACCGAGATTGCGGTGGAGAAGAATAGCACGATTATCTTCCCCATACCGATCGAGACGGTGAAGGTCTTTCTTGATGCTGCCAACCGCAGCGGCATCAACCTGCAAGTGCCGAGCGAGGAGTGAAGAACTTTTGCATAAAGAACATTCTATGCTCGGCCACCCTCTTTGACAGCTAAAAATAGCCTCTAGTATAATACTGGTGAGGGACGACATAAGCTCAATTCTTGCTGATAGAACTGTTTATCTATGTTCAAAGTGACCACGCGACTACACATGGTCGTGGCCGCACTCTTTGGCTTGTACCTTTTACTCTACCCTGGATCGATCACCCTGGTTGCTCTGGATCGTGTGCCGGTCTGGGGAACATGGATGGGAGGGGCCTTGCTCATCCTCCAGGGCACCCTGATGGGGCTCTGGCTTACCCTCAACTATGGGCGGATGGGGGCGGTGGCCTCGCTCTGGATTCTCTTTCTCTCCTGGCTGATCGAGCATCTTGGCGCAACCACAGGCTTCCCCTTCGGCTTCTACAGCTACACCGACGTACTCCAGCCGCAGATTCTGGGGGTCGTGCCACTGGCCATCCCCTTCGCCTGGTTGCTGATCGTCACTGCGGCGGTTGGCGTGGGTGAACTGGTCTTAGGCCGCGACACTGTACGCAACGTCGATGATTGGCGCGATCGCTTCCTGCGCGTGCTGATGGCTGCTGCGATTGCCCTGCTGCTTGATGTAACTATCGAGCCCTTTGCAGTCAACATTAACCGCTACTGGATCTGGAATGATCCGGCAGCAGGGAGCTACTATGGCATCCCGCTCTCCAACTTCATCGCCTGGTTTGTCACCAGCCTGGTCTTGAGTTGGGTGCTGCTCCACTATCGCACGCGTGCAGCACGGATCGCGCAAAGCTTCAGTGCCGCCACCATCTGGCCCTGGCTCCCGATCACTCTCTATGTATCCAACCTGACGATGTTTGCGGTTGTCAACCTGGCCCGTGGGCTGGATGTTGCCGCAATGCTGGGCGGGCTGATTATGCTGGCCCTGGCAGCAAATTGGTTCTTGCCCAGGCTGACTCGCCTGCTGCGCCGCGTTGGCCAGGAGTCGGGGGCCTAAGCTAACGCCCGGTGCGCTGCCTGAACAGGCGCATAAACTGATCAAAGCGCTGGTCGATCCCGCGCCTCCCGCGCAGGATCGGCGCATAGCGCTCAAGGCAACCGCTCACCACATCGTCGCGCAAGGCGTCACAGGTAGCCGTCAGGCGGTTGCCAACCTCGGCAAGCACAGCATCACTATCGTCAGGATCGGCAGGCCGGTAGGCCGGGCCAAGGCGGATGAAGGCATGGGGGCGCTGCTGGCCAAGAAATTCGTAGCGGAGCGCGACTGGCAGCAGGGTGAGTGGGGCCGCCTGCTTGATGATACGAGCGATACCAGGGTAGAGCACCAGCGGACGCTGGTCGTTCGGCAAAATACGGCCCTGCGGAAAGATGAAGAGCGCCCGCGCCCGCCGATGGTCACGCAACAGGTTCACGGCATAGTGCAGGGTCTGCTCCGATTCGTCAGCATCGGCACGGTTGATCCCGAAAGCGCCTGACCAGGCGAAGAAGCGGTAGGCCCGCAACTGACGCTCCTCCATCAGCAGGTAGCTGTCGAAGCGCCCACCCAGGACAACGCGGTGGATGACATACATCAAATAGCCGTCCCACCACGCACTATGGTTGAGGTAGATCAGGAGCGGGCCGTTCTGCGGCAGCGGCAACGGGCCATAGGTCTGTAACCAGACCCGGTGGAAGTCGCGGTACAGTGACCGGCGAGCAAGGCCCCAGTAGATCAAGGCGTCGCCAAGGGCATTTTTGGCCGCTGGAATAGTCGGGAGCGGTAGGTCACTCACGGGAGCGCCTCAGGGCGGGTCGCCCGGGCGCGAGCATAAGCATAACATGCTAGCTCAACCGCCTCGTCGGAGATGTTGGCCGAGAGATCGCTGTTGGGGGCATAAAGTTCGCCCAAGATCTCGATCCCGGCTGTTTCCAGAGCATGGCGCAGTGGCCAGAGTCCTTCAAGCGGGCCATCGGCGAAGACGACCAGGATAGCGAAGCGACGGCCAGTTGGGGGCGGGGCCGCTTCAAGCGCCTGGGCGAGGGCGTGTAGGCGCGGCGGCAGTAGATCGCCAGGCAGCGGGGTCGCCAAGAGCAGCACCTCGGCATCAACAAGTTCGGCGCAGACCGGGCCAAGCAGCGGATCATACGTGATCGACGGCTGAGCCACACTGACCAATACCTCGCCCAGATAGGCCGCCCGTTTCACCGGCGGCAGGGCGGCTAACATGGTGTTGAGACAGTGCGGAGCCGGACCACTGGCGGCGGCACTACCACAGATCCCCAGGCTGAAAATATAACCGTCGTGCATGCACAGCTTCTCCCGTCAAACGCAGCGGGCTGTACTATGGGCCAGGGGGATATCCAGAAAGGGGGCAAAATAGCACTCGATGCGCGCCCGGGCCTCGGCGGCGGTCAGGGCAGTATGAACGGCCACGCGCAGGCGAGCGCTGCCAGGCAAACCGACGGCAAACTGGCCGATCAACTGCTTGAGCTTGTTGAGCGCCAGGCGCGCAGGCATCTCCTGCTCACAGAGCTCCAGGTAGTTGAGCAGAAAGGCCAGACGGTCGTCGGGTGTAGGCGCAAAGGGCGTGCTACCGGCGCGCAGTTGAGCGATCTGCTGAAAGATCCAGGGGTTGGCCATCACGCCGCGCCCGATCATCACTCCATCAGCGCCACTACTCTGCAGGCGTTCCAGAGCCATAGAGGCGTCCTGGATATCGCCACTACCAATCACTGGGATGGTCACCACCTGTTTGACCGCAGCCACGCGCCCCCAGTCGGCGCTACCCCGGTAGCCCTGCTCACGTGTGCGCGGGTGCAACGTCAGAGCGGCAATCCCGCACTGTTCAGCCAGCCGTGCCGTATCAAGGAAATTCAGGCTGGCCTCGTCCCAACCGGCACGAAACTTGAGTGTGACCGGGATCTGCACTGCTGCGACAACCGCCCGCAGCATGCGCTCCATCTTTGGCAAGTCGCGCAGCAGCGAGGCCCCATGACCGCCGCCGGTCACCTTGGGTGAGGGACAGCCACAGTTGAGATCAAGGATAGCGGCACCGAGTTGCTCCACCACACGGGCCGCCGCCGCCACCAGATCAGGCTCATTACCTGAGATCTGCATCGTCAGCGGGCGCTCCTCGGGGTAGAAAGCGAGCAGGCGGTGACGCCGCAGGGCCTTCGGGCTGAGGCTGGCTGCGTTGGTCATTTCGGTACTGACCAGACCACAGCCGCCCAGGCGCAAGATGATGCGCCGGAAAACCGTATCAGTCACCCCTGCCATCGGGGCCAGGATGACGTTTGGTGCAATCCGGATCGGGCCGATGTGATAATGATCGGGCAGGCGAGCTATCTCGTCATAGCTGAGCATAGGCCCATTATACCATTCTCACCAGAGCGAACCACCTATCCAGGTCTTGACACTCGCCACAGCCCATCGTAGCATAGGAGTGACAAACCTCATCGTGGAGGTGGATCATGACCCATGCGGAAGGCGAATCAATCCAGGTTGACCACTCCCTCGCCCAGGCATGCAAAGCCCTCGGGCACCCGATCCGTGTGGCGATCGTGCGCTACGTGCTGCATCACCCCGGTTGCATCGGCAACCAGATCCTCTTACACCTGCCCGACGACGGCCCCCACGCCCAGTCAACCCTCTCACAACATCTGCGTCAACTACGTCAAGTCGGCCTGCTCGACGCTGACTCCGATGGTCCGGCTGTCTGTTACCGCGTCAATCGTGAGCGTATCGGCTGGCTGCGCAGCCAGATCGATAGCCTGGCATAGGGGTAAGATAGCCCTTTAGCGCCCCAGGTCCAGCTACTCTACAGGGACGGGAATCTGTTCAAGGATGCCAGCAATGACCATCGCTGGACGACGTCCACGCAGGCGGGCCTCGGCGGTGAGCAACAGCCGATGGCTAAGCACCGGGATGGCCAGAGCCTTGACATCATCGGGGCGCACAAAGGCGCGCCCACGCATGGCAGCGAGAGCCTGAGCACTCTGATAGAGAGCCAATGAGGCACGCGGACTCGCACCAAGCTCGACCTCACTATGCTGTCGCGTGGCCCGCACCACCTCAACCAGGTAGCGGCGCACCAGGGGCACCACCCCAACCTGGCGCACCTCTGTCTGCATCTGCAAAACTGCATCAGCCGCAAGCACCGGGCGCAGTTCAGCCAGGGGATTCTTGCGCTCGTAGCGGCTCAAGATCTGCTCCTCCTCATCATGGCTAGGGTAGCCCGGCTCCAGCTTGAGCAAGAAACGGTCGAGTTGGGCCTCGGGAAGCGGGAAAGTACCTTCAAGTTCGACCGGATTCTGGGTGGCGATCACCAGGAAGGGGCGTGGCAAGGGGCGTGTTACTCCATCAATCGTCACGGTACGCTCCTGCATCGCCTCAAGCAGCGCACTCTGCGTGCGCGGGGTGGCCCGGTTGATCTCATCGGTCAGCACCACCTGAGCGAAGATCGGACCCTGGCGAAATTGGAACTCGCCAGACTTCTGGTTAAAGAAGGAGAGCCCGGTAACATCGGAGGGCAGCAGGTCGGGGGTGAACTGGATGCGCTGAAAGCTACAGCCAAGGGAGGCGGCGAGCGCTCGTGCCAGGCTGGTCTTACCGGTGCCGGGCACATCCTCAAGCAGGACATGGCCCTCGCAAAGTAAGGCGACCAGCAAAAGCTCAACCACCTCGCGCTTACCAACAATTGCCTGAGCGATACTGGCCCGTACCTGCTCGGCCTGGATCCCAAGTGCCGCGACCCGCTGATCACTAAGCTGCTGCACAGCACCTCCTCACTTGAAGGATATGCCATGGTATACTGGCATTACGTTGAAGCAAAACTGGGATCTTTGTTGCGCCTAAAGGTGAGGCCCTATGCGACTTTCGGAAGATAAGGTGCGCCGGATCGCCGAACGCCTGCATGACGAACTGGCCCAGCTTGGCCTGCTTGAGTACCGCGAACCTGTCGGTGTGCGGACGGGCGGCGGGCGAGCTGCACGGGTAAAGGTGATCTACGATTTTATCGTTGAGGATCTGCGCACTGAAGAGGCAATCGACGCTGAGGTTGAGCAAGTTTTGGCCACCTACAGCCGCGAGATTAAGGGCACCGAGCGTGATATCCTCTTCCGCAAACATAAAGAGGCAATTGCACGCAAGCGGGGCTATATGCTCTAGCTAGCTGGAACCCACACTTACGCAATCAGAGCAGACTCTCAGGGCGCAGCGTGCTGCGCCCTGAGCCATACCGAAGCTAACGCCAACCACGCAGGTGGGTATATTCTGAACCGAGCAGACCACGCATGACGCGCCCACCACCGTGGTGTTCCAGACGGGCGCGCTCGAACCATTGCACAGTCAGGCGCACCCCGGGCGCAACTTCCTCCTCCTGCGCTGCCGAAATAGGCATCCCGAAGAGGGCCAGGCTCTCGGCTTCGCTAATGCCACGCACCCCCAGGTCGAGTCCCGCAGCGCGCCAGGCACTCAAGAAAGGTTCACAAAGCGACTGGCCAGTCTCGGCAAAGTAACGACATCCGGGAACCTGGCCGCTGCGCGGGAAACTGAACCAGTCACGCCCGGCGGCCTGCAGGGTCGCATCACCAATCCGGGTTAGCTGCACCTGGTAAAGTGACGGCTGCTCAGGGTGCAACTCGAAGCGGTGACGCTCGAAATACTGCACGGTATAGGCGCGCCCGTCAGTAGCGGTCTCAAGCAACTCTTCACTGATCGGGAAGCCGAAGGTGCCAATTCCGCCCTGACGCTCCCAGTAGCCGCGGAAAGCGCCGCGCAGGGTATGGCCGGTCTCGGGGAAATAGCGCAGATCGGCATCAGGCGGCGGTGGGGGCACCGCTGCAAAGGCCGGGGCCGGGACAACTTCGGGCGGGGTTGGCTGGGGCTGCTGCGGCACCGGCTGGGGTGCTGGGATCGGCTGGGGCTGCTCCGGCACCGGCTGGGGTACCGGCGCGGGGGGATCAAACGGGCAGCCGTGATAGTCAGCGGCAAGCTGCACGGCCCGGAGCACGTTCAAACGACCATAACCATACTCTGGGTCACGGCCAGGAGCGCCACGGTCATCGGCAGTTGCACGCAGGATGCAGCTAAGATCGTACCAGCCCAGGTCGGGCCGGAGCGAGAGTACCAGGCCAGCGGAAGCGGCAACCCAGGGGCTGGCAAAGGATGTGCCAGTCAGTGCGGCATAGGCCCCCCCAGGCAGCGTACTAAAGATGCCGACCCCAGGTGCCGCCAGGTCAAGATGGTCACCCGTATTAGAGAAGTCGGTCAGACGATCCTGGCGATCAGTTGCCCCAACTGCAAGCACTTCGGGATAGGCCGAGGGATAACTGGGTGTATTGCTAGTCTGGCGCTCGTTACCCGAGGCGGCCACGATCAGCACGCCATGATCGAGGGCATACTGTACCGCCTCGCGCAGGGTACGCGTATCGTTCGGCCCGCCCAGGCTCAGGTTGATCACCCGGGCCCCATGATCCACTGCCCAGCGCATGCCAGCGGCGACCGTTGCATCGCTCCCGGCCCCCTGGGCGTTGAGCACCTTGACCGGGAGGATGCGACAACCCCAGCAGAGGCCAGCGATGCCCTGGCCGTTATCACCAGTCGAGGCAATCAGGCCAGCTACGGCAGTGCCATGACCATTGTCATCACCAGCATCAGCACCACCACTGTAAATATTGTAGCCAGGCAATACCTGACCGAACAGATCGGTGTGACCCCCATCAACACCTGTGTCGAGTACGGCAATCACTACCTGCGCACCGATCGTCACATCCCAGGCTGCGGGAACCTGCAAGGTCTCCAGCGACCACTGGCGTGCCAGGTCAGGGTCATTGGGCATACGCAGGGGCGTCATCAGATATTCAGGCTCAGCATAGAGGAGCGCCGGGTCGGCGTTGAGCAACGCCGCTGCCTTGAGCGGGTCGGAGGTTGGATCGATCCAGAGGCGGTAGGTGGGTGCCCCAGGCCCGATCGGGGTAGCAGCAGAGGCCCCCAGGCTGACCAGCAGCCGTTCAAGGCGCGGGTGATTGGCCTGGCCCAGCGCCGAGAGGCTCACGCCTGGGGCTGGACGGAGCAACACCACTCCCGGCACAATCCCCCCAGCATGCCCACGCTGCGGCTCTGCCGCCCATACGCCGGTGGCCAGTAAGCTCCAACATAGTACCAGCAGGAACAGCCCGTTACGGATAAGACGGAGGTGCATAGTTCACCGCAGCGTTGTTTGGTTTGAAAACGAGTCGGCGAGACCTGGCAGGTCTTAAAAACCTGCCAGGTCTTTAAGACCCATCACTACACATGAAAGGCGGCACGCCCGGCGTACTTAGCCGCCCCGCCCAACTCCTCTTCGATGCGCAGCAGTTGGTTGTACTTGGCGATGCGGTCAGTGCGCGCCGGGGCGCCGGTCTTGATCTGGCCAGCATTGGTTGCCACCACCAGGTCAGCAATCGTCACATCCTCACTCTCGCCAGAGCGGTGCGATACGACAGCCGTCATGCTGTGGCGCTGGGCCAACTGGATGGCCGCCAGGGTCTCAGTCAGGCTGCCGATCTGGTTGAGCTTGATCAGGATCGAATTGCAGGCCTGCTCATCAATCGCGCGCTGCAGACGAGTGACATTGGTAACCAGGAAGTCGTCGCCGACCAGTTGCAGCTTGTGGCCGATCTTCTGGCGCAGCAGCTTCCAACCCTCCCAGTCGTCCTCGGCGATACCGTCCTCAAGCGAGATCAGCGGGTAGCGTGCGGCAATATCGGCCCAGTAGTCAACCATCTCCTCAGTCGAGAGCACCCGCCCATCACGCTCAAGGTGATACTTGCCATCTTTGTAGATCTCGGTGCAGGCGGGATCCATGGCCAGCATCACCTGCTCGCCTGGGCGATAGCCAGCCTTCTCAATCGCCTCCATGATCAACTGGAGCGGGGCCTCGTTCGAGGGCAGGCTAGGAGCAAAGCCACCTTCATCGCCGACCGTCGTGGCCAGGCCACGCGCGTGGAGCACCTTCTTCAGGCTCTGGTAGATCTCAGAGCCCCAGCGGATTGCCTCGCGGAAGCTCTCGGCACCCACCGGCATCACCATAAACTCCTGGAAATCGGTGCTATTAGCGGCATGCTGGCCACCATTCATGATGTTGAGCATCGGCACCGGCAGCACATGGGCATGTACCCCACCAAGATAGCGGTAGAGAGGCAGGCCGAAGGCAGCAGCAGAGGCCTTGGCAGCAGCGAGTGAGACGCCCAGAATGGCGTTGGCACCGAGCTTGCTCTTGTTGGGCGTGCCGTCGAGGGCCAGCAATTCACGGTCGAGACCGACCTGATCGGCGGCGTCCATACCAACCAGAGCCGAGGCAATATCCTCGTTCACCGCGCGCACAGCCTTGAGCACACCCTTACCACCGAAACGGCTCTTATCACCGTCACGTAGTTCCAGAGCCTCGTGGGCACCAGTTGAAGCGCCACTCGGGACAATCGCGCGACCGAGATCACCACACTCCAAACGTACATCAACCTCTACCGTGGGGTTCCCGCGCGAGTCCAGCACCTCGCGGCCAATGATCTCTTCGATCAGCGTGGACATAGTTCCTCCGCATCGCAGCTCTGCTTCAGGGGTGCCGTCCAGGCACCGGCGTGGCCAGTATAGCACACTCATCTGGAGCAAGGATGGGGAACTGGTCTGGAGCGCTTCACGCTGGGATTGAGGGTTAGGGGCCGAGACTTGGCGCGGCTGGTCCACCATGCGCAGGTCAGTTCAACCTTTCTGAATACCGCTGTAAGCTCTGCGACCCTGGAGTGTGTCAAAATCGACCAGTCATCTAGATGAGATGGGGTGATGATAGACCTGGAGAATGGGGCCGCGCCCCCAATTTGCAGATCACGTCTGGGGAAAGTCACCAACAATCAGAGCCAACGGCCCTATCGTCCGCATTTGTGGGTGCCTGAATCGATAGAGTAAGAGAAGAAGAAGCGTGTCTAGCGGTCGACTGCCGAACCACACCGTACCTGAGGATGCACACCATGAGCCTCTCGTTTCCACCCACCGACGATCCCCTACTCGTCCGCTCGCTGGATGTAGCAACGGCTGCCTGGCACCGCCAGGATTTCAGCCAGGCCTACCACCTGCTCCAGCTGGCCCTGCGCCGGGCCGAGACACGCCATGACACCGGCGGGATGTTGAGCACCCACCAACTGTTAGCCCACGTCGCTTTTGATGCAGGCGACCTTGATAATGCCCAGGTACACCATCAACTGGTGTTGGAACGCTGCCGACGACTACGGCTCCAGCTGGGCATCGCCTCGGCAATGCACAACCTGGGGCTGGTCGCAGCGGCACGCAGTAATCAGCCCGAGGCGCGCAAGCTGATCAACGAGGCGATTATGCGCTACGAGGCACTTGGCCATGAAAGCGGAGCAACTACTGCACGGGCTAATCTGGAACGCCTGATCAAGCACTGGCAGCGCAGCAGCAACTTAACGGCAGAGGGCGACTGATCGCTGAGCAACCAGGAGGCGCGGGGGAACCTGATTCCCCCGCGCCCAGCTGCACTGTCGCCAGCTCAGGGAGTGGCTGTCGCCACCGCTACATCATTCACCGGGTTGCCAGTCAGGGCGATCAGCAGCACCTCGTCCATTGAGGAGACCGGGATCAGGGTCAGATCTTTGCGCACCTTCTCGGGCAGATCGACGATGTCCTTGGCATTCTCCTTCGGCAGGATGAAGGTGCGGATGCCTGCACGGTGGGCGGCCAGAGTCTTTTCTTTCAGCCCGCCGATGCCAAGCACCTTGCCGCGTAGCGTAACCTCGCCGGTCATAGCGACGTCACGACGGACGGCGCGCCCTGTCATGGCGCTGATCAGGGCAGTGGTCAGGGTAATCCCAGCCGAGGGACCATCTTTGGGCACGGCCCCTTCGGGGATGTGGACGTGGATGTTGTGCTCCTCGAAGTAGTTCGGGTCGATGCCCAGGTGGACAGCGCGGTAGCGCACATAGCTCATCGCCGCCTGGGCGCTCTCCTTCATCACATCACCAAGCTGGCCAGTAAGCTGTAGGCCGCCCTTGCCCTTGACCGGCAGCACCTCAATGCTGAGGATGTCGCCGCCGGTACTGGTCCAGGCCACGCCAGTGGCAACGCCCACCTCGTCACGCTCCTCGGCCAGGCCGAAGGTAAAGCGCTCGGGGCCAAGATAGGTGGCCACATCGGCCTCTTCAATGGCGTAGCTTGCCGGCTGCTCCTCAGCCTCCGGCTCAGAAGCAACGGCGACCTTACGGGCCACCTTGCGGCAAAGGCTGGCCAATTCCCGCTCAAGGTTACGCACCCCAGCCTCGCGGGTATACTCGCGGATGAGCTTGAGCACGGCCGCATCGCTGATCGTGAGCTGCTCGACGGCGAGGCCGTGGAACTCGCGCTGTTTGGGGATGAGGAAGCCGCGGGCAATCTCGAGCTTTTCATCCTCGGTGTAGCCGCCGATCTCGATGATCTCCATCCGGTCACGTAGCGGGCCAGGGATCGGCTCAAGCTGGTTGGCCGTTGCAATGAAGATCACTTTACTTAGATCAAAGGTAATCTCCAGGTAATGGTCAGAGAAGGTGCTGTTCTGTTCGGGATCAAGCACCTCAAGCAGGGCCGAGGTCGGGTCACCACGGAAATCAGTGCCGACTTTATCAACTTCATCGAGCACATAGACCGGGCTGTTCGACTTGACCGACTTAATGCCCTGGATGATCCGCCCGGGCATCGCGCCGATATAAGTGCGCCGATGGCCGCGGATCTCGGCCTCGTCGCGCACGCCACCCAGGCTGGTGCGAATGAACTGACGGCCAAGGGCACGGGCGATGCTGCGACCAAGGCTCGTCTTACCGACCCCAGGCGGCCCGACGAAGCAGAGGATGGGGCTGCGCATCTTGTTACCAGCAAGCTTGCGCACAGCCAGGTACTCGAGGATGCGCTCCTTGACCTTCTCCAGGCCATAGTGATCCTCATCGAGCACCTTCTGGGCCTCACCAATACTGATCGCCGGGTGCTCCTCTTCGCCCCAGGGCAGGTTGATCAACCAATCGAGGTAGGTGCGAATGACTCCGGCTTCGGGGCTATTCATACCTTGCTGGGCCAGGCGCTTCATCTCATGGAGGGCCTGGCTCTTAACATACTCGGCAGCGTCCAACTCGTTGATCTTGCGGCGCAGCTCATCGATCGGGTCGTCCGAGTCTTCGTCCTCGCCCAATTCGCGGCGGATGACCCGCATCTGCTCACGCAGGAAATACTCCCGCTGGCTCTGATCGAGCACCTCTTTGGTGTCCTGCTGGATCTTCGCCCGTAGCTTGAGCAGTTCGAGCTGGCGGGCCAGGACAATATAGACTTTGCGCAAGCGCTCAACCGGATCGAGCGTATTAAGCACCTCAAGGCGGTCATTAAAGTCAAAGGCCGGACCCCAGGTAACAATATCGGCCAGGTGTCCGGGGCGCTCAATGCGATGGACAAACTGCACCGCCTCCTGGGGCACCTCACCCAGATGATCGACAAACTCATCGACCTGCTGCTTGACCGTATCCATAAGCGCCTGGACTTCCATCCCCAGGACATCATTATCAAAGACGGGGGTGCAGCGCACACGGTAGAAGGGCATGATCTGCATAGAAGAGGTGATCGTTGCACGATGCAGCCCTTCGAGGATGACGCGGGCGGTGCCGTCAGGCAACTTGGCAAACTCGTCGAGGCGAGCGATCACGCCAATCGGCGGCAACTGCTGGGGCTGGCTGCTCTTATAGCCCTCAAGCTCGCTCTCACGTACGAAGATCAGCAGCACCTCACGATCCTCGTCCCAGGCCCGCTCCATTGCCCGGTAGGACTTGCCCTGCGGCACCTGGAGCGGAATGGTCATATGGGGCATAATCACCATCTCGCCAAGCACAACCAGCGGCAGCCGGCGCTCATCCGCAGGATTGTCATGGACGATCACCTCGTCAGAGGCAACCTCAGCGGGATCAGTGGCGAACGATTGCGGTTTGTTATCCATAGCTCAGCCTTATCTATACACTTTACTGGAAAGTTGAACAACGGGCCTGATCGGCTCAAGCGAGGCGGCCATTGGTCTCGGTTCGTTCCGTCATACGGGCCATCCCACTGAGCATGTGGTCAAGCAAGGTGATCAGCAGCTGTACCTCCGCTTCATCAAGATGATTCAGGGCCATCTGCATTTGCTCGCGGCGCGCCTGTTTAATCTCCGAGAGCAGTTCACGGCCCTGCGTAGTTACGGCAACCAGCACCTGGCGCCGATCGCGCTCATCACGAATACGCTCAACCAGTTGCTTCTCACGCAGACGATCAACCACCCCGGTGAGGGAGGCTGCCGACTGGTGAGTCGCATCAGCAAGATCGGACATATTCAAGGCTTCAGCCCGCTGATCGAGGTGCAGCAAGGTGTAAAATTGCGGCAGGGTCAGCCGAAAACGTTCTTCGTCAAGCAGTTGCATAAACTGGCGCTGGGCCAGCCAGCTGATCTGCATAATTGAACGCTCGATCTCATCGATCGCGGTGCGCTCGCTGCGCGACTGCTCACGGTGCATCTGGGTCATGGGCCATCCCTTGCCACTCAGCCGAAAATGCTCGACCCTGCTGATATTCAATGATATTGAGCATATCACAGCTCAGGGCCTAGCGCAAGTGAAGTCGAAGCATGCAGATCTGAAGGGATAAGAAAATGACAAGGCAGCGGGCTTCAGGCCCGCTACCTTGTCACAGGTTATACCATGCAAGCTAAGACTTATTCGGCGTCGGCCTCAATTTCTTCTGTTTCGATCACCTCATCGCCCTGCTCGAAGTGCAGGTCAGCGAGTTGACGCAGCGCCGTGAAGAGTTCAACATCAAGAATAACCCCAGTAGGATAACCTTTCTGGGTAACAATAATCGGTTGGTGGTTTGAGCGTGAGCGCTTGATCAGCGCAGCAAGCGATGAAGCAGCCTTGGAAATAGGCACCACACCCTGCCTGAGATCAACGTCGAGCGTGTACTTCTTCATATCGACCATAAAAAGCCTCCGCACAATAGCGAGCTGCCACCGCAGGATTTAGGATTGCCGTGAAAGATTTGTGTCGTCTGCAGGTGCGCCCATGCTGCTCTGAGGTCGCCACAGATTTACGAGGCTACCTGACAAGCGAGAGGCCGCAATCTAGCATAACACAAGGTTGCGACGATCCTTCTAGCAAGTGGACGCCGCCTACGATACGCCTGTATTTTACTACAGATTGCGAAGATTTAAGACCAGGGTTTGCCCTTTAGGCAAATCTTATCAGATCTGTTAGATCTACATTTCATCAATGAATTCAGATTCGGTCATTAATCGCCTGCTCAATGATATAGCAGAGAAAGAGCGTCAAGGGCAGGTACATAAACCCTGGAGTTCGTCACCAAGAGAAATTGTTGATCGGTTCATGTAATTCGATTCGGTTTTTGTTAACCCCTTCAGATTACAATCAATCCTGATGGTAGTCGGCATGGCTAGAGCGTCCAAGAGCCTGCATGCGTGCGGTGTGCCAGGCATGGGCAAAGGCCGCGTTGCGCTCGCGCTCACGATAGACGGTCTCGGCGTCTACCCCGGACGCACGGCATGCCCCACTGACCAGGCCACTACGGCGTAGCTGCTCAAGAAATTGGTTGGCCCAGCCCTAACGCAGGGCATCGGCGGGAAGATCAGCGCCTGGCTGAGCCAGCGGATGAACGACGACCGGCGGATTGTTTGCGATTGGTGCCGCATCAGACGTAGGCTTGACGACTGGCGCTTCAACCATGTAGACGTACACGGTTGGGCCATCGATCACCAGGTAACGCTGCGGCTGGGCGTGGGTGTCACACACGATCAGGGTTGCATGACGCTCGGCCAGACGGGCCAGGTGCGCGATGTCGGCCACACGGATAAACCGCCCTAGCTCAGGTGGCGTGGCCCCGTCGATGATCTGTGCGCCATAGCGCATACGGATCTGCGTATGCTCATCCTGCTGCCAAAGGCGCAGCAGCAGCCAGCCCAGCAGCGCACTCAAGCCCAGCAGCAGCCCGGCCACCAGTAGTCCACCGATGCGCACCGGTAAGACAGGATGTTTGAGCCCGAAGAGATTGAGTACCGAGGGCACCATGTCTGTATCCACCAATGAACCGTCCAGAACCGGGGTCAAGACAGCCAGCCCTGCATCGCCCTGCATCAGGATGATCTGGTCATCTTCAACGCGGAACCGCAACTGGGGGCTGAAACTGCTGCTAAAAGCGCTACCGCTCATCACGCCCGCCAGGGTGATCTGGGGCGTGAAGCTGAGTTGGTACTGCATGCCTCTCAGCCCGGTCTGCGTTTCAAATTGCTCGATCAGACCACGCAAGAAGGCAAGATCAATCGTACTGCTCAGGCCAGTCGTTGCCCCACTGAAGGTTTGCGGCTGTGTGGGGGTGAGGTTGCGCCGCCAGCCGTTGCTGGCACTGAGCTCAGTCAACATGACTGCGGTTCCGGTGATCTCTGCCGGTAACTCACTGCTGAAGGTGTAGGTGAAGCCGAGATCGAGCAGGGTAGAAAGGCGAGTGAAGATCGGGTCGCCAGAGCGTGCCTCTGGTGCATCATAGATGCCGTCGGGTGCAGGCGCGACGTAGATGAAGTTGCCTTTGTGGCTGTAGGTTAGCGGCAGGCTCGTCGCACTACTCAGTGGAAGCGTAAAGGCATAGACGGCCAGGCCAGATGCCAACAGCGCCCCGATCAGCATGAGCGTCAGCAAACTCAGGCTTAGATCGAGCGCAGGCTGGGCCTGGAATGCCCGCTGGCGACGTGCATGCCGTGCATGTTCCGGTTTCCTCATCTCCTTCATCAGCATTCCTCCAGCAACAAGCAGTGCCGGTACGTACCAGAAGGATCGCAGCTGCATCAACAAACGACCAGCCTGCGGAACATGCAGCCAGGCTCGCCCGGTCAATTCCGCGGGCAACGGCTCGTAGGGATCCACAGAGCTGTTGTTGTCACCCTGGAGCTGCCAGCGCTCACCCTTGCGCTCAAGCAGGCGATGAATGACCGTCCCAATCTCTGGGTGGCGATAGGTGACGATCTCACCGACGGTGTAGGCCTCCGCAACCCTGGTGATCACCAGGTCGCCACGGTGATAGAGTGGGGCCATACTGTTGCCATTGACCACCACAAAGCCGAACTGCCCACCCCACTGCGCTGGGGTAAAGAGCAGCCCGGCGGCCAGCAACAGGACGATGAAGCCCATCAGGGTGACGAAACGCTTGATCATCATGGCTGCCCGTCGTATCGCCAAGGAAAGCGGCCTCGGCTGGTGTGCCGAGGCCGGGCTGGATCCAACTGTCAAGCTAGCAAGACATCGTGCGGTATGTGAAGTCTAGTTGTGGGCAACAATCCGCAGGTAATCACTCTCGCTGACGGACACATCAGGATCAGGGTTAGCCGTCCAGGTTCCCACATCCAGTGTAGCCGTATACCACGCACCACCGTCAACCAACTGCACCTTGACACTGGTCGGTGCCGCATCACCGGTAAGGGTAAAAGCCACCTTATCGATGTTGCTCACATCGGTGTAGGTGTAGGCCACGTCATCGATGGTGTAGCCGCTGATGGCTTCCTGCGCATCACCGGCAACAAACGTGGGATCATCGGCGAAGGTGTTGCTGGCTGCGAAGCCGTAGGCGGCTGAGCCAATCGCAAGGGCCATGAAGAGCGCAAGCATAAACTTGGGGCGGAGGAGTTGTGTGACGAACATTGGGGTTGCCTCCTGGCTGTACTACGCTGGCCTGGTTAGATGGGCCAGCGATTTGGTAGCTTTAGCATACACTAATTGCTTTGTAGTATAACTACATAGGAGTCCCCTCTCAAGGCACTTTATGATGAGCATGAGCACAGGACAAAAGTCCTAGCCCAAATACGCCGCCGCTTACGTTCATGATAGTTTTTTGAGCAACTGTCGAATCGGGAATAAACGCATGTCCGAAGGATTCGGGCGAGGTAGCTGAGGAGGTGCGCTATGCGCTACGGTTTTGTGTTGCCCACTGGTGATGCGCGTACTGCGGCAGAAGCTGCTGCTGTGGCTGAGCAGGCGGGCTGGGATGGCTTTTTTGTCTGGGAGCCGGTCTGGGGGGTTGATGCCTGGGTCGCCCTAACAGCAGCGGCGATGTGTACCGAGCGCATCCGCCTTGGCACACTGCTCAGCCCGCTCTCACGCATGCGGCCATGGAAGCTGGCGAGTGAGACGGCTACGCTGGACAATCTTTCGGGTGGGCGGGTAATCCTGGCGGTCGGACTGGGGGCGGTCGAGACGGGCTTCGCCGCCTTTGGCGAAGCGACTGACCGGCGGGTGCGCGCCGAGTTGCTCGATGAGGGCCTGGCGATTCTGACCGGGCTGTGGGCCGGGCAACCTTTTAGCTTCAGCGGTAAGCACTATACGGTACGCCCGACCGACTTTGCACCGCCGCCGCAGCCACGCCAGCAGCCGCGTATTCCCATCTGGGTGGTGGGGGCCTGGCCCCGCCCGCGCTCACTGGAACGGGCCGCCCGCTATGATGGGCTGCTCCCGAGTGCCTTTGACGCGCAGGGGAAGACCCGCCAGGCTACCCCTGATGAGCTACGAGCGATGCTTGCCTACATCGCCGAGCGGCGCAACCGTAGCGACCCGTACGAGGTTATCGTCGAGGGTGAGACGCCTGGTAACGACCCGTTGCAAGCGGCGGCCCAGGTGGCCCCATGGGCTGCCGCCGGGGCGACCTGGTGGATCGAGACGCTCTGGCAGGCCCCACCGGAACAGGGGCGAGAGCCGATCTTCAGACGCTTGCGTCAGGGACCGCCAATCCTCAACTCATAGGCCATAGTGGCGCACCAAAGGAATGATCACCCGCTGTGAGAGTGCGGCCAATAATTGCCAGGGCAGCCGCCGGCGCGGGGCGAGGTGGCGGTGATAGACCAGGCTGTACTCAAGCTGGGGCATGCCACCTCGATGGCGTTTGTAGGCGGCTGCACCTGAACTGAGGTGCAGCAGGCAATCCTGTTCGGCGGCTGCTTCAAGCAGGGCAAAGCTGAGCAGCCGGTAGAGCCCCTGGCGTTGGTCACGGGCCCGGTCGTAGCCGAAGAGGGGCGTGGTGATGACCCCGGCACAGCTGATCGTACCAAGTACGCCATCAAGTATGCCATCACACTCCAGTGCGGAAATTGCCAGCCAGTGCTCGCGCAGGGCCTGGCCAATCAGCCGTGGTGTAAACTGTGGATTGTAGAAAGAGTATTTGTGCAGGTAAAGGTCGCTGTAAAGCTCACAGAGGCGCACGGCGTCATTGGGGCTGAGTTCGGCGGCAGTGCGCCAGCGGTAGGGGCTGCGCCGTACCAGGCGTCGGTCGTTGAGGTAGCTGCGTTTGCGCCGAAAGGCCCCGTCGCGGGGGTCGATCAGGTAGATCTGGCGACTGAAGACGCGCTGGAAGCCCAGCCCCTCCAACTGGGCGATCAGCCCGGCGTTCAACTCCTCGCCAAGTGAACGGTAGATGATCGTATGGTCGGGGTAGGCCCTCAGCAGGCCGTGCAGGATGGCTGCCGGGGCCTCTGGACTGAGCGGCGGGTAGAGGTTGGTCGAAAGCAGCCAGTTGTTGACGTAGACGGCCCGTTCGACCGTGGCCCAGTCCATCAGCAGGCGCAGCGGGGCAATTAGCGGCGGTAAGAGCCTGCGCAGCAGCGGGTGTTGGGCCAACTCGATTTCGATCTCACGGCGGGCATAGTCGATGTAGTGGGTGGTTGGCGAAGCGACATAGGCGGCGGGTCGGCGCGACGGGCCATCAACCCGGACGAGGGGCATGAGCGCCCCTCCGGCAGCCAGGCCCAGCACGGTCGCTTCGACATTGGCGATGTAGGGCTGGGGACCGTTGCGCACCAGGGCCGTCAGCAAAGCCCGCTCAGGATTGGCTGGCCCCGCTGCTTCCGCAATGGTCTCACGCGTGTAGATCTGCATCGCCGTTCCACTCAATGTCGGCAGTGGTTGCCGCCAGCGCTCCCAGGCCCAGACGCCAACCGCGCAAGAGCAGGCGCAGTGACTGGGGTAGCTGCACAAGCGCCGGTAAGGGATCGGCGCGTTGAAAGAGGACGTCGGGCGTGGCGAGGACCTGGGCCAACATGTGCCAGCTCTGCCGCTGTAAGGGATGCCGCATGGTGTGGCCCACCACCAGCGGCAGCGTCGCCAGGGCGATCTGGCCACGCCGACCTGCCGGTTCAACCCAGGTGGGGGCCTCCGGCTCAAGCAGAGCGGTGACCAGGTGCGCAGGCGCAATCAGGTGAACCCCACTGGTCGTGCGCGGGTTGCATTCCAGCAGGTAGAGTTGACCCTCAGGGGTGCGGATGAAGTCGAGCGCGATCTGCCCGCTGTAGCCGTCGGCGGTCAGGCTACGCACCACTTCAAGGCTGGCATCTCCCGCAATACTCACGAAGCTGGTGCCAGCCCCCTGGCCAGCCGTGGTGGGGGTGCGGTAGGCGCAGTGGGCCGTAACATGGCCGGCGTGGATCAGACTGTAGCTACAGACGGTCTCACCGTCGATGTAGCTCTGGAGTAGCCAGGGATCAGCCGGGGTCGGGCGACAACTTGCCAGGGGCCGCTTGCCAGCATAGGGGCCGCAGTTGGTAATGATGCGGGTGGCAAAACGGGAGAAGGCGGGCTTGAGCAGGTAGTGCGGAAAAGCAGGCAGGGCAGCATGCAACTCCGCAATGCTGTGGAGCAACACGGTCTGCGGGGTGCGCAGCCCCAGCCGGGCGGCGGCCTGCTGGAAGTGGCCCTTGTGGTGCCAGTGCGCCAGAATGGCGAGCGGCTCGCAGAAGAGACGGGTATGCGCGGCGAGCCTGGCATGGCCCCGGGCCAGGTAGAAGACCTCTTCACAGGTCGGAATGATCAGCGCCGGCCTGAGCCGCTTAACCGCCGTTTCGAGGGTGGTGATAAAGGCGTCCGGGTGCGTACGCGGCGGCGGCAAAGGCAAAAAACCAGCGCAAAAACGCGAGCTACCGGCCAGAGTGGGGGCGAGACTATCGGCGGCGTAGACAGTGTGGCCAGCCCGACCAAGGGCTCGTACCAACTCAAGAGCAACCGGGGCGCGCGCCCCGGTGACAATGATCGTGCTCACGCCGCCCGGCGCCGCGTCTCAAGCAGCAGGAAGAGACTGCGCCAGCCACTGAGCATGAAGAGGGCCACAGCGAAGGTGACCAGATAGAACGAGACGGGGCTGAAGCGTCCAAGCATAGCGGCGCGAAGGAGTGCCCCGACCAGCAGCCCCCCGCACCAGCCCAGGAGCGTGGCTCGTAACATGCCGAAGGGGCTGCGGGTAGCCTCAGGCTTGAAGGCCCCTGTCCAGGGGGCGATCAGCAGCCAACCAGCGATGAAGGGCAAGCCCGTCGTAACCACTTCGAGCATAGCTTCGAGGCCAACTGCCTCGCCGTGACTACGCCGTCCGATTGCCGCAAAGATCAACAAAGTCAGCACATCGCCAGTCACGAGGGCGGTTGTGCGGGCGAGCGGGTAGCCTGTCTCCTGGGCACGGATGTTCATCGATCAGCCTTCTTCAGACTCAGGTGGCATGGTCGGCGCAGAACCCTCGTGGGTTTGCTTAAACCAGCGGGCCACCAGGGCTATAATCTCGTCGGCGCTCTCCTCAATCGACTTATCGGTCATATTGACGGTGGCCCAGCCATGGCGGCGGAAGAGGCGGCGGGCCCACTCGATCTCATCTTCGGTCGTCTCCTCGTTCAGATAGCGATTGCCAAGAGCCATGCCAGTACGGCGCTGACGATGACGGCGGCGGGCGGCGATCTGTTCAGCCTCAACAATCAGCCCGATCACGCGACGGCGGTCGATAGCAAAGAGCTCGGCGGGCGGTGGCACCTCTTTGACGAGGGGGATGTTGGCCACCTTCCAGCCCAACACGGCCAGATACATACTGAGGGGCGTCTTACCAACCCGCGAGATGCCTACCAGCACGATCTCGGCATCGGCCAGGCCCTCGACCCGTGCACCATCGTCATGCTGCATCGAGAACTCAATCGCCTCCAGACGCTCAAAATAGGCCGAACGCCGGCTGCTGTAGAGTCCCGGTTTACCTGCTGGCTCTTTGCCGACCAGGGTTGCCACACGGGCCAGCACCGAGCCGACCAGGTCGATCTCGGCGACGTGGCGGGTGCGCGCCTTGCGCACGAGATCACGGCGTAAGCCTGAGGCCATCAGCGTATGCAGAATGGTGCCATGGGTCTGCTCGGCCTGGGCCACCACCTCGCTGACCTGCTCAACATTGCGTACGTTGGGCACAACAATCAGTGGGACACGCACATTTTCAAACTGGCTCAATACCAGCCGGGCCACCTCGGAACCAACCACCCCTTCGCCGCCCGAGACAATATAGATGGGCGGAGCCTGGTCTGCGCCAATCGGCGGCCCGTGGCTCTGCTGCTCGTCCATGCATTTCTCCGTATCAGGTGATAGGAGAGATTGTACCGCATCCAGCGAGTTGTGCTGCACGCTGCTCAAGCTTTCCTTTCGATGCAAGGCCTGCATGCTGGCAATCAAGGCAGTGGCGCCCCGCTAAGATGGGTGATACGAACCATAGCGACCTCTGTTGAGCTGTGGAGGTGTAGGGCAGCGATTCTGTGGTATGCTAGTCACAAATAAGAGGGAGTGGGAGCCATCAATGGAGATCGAGGCCAAATTTCGAGTGGCCGAGGCAGAGTTGCCCCGGATCGCCGCCCTACGACGGGTCGGTGCCTTCCAACTGAACCCTGTGCCTGCCCCCGAGCTGCAGCAAAACACCTACTATGATACTGCCGATAGCCGCCTGGCAGCAGCCCGCTATGGGCTACGTATCCGCCGGGTCGGACGGCGAAGTCTGGTAACCTTAAAGGGGCCAGCTGAGGTGGGCGCTGATAGTGTCCATCGGCGGGCCGAGTTTGAGTTTCCTGGGAGCAATCCTGACCCTACGAGCTGGCCGCAGGGGGTCGCCCGCGACCTGGCCCTGGCCCTGACCGGCGGGGCAGCGCTCTTTCCTACTGTGGTGATCAGTACCGAGCGCCAGGTCTTACACGCCGGACGCCACGGCATCCTACTGGCCGAGATCTGCCTTGACCGTGGGATCATGCATGTGGCGGGGGTCGAGCGTAGCTTTGTTGAGGTAGAAGTTGAGTTGCTGGCCGATGGCAGCTCGGCAGACCTTCAGGAGCTGATTGCCGCCCTTGGTGATCATGTTCACCTGAGCCCTGAGCCCCTTAGTAAACTGCAACGGGCCCTTGCCTTGCGCCAGTCAGCTGTGCGTTGAGCAGCCCCGACAAGGAGCATGCCTATGTCGCCAGAGCATACGACCCTCAGCGACTTGCTTGCCTATGCCCAGGTTGATCAGGCCCACGCTCGCCAGGTCGCCGATCTCGCGCTGGCCCTCTTCGATGGTGTGGCTGAGCAGTTCGCGCTGCCCGCTGAGCAACGGCGCCTGCTTGAGTCTGGCGCACTGCTGCACAACCTCGGCCTGACCATCGACCCACCCGCCCATCATCTGGTCGGGCGGGATCTGGCTTTGCGCTGGCGCATCGCCGGACTGTCCCGACGCGAGCAGACGATGGTCGCCTGTATGATCGCCTTTCATCGCAAAAAGGTGCGCCCACGGCTCGAACCGACCTATCTGGCACTGGGCCGCAAAGAGCAGCAGCGCGCCCTGCAGCTGGCGGCGATCCTGCGGGTGGCCGATGGGCTCGATCAGAGCCAGTCACAACAGACCCGCCTGCTCAATGTGGTACGCGAAACAGAGGGGGTGGTGCTCCAGCTGAGTGGGCCATTTGCCGCGATGGACGGGGCACGCGCGGTCGCCAAAGCCGACCTGTGGACAAAGGTTTTTGGGGTGCCGGTGCATGCGGTGGTTGTGGATCATGCTGATGGCGAGCCGGATGAAAGTGGGCCTGAGGCGTACGAAGCGGCGGCTGAAGCGGACGATGAGCCGATCATTGCGCCCTGGTTCGCCGATCCGCAGGTGCCCCTGGCCGAACTGGGCCGGGTGTTGCTGCGGCGTCATCTGCGCCGCCTTATGCTCGCCGAGCGCGACGTCAAAGCCAAGCAGCAGGCCGAGGCAGTCCATGCCCTGCGGGTCGCCACGCGCCGCCTGCGCGCGACCATACGCCTGCTGGAGCCCGTTGCCGCTGTGCCCAACTTACGGGCCTTGCGCAAGGGCCTGACGCAACTTGCCGGAGCGGCCAGCGCCGTGCGTGACCGTGATGTCCTGCTGGCTGATCTTGCTCTGCGCAGCCCGGAGTTGCCCAACGCAGTGCAACCCGGCCTGGCCCAGCTGATCGCCACCTTGCAAGCCGAGCGGGTTGGCCTGGATGGGGCCTTGCAGAGCTACCTCGACGGGCCGGGCCATAGCGAGTGGCTCCAGAGCTTTGCCGCAGCGATGAACGATCTGCGTTACTGGGACAACCAGCCGCGCCTGTGTGACCTGGGCGGCAGTACGCTCTGGCAACACTATGAGGCGTTGCGCAGCCACGCACGTGACGGCATCCCCGAGGACGAGACCGAGTTGCATGCGCTGCGCATTGCGGGCAAACGCCTGCGCTACGTCCTCGAACTCTTCACTGATGCCCTGGGCACGCAGGTTGACGAAGCCGTCGCACCACTGATAGCATTTCAGGATCACCTGGGCCTGATCAACGACAGTGTCGTCGCCCGTGGCTTGCTCGAAGAACTGGCCCATGACCCGACACTCGAGCCGGTGATCGAGGCCTACCTCGCCCTGCGGGGTCGGCAAGCCGAACAGTTGCGCAGCAAACTTCCGGCGCGTTGGGCCGAGCTCACGGACGAAACATACCGTCGCCAGCTCATGGAACTGGTGATCCGTTTGTGAGCGTGGGGTCACCGACAAACCTTCTCCCCAGCCCCAGGCTCACCAATGACTGCCTCCCAGCTACCGCTCGCCCTCGCCCAGCGCCACCATAACCGCCAGCTCTTCGCCGACCGCTACCTCGACGAGACGCTGCCCCGGCGCAAGGCCTGGCTCGACCTGATCGACGAGGCCGCCCCTGTCCTCGCCCAGGTGCGCGCCCTGCTCGCCGCCTTCACTGCCTCGACCAATGAGGCCCAGACTGAACGCGAGCTTGTGCGCCCCGTGCTTGAGGCGCTCGGCCACAGCTTTGAGGTGCAAGCTGCCCTGCGCACGCCCAGGGGTACCAAGAAGCCCGACTACCTCTTCTACCGCGACCTGGCCGCACTCAACGCGAACAAGAACCGGGTGCTCACCGATGCCGACCTCGGCGCGGCCCTGGCCGTCGGTGACGCCAAGTACTGGGAACGCAAGCTCGATGTGTCCAGCCAGGGCGAGAGCGATGAGATCAATAAGGTGCCCGCCGACCAGATCGCCTTCTATATGCGCCACTCCGGGGTGGCCTGGGGCATCCTGACCAACGGGCGGCGCTGGCGGCTCTACCATAAGGCGACGGTTGAGAAGCAGGATCGCTTCTACGAGGTTGATCTACAGGATCTGGCCGAGGCGAACAAGCCCGAGGCGTTTCTCTACTTCTACGCCTTCTTCCGTCGGGCAGCCTTTGCGCCGGCAGTCGGCGATGCACTCACCCTCGACGGCATGCTACGCGAGAGCGTGGACTATGCCCGCGGGGTGTCCGAGTCGCTCAAGGCGCAGGTCTTCGACGCCCTGCGCCACCTGGCCCAGGGCTTCCTCGACTCTCCGCGCAACCGGGCGAGCACACCGGCATCGCCCCTGCAGCCGACGCCCGCGACCTTGCGGGAGATCTATAGCAATAGCCTGATCATACTCTACCGCCTGCTCTTCGTGCTCTACGCCGAGGCCCGCGAGCTACTGCCGCTGCGCGAGAGTCCCGCCTACCGCGATGAGTACAGCCTCTACGCGGTGGTACGCGACGTGGCCCGCCGCCTCGACAGCGGTACAAACCTGCTCGCCGACACCGGGCGCACCTGGGCGAAGCTACGCGACCTGTTCGGCATCATCAATGAGGGCAGTCCACCACTAAAGGTGGCCACCTTCAATGGCGGGCTGTTCGACCCGCAGCGTCACCCCTTTCTCGAACGCTACAGCGTGGGCGACGCCCAGCTCCAACTGGCCCTCGACAAGCTGGCCCGCGTGGTCAGTCCGCAGACCGGCCTGCGTGAGTTCATCGACTACCGCGACCTGGCCGAGCGCCACCTGGGCACAATCTACGAGGGCCTACTCGAATATCACCTCATCCCGACCGAGCGTACGCCAGATGGCTTCAGCACGGCGATCGTCAACGACAAGGGCGAGCGTCACCGCACTGGCTCCTACTACACCCCCGACTTCGTGGTGCAGTACATCGTTGAGCAGACCCTGCGCCCCCTCCTTGATGCGGCGGTGGCTGGCAAGACGACCGATGCCGAGAAGATCGCGGCGGTGCTGGAGGTCAACTGCGTTGATCCGGCCATGGGCAGCGGCCACTTTCCGGTGGCGGCGATGGAATATATCGCCCGCTACCTGGTCGAGCTGGGGGTGATGCCGCCGAGCGAGGCGGGCGACGAGGCCGACCTGGCCTATTGGAAGCGCCGGGTGGCCCAGAGCTGCATCTACGGGGTCGATCTGAACCCGCTGGCGGTTGATCTAGCCAAGCTCTCGCTCTGGCTGGCCACGGCGGCCAGGGGGCGCCCGCTCTCCTTTCTCGACCACCACCTGCGCTGCGGCAATGCGCTCGTGGGGGCCAGGGCCAGCGAGCTGGATGCAGGAATCACCCCAAAGAAGGCGAAACGCCGCAAGCAGGAGACGGCTGCCGCCGAGGCGGGCCAGCTTAGCCTGCTCGACGACCCGGCCTTCGCCGGGGCGATGATGAGCGCAGTGGGCAGTATGTGGCTGATCGAAGAGAGCGCCGGGCGCACCGTTGATGAGGTCAAGGCGCAAGAGCGCATCTACGAACAGGTGCGGGCCGGGCTAACCGAGCGCTTCGCGCTACAGGCCGACCTGGTGACGGCGGAGGGTTTCGGGCAGAGCCCCGAGCGCGGTCTCTGGCGCGCCCTGGCCGACTACGCCACCCGTCGCGAGGGCGGGGCCTTCGCCACCCCGGCCTTCGAGCGCCCTCTGGAGCAGCTGCGACAACTCAAGGCCGACTGGCGCTTCTTCCACTGGGATCTAGAGTTCCCCGAGGTCTTCTATGATCGCTACGGCCGCCCGCTCGGCGAGGCCGCCGGCTTCGACGCAGTGATTGGCAACCCGCCCTACGTGCGCCAGGAGCAGCTTGCGCCGCTCAAGCCCTACTTTCAGGCGGCCTTCCCCGCGACCTACAGCGGCACCGCCGATCTGTTCGTCTCCTTCTTCCACCAGGGCGTGAAGCTGCTGCGGGCGGGTGGGCGGATGAGCTACATCAGTAGCAATGCTTGGCTCCAAACCAACTATGCCGAGCCATTGCGCCGCTTCGTGCGTGAGCAGACGACACTGGAAAGTTTGATCGACCTCGGCAACAATCGCACCTTCGAGGAGGCCCCCGACGTCTGTCCATCAATCTTCGTGATCAGAAAGGGCGTCCCGGCTGATGAGCACCGCTTTATGGCTGTCGCGTTTCACCGAGGCGAAGAGCCGAAGCTATCGCCTGCTGTGTTTGAGATCAAGGCTATTCACATAACTCAGCACGACCAGCCTGACACGGGCTGGCAGATCGAGGATGATAATACACGCGCAGTCTTTAAGAAACTCATGGGCCGTGGAAGATCGCTCGCTGCGGTTGTCGAGAACAAAATCTTCCTTGGATTAAAGACCGGACTCAACGACGCATTTATCATTGACCAGGCAACCCGTGACCGAATGATCGCGGCGGAGCCAGCCAACAGCACAATACTCAAGCCCTTCCTTCGTGGCGAAGATCTAAGGCCCTGGTACCAGGAAGAAGAGGGCCGCTGGCTCATCCTGTTTCCGACAAAATGGACGGAACAAACCTTTGGGCTTGGTCTCGATGAGCCAACTGCATGGGCAAGGTTGCAGGAACGCCATCCGTCGATTGGTGCCCATCTTGAACCATTCACTGAAGCAGGCCGCAGTAGAGGTGATAAGGGCAACTACTGGTGGGAGCTACGCCCGTGTAACTACTACTATGCCTTCCAAAGTCCGAGAATTTACTGGCCCGAGATTGGTAAGATCCCACGATTTTCTTGGGCTGACCAGGAAGATTATATCAACAACAAAGCCTTCGTCATCGCAAAAGCCGACCCGTACTTGCTTGGCATCCTCCAATCAAGGAGCACATGGTTTGCCATCTCGAAACTCTGTCTTCACAACAAATTTCGAGGTGGCCTTTGGGAGTATCATACCCAGCCACAATTCATCTCGCGCCTCCCCATCCCCGACGCCCCGGCGTCCGAGCGCGAGGCGCTTGGCGCGCTGGCGATGGCGATCACCGCCGAGGCGCGGGCGCGCTACGGGCTGCACCGGCGGGCGCGCGGGCGTATCCTGAGCGACCTGGGCACGGCGGGGAAGGGGCTCAACCAGAAGCTGACCGCCTGGTGGACGCTAGACTTCCCGGCCTTGCGCGCCGAGGTGCAGAAGGTCTTCAAGCGCGACATCGCACTCAAGGAACGTGACGACTGGGAGGAGTGGCTCGGCCTCCAGCGCGAGCAGCACCGCCGACACACCGCGGCGATCATCGCCGGCGAGGTCGAACTGAACCGGTGGGTCTACCAACTCTTCGACCTGAGCGCCGAGGAGATCGCGCTGATCGAGGCGAGCACGAAGTACCAGTACGGCGAGGTGTGATCGCTGCGCCTTTGTTGATCGCAGATGATGCGCCAGGGCAACATAAGGCGTTCGATCGTCATCTGCTCCCAGGTGAGCGGCGCACCCATTGGCACAAATCCCAGGCGATATTGTGCAAGCGACAGGCCATTCCATATGATCAGGAGAAGGCCCACGCCGAGTGCCACCCGCTGCTGACGCCGTGCCCACAGCCACTGCCCGACGGCACTCAGGCCCAGGAGCCACACCCATGTCGCATTCAGGAACATGCGCCCACCAAACGAGTCGCCTTGCCACCAGGCCCACCACGCGGCCACGATGTAGACGTTCAGCGCCAGCGCCAGGAGCAGCACAAGCGCCACCCATCGCTCGGTTCGGGCGAGGATAAAGAGCCCAGCGAGCGCAATCAGGTAGATCGGGTGCGAGGAAAACAGGCCATGAAAGCTTGAGAAGAGCACGGGACCGATCTGCGGTGCTAACCAGATGAATGCCGGCGATTGCTCGGCCATGTAGGGACTCGTCTTCCATGTACCATAGAGATACTGCCAGGTAACGAGTTGTGGGCTGAAGACGAGGAGCGCCACCGTACTGGCGAGGAGGGCATGCCCGGCCCAACCGAGCGCCTGTGGGTACTGCCCGGCGATGGTGGTGCGGAGCGTCTGGGCGATGATCCAGACGACCGGAACAGCCACGAAGACGATATCCTGCAGCCGCACCAGCGGCACCACGCCGGCCGTCAGGCCCAGGAGCAGCGTGCCCCGCAGCGCGGGTGGCGTCGGCTGGCGAAGGTGCGTATCCCACACGGTCAGCAGGGCCGAGACGCTGAACAGCGACACCATATGCGCCATGGAGGGCTCGAAAACCATGTAGTAGATGGCGTTACTGGCAAGCCAGAGCAGACTGACCGCCCACGCGACGGCGATGTTGGGGAACCGGCGCTGGGCGCAGGCAGCGGCGAGGCCGACGCCGAGGGTGCCGTAGACGATACTGCCAATCAATACGGCCGCTTGGTAGAGATAGCTGTAGCCGTCTGGTGTTACTGGGAGACCCACGCGAATCCCGCCGAGCACGAGGAGATGGGCCAGCAGAAAGAACGGTGACCAGAGGAGCGCCGGCCCAATCGCATATTTGTTGGGGACGTGCGTGGTTGAGTGGCGGTCTATGGGTGGGATGGGGAGTTGAAAGTAGGTGTACTCATTGGTGAAGTCGAGATCACCGTCAATGACCAGGGAGCGCACATACATTAGTAGACGCCGTCAGAGCCAATCAACTGCCCGTCAACGCGTGGAACTGGGATGAGCAGGAGGAAGAGTGCGAGCGACCCAACGAACAATGCCGTGATGATGCGATGAGGTTGAAGCAGCATGCGGCACTTCCATACAACGCTCACGCTCAGCCGCGCCGCCGAGGCAGCGTTGGAGAGCGCCGTGCTGTAGATGGTGAAATTATTCGCAAGACTGAGGTTGGCGGCGTCGGCTGGAGCGTGTTGTTGGGCCGAGATTTGCCGTAGCGACGGGCAATGAGCACGTTTGCGTAAGGCCCGACGGGCGGTGATGTTCGACTACGGCGCTATGGGCGCAGACGTGTAGTGCGACGGCACTTTAAGGCTGATTGTCGAGGTTGCGGTCGCTCTGGTGTGGCAGCTGTGTTATGGATCGTATACGAGCTCATTCGGCGGCATCCGTAAGGTCAGACCACTTGAGCCAGCCAGCTTTCGCGCGGTCACCGCCAGCGGCCCGAAGCTCAGTGAACGCTTCTTGAGCTACCGCGAGGTCTTCAAGCGTTTCTAGCCACTCGATCAAGGCTTCCCAATCATCGGCACTCATTACTGCAAGGCGTTTGCCCTTGACAGTGACGAATTGAACCGATTGGAGTGCGTCTATTCCAGTCATCGGTGCCTCCTCAGCCTGTCCAGGTATGACTGTAAGTGTACTCGATCGTGGCCTTCTATGCCAGACCAGAGACACCCAGGCCAGGGCATGTGCAACGTCGTTGTCGCCCCCACCCCAACCCGCCCCCGCTGGGGGCGGGAGCCGGATTCCTCCCCCCAACGGCATATCTTTACCCAGAACATCTATTCGACCTCGGCGGGAAGCGAGCGAA
>CAZQCG010000003.1:0-49427 GCA_964592425.1 uncultured Chloroflexaceae bacterium
CGGCATGACGTCATCACGCAAGCTGCGCCAGAGCCAGATTCTTGGATCCATCATACTGCTCCCGACCGCCACTGGGGCAGGTTGGACTGCACGCGAAGTGCGGAAAGGCTCCACGTCCATCAGTCCACCACAGTCCAGAAGGCGCAAATGGGAAGTTTGGCTACAGTGGACGGAGCGTGTCTGAGGCGGTCTAATGGGGTGGCGTGAGCGTGGCTGCTCCCACATTTGCTCCCGGAGGCAAAAAAGGAGCGGAACCTCTTGCGAGATTCCGCGTCCTGATGCGGAGCGGGCGACGCGATTCGAACGCGCGACCATCTGCTTGGAAGGCAGCCAAGGGAGCGTCCACGGGTATCCACAGCCGTGTTCTGAGGCTTCAGGAAGCCATCCGTGATTCCACCCTTTCCGCCCGTGTCCACCAAAATCCGTCGGCTTGGCTACAGTTTGGCTACATGAACAACTCGTGTACTCCTCTGACAGCAGATTAGAGATGCCTATATCCCTGGCGGCACACCTCCCACACGGCCGGGTGGCGTGCCCGGAGCTCGTCGAAGGGGGCGACGTGGCGGCCCAGCCCGTCGAAGCACCAGCCGAGCAGGCCGTGATCATCAGCCTCACCGAGGTCATGGAGCAGGGCGGCGGCGTCCAAGTGCGGCTGCGCCAGGGCCTCCTCGACCCTGCGCGTGATCCGGCGGAAGGTGCGCTGGTAGCCCCTGGCCATGGCCTCGCGCCGGTCGAACTGGAGGATGGCGACGGTCTGCTCGCCCCTGAGTATGTACGCCTCCCGTGCAGGGTCGTAGCGCGGCACAATGTTGCCCGTCTGCGGGTCGAAGTCCAGAAATAGCCAGGGGTCATCGACGGTCGGGTCGATCAAGATCGCCTGACCGTCGGCCAGGGGGAACTGCGTCCCCTTGATCCGGCCGCACTCGGCGCAGCAGAGCAGCATATTCGGCCAGCGAAACATACGCTCTGGGTAGGGCGCCTTGGGCCAGAAGTGGTCGATGTCGCTACCGTGGGCGTCGCCGCAGTACATGCAGCGCTCGCGGTTGCCGGCCATCGCCCGCAGAGTGTCGAAGGCCTCGCGCAGCGGCTTGTTGCGCCGGGCGCGGCTCCATTCAGCCTCGACGTTGAGCGCCCCGGCCTCACGCCGGGCGTCAGCCCGCGCCTGCTCGCGCTCCAGACCCTGTGCTGACTCGGGTGAGAGGTCAAGACGAACGACCCGGCGCATCGCTACAGCTCCTCGTCGCTCAGCACAAAGGCCTCCAGCTCGGCCACCCGCGCCTGCTCGTCAGGGCCGAGAACGCCGGTGGCGCGCCGCTTGGCCTGGAGGCGGGCGTACTCGCTCCGCGCATCGACCGCCTGCGGCGAGCGCGTGTTCTGCAGGCCGAAGGCCGGGGTGAGCAGGATGGTGTCCGGGCGCGCGGCGATCACCGTGGCGTAGTCCGCCGCGCTCAGGGCGCGCGGCGGCTGGTCGCTGCCGGGCTCGGGCAGGACGAACAGCCCGTTCGGGTCGGCGGCCTGGCAGATGATCGGGCTGTGGGTGGTGACGAGGAACTGGATCTTCGGAAAGCGCCGCTTGAGCCAGAAGCCCACCTCGCGCTGCCACTCCGGGTGCAGGTGAGCGTCGATCTCGTCGATCAGCACCACGCCGCTGCGCGTGATCGACAGTTGCCCATCGGCATCCCGGGCGATCAGCCCGTCGATCCCATAGGCGTCGATCAGATGGTGGACAATGTCGGCCAGCAGGGCAAGCATCGCGCGGTAGCCGTCGCTCATCTCACCCCAGGCCAGTTCGATCCCGTTGCGGTCAACCAGCCAGAGGCCATCCGAGTCGACCCGGGCGACGCGGATCTGGTTTGGCAGCAGGTCATCGTTGAGCAGCTCCAGTAGCAGGTCGAGCTGGGCGCCCTCCGCCTGGCGGTTCTCCAGCGCCTTGTAGCGCAGCTCGCGCAGCCAGCGGTCGGCCTCAGCCAGCGAGGCCGCCTCCTGGAACATGGTCACATAGCGGGCCGTGCTCGGCGCAGCCATGATCTGGGTGGCCTCGGACGACGCACCGAAGACGCGCCGGAATGGCCCGTAGCCGCAAGAGAACCAGCCCGTCGCGCTGGGCGACCAGATCGTCTGCTCGGGGGTCTGGGAATTCCTGGGCTTCCCCGCCGGGGTCACGGCCTGGAGCAGCGTGTCTTTGCCGCCGTTCTTCAGGCTGAGGCGGGCGGGGAAGGGCCGGCCCGACCGGCTGCCCTGGCCAGCCGGCTCATCGTCGGCGGCCACGCGGGCGATGTCAAGCTGGATGGCGCCTTCGCTCTCGGGCGCACCGTGGCGCACCCAGCGGTGGAAGCTTGGCTGCAGGGCGCGCGCCCTGTCGCGCCCGGTCAGCCCGACCGCGATCGCCTTCAGCAGGGTGCTCTTGCCCGAGCCATTATCTCCGGTGAAGACTGTCCAGCCGGCGTAGCTGCCATCGGGTCGGGCGAGCGAGAAATCCAGCTGCTCAAAGCCGCGTATGTGCTCCAGCACGACCCGATCAAGGTACATACACGCTCCTCAGCTGCTCCTGCGCGACGCTGATATCCGGCGCTCCTGAGCCATATTGTACCATCCGCCCACCAGAGTAGCGCACGCGCAGTGCAGGTTGAAGTGTTCGAGCTACACAGCCGAAGATCAGCCAGAGCCTCGTTCCTGAACTTTCTCAGCCACAAACTCCGAGCGCGCCTTGCCATCCATCGCCTGGTGACGTTCACGACACCATAGAGCCAACTCGTCAATATCGACCAGTACTGGTTGTACAAGCATTCCGCGGGCGCGGAAGTCGGCCAGTCGCTCCATCGCAGATGCCTCCCACTCCGCGTAGGTGTCGTGGAGCAGATGCGCATCGGCTGCGAGCGACTGCAAGCGCTGCTATTGATAGGTGAACCACCCTGGTAACGACCACGCCCCCCATAGTGTACACGAGGTTTACTTCCCTTTCTTGCGGTTGGCCTTCCGTGACGCCGAGACAGCCTTGCGCTTCTGCTTCTCCTTGCGGGCCTGGGCCTCAGCGCGGCGCTGCCGCTCCTTGCGGGCCTGGTCCTCTGCTTGCTGCCGGGCCACCTCGCTCGACGGTGCGCCTATGCTCAACGGCGCCTCTGCCACTGCGCCACGCTCACGCATCAGGCGGGCGAATGGCGACTCCGGCTCGATCCCCAGGGCTTCATTCAGCTGTCTGCGCAGGTGGCTCGGGAAGAGCCGCTCCCGCCGCTCCACGTCGCGCTGCCGGGAGAGCGCGATGAGCGGGTCGTCGGGGTCAAGCTCACCCCCGATCTGATCGACAATCGCGCCCCAGGGGCCGCGCATCATCGGGTCGATCTTGTCCAGCTCGAAGGCGTGCCGGATCGCTGGCAGGCCCTCGACCGCCTCAAGCTCAACCAGGGCGTCCATCGCGAAGGAGCAGGCCAACTCCTCGTACTGCTCGGCATTGTGCAGCATAGCACTGAGCAGCGCCACCACTTCGTCACGCAACTCGGCGTGCTGCTGGCCGATCTCGCCGAGGGCGCGCACCGCGAGACTATGGCCCCACTCGGAGTGCGAGCGGTCGTCGAGGTAGGCCCCAAGTGGCGCCAGGGCAGCCTGGCCGATCCGTCCAAACAGCTTCGGCAGCTCCTGGCGCACCCAGTCGCCGTCATCGAACTCGACCAGGGGCATCAGGTCGACGACAAACGCCGCGGCGTCGAGCCCCTTGAGAACGCGCAGCGCGTGGAGCGGCGCCCAGACCTCACGGCTCTCGCCGGACGCCTCGTTCAGTTCGGGATCCACGGCCATACGCACCAGGTCGGGCACATGCTCCTGGCTGAGGCCCAGGGCTGCGACTCGCGTCTCTACGCCCTCGGTATGAGGGTCACCGATGGTGAGCAGACTGGCGACGGGCGGAGGGTACGGTGGGCCGATAGGTGGCGCCTCATCGCCGCCCTGACTGAGCCCCGCAGAGGCTGGCGGTGGCGGGTCAGCTGCCCCGTCCTCTGGTGCTGTCGGTTCCTGAGGGCTCATCCCTCATCTTCCTCCTCTTCCTCATCGTCGTCGAACGGAGATCAGCATCGCGCCTTCAGCTCATTGAACAGCAGTATGCGTATACCTTGTCATCAATAGCGGCGACAGCCTGCCGACCGCTATTCCTCTGCTGCACGCTCCCATGCCGCCAGAATATTCGGGCCGAGGGCCGGGTCAGACGGATGTCGTGCCCAAATCGGCTCGGCCTGCTGCACCAGCATGCCGATGTCGCGCAGCGCGTCCGACCGCCGTTCGACCGTGATGAGCCCCTGGTCGTGAAGGAAGCGCAGCCAGACCGGTACGGCCTCTAATGTTACCGCCGCCTCGATCAGCTGGAATGAGATGATGTTCAGCCGCTGGGCGATGTAGCGGTCCAGGCTTTCGCGGTCGGGGCAGAGCAGATCGGCCGCCGTGGACGCGGCTGCCTTCTGCTTGCCTTTTGGCCGTTTTAGCGCCTGGGCGATCGACGAGTCCGGGTCGCGCCGCTCATCAACATAGTTGACCAGCGCGACGCGCCCCAGCTCAGCCCGACCGAGGGGCATACCCCAGTGACGAACCAGTTCGCCCTGGAAGCGGAAGCCCAGCCGGTTGATCCGCTCGTCCTCCGAGTCCGCGGCGCGGTCCCAGGGCCGGTCCTCCTGGCCGGTGATAAGGACCAGCTGGTCGGCGAGCACCTCGGGCTGGTCCACCGGCGCGAATTGCTCCAGGGCTGCGAGCAGGGCAGGGTCGTCGGCGCGGGGCGCGGGCGTGCGCTCGAGGTAGGCGAGCATCGCGATCTGCTGCGCCTCGGACGCGAACTCCTCATCTGCTCCGGGGATGAACGTGTCTGACTCCCGCACCAGCGGCCCGGCCTGCGCCATCGTCTCGGCGAGCAGGGCCAGGTGGCCGTGGTAGGCCAGGCGATCTCGGGAAAGGTAGAACTGGTCGAGGTCATCGCCCGCGGTCTCGGCCAGCGCGGCGGCGAGCTCTGGCAAGTGGTCGATCTGGCCGGCAGCGAGAGCGTCGGCGATCTGCCACTCCAGGTAGTAGGGTGCGCTCTGGGCATAGAGGTCGGGGTGGGCAGTCTGGAGCTCCTCCAGCAGCGTCCCGCACAGGGCACGGTCGCCCTTGTCGCGCAGCTGGGCGAGCATCTCGAAGGCATACTCATCGTCGAGCAGCTCATCGGCCAGGGCGCGCCGGAACAGGGCAGGCTGCTCAGCGGCGTCGGCGTTTTGAAACGCCTCCCACAGCTCCTCGCGGGCGGCCTCCTCGGGGCTGCGTGGGCGCGGCTCGGGCGGTGGTGGCAGGGTGTACGAAGGAAAACCAGCGAACGGCTCGCCGCCGGAATGTGGCTCGACAGCACGGAGGGCAGCGGCGCGTTCCTGGGCGGCCTGCCGGGCTGCGACCTCATCCTTCGCCAGGCAACACTTCTTGTACTTCTTGCCACTGCCGCAGGGGCAGGGATCGTTGCGTCCGACTTTCATCGTTCTCCCTTTCGCCTGCTTATAGGTAAGTGGCGCAATAGTATCACGAGACCTCGCGCCTCTCCCCGCCACTTGCTGGCATGCGCGCGAGTCCTCGCCTTTAGCGAGGGCTTCGAGGACGGCGATGATCTCGGCCTCCCCGTTCGGGGCTTCAGGATGTGGGGCTGGCTCCTGCCGCCGTGGCCAACAGATCGAGCTCCTTGACATAGACCGGGCGCAGCAGCCTGGTCACGAACCAGCGCTCCAGCGCGCCCACGACGCCGGTGCGCCCGCCTAGCTCCGTGGTGATCGTCACCTGGGCGTGCCGCCCCGCTGCACGCGGCTCCACCGTGAAGGTGGTGGCGGCGCCTCAATAAGCGCCGAGGCGACTATCCGGTGGGCTGGCATAGGCTTTCTCCTGAACGAGGGTGCGTGGACACCGAGTCTCTCACACCCGATGCCCCAAGGGCAAACATCGGCGGTGCTTGCTGGAGATCGGCCACAGGAGCCATACGCAACACGAACTGCTTACCTGGCCATGCGCCGGGCGACCTTCTCGCTCGTCAGCTCGCGCAGGGCGTCGTTCCCCACCCAGCGGGCTGCGCGCCCATCGGACGCCTGGAGGTGCTGGGCGACGGCGATGGCCGCCTCATTCAGCTCGGCGCTGCGCTGTCCAATCTCGCGGATGGCCCAGCTCACCGCCTTCTTCACGAAGTTGCGCTCGTCATGCGCCTCGCGCAAACGCTGCGCGTCAGCTTCGCTAACGGCACGGGCGAGGTAGCTCTGGAGCAATATGGCGGGGGCACCCTTGTCCTTGCCGGCCACCTGCGCCATCAGGACGAAGCCGGCCCGCTTGACGAACTCTTCCGCTCGTTCGCTCCAGATGAGGGCCTGGTCACGAGCAAACGGTGTGCGTACCCACAGATTCGTGCAGCACTGGTCGCAGAGATCCCACGAGTCGAGGTCGAGCACCCAGCGCTCCAACTGGTCGCGATTGACGCGCTTCGGCTCGGCGATGATGCTGGCCAGGATCCGCGCCTCGTGAATACCGGAGGCCCAGAGCGCCTCGGCCAGGGGGTGGCTGCGCCCCGTCTCGCGCGCGATGGCGCGCAGGGTCTTCACCGGCACGCCGAGGACGCAGGCACCACGGATGCCAAAGCGGGCCATACCGGCGGCATCCTCAGGGCTCGCCAGCGCTTCCAGGCGCGCAATAATCAGCGCAGCATCGGGCGAAGCAGTGGCCATCAGTGCTCCTAACCTGGGCGGCAAGCCAGCTCCATGCCAGTGTAGCATAGCCAGTGTGCGCCGGTCATCATCGGGTATGATGGCGACACCACGCGCATCGTGTAAGCCGGAATCTCGGCTGCTGCGTGGCAAAGGGGCCTGCCGATGATGACGAAGATTGACGCCTACCGTGCCGAGCTGCGCCGGATTGCCGACTGGGAGGCCTTCCTGCGCGCGGAGTCGCGCCTGCCCGGGCCGCGCTCCAATCTCGAACTGGCGCAGGCGGTCGCCGAGGAGGGCGACGCAGGGAAAGCTGAAATATGAAAGCTCCGCGCTGGCGGTGCAAGGCTTTTCAGCTTTCCGTTTTCAGCTTTCAGCTTTCCCTCGCGCTGGATGACCAGCGACAACCCCGACGTCCGCTGGATCATGCGCGAGAATCTGACCAAGGCGCGCCTGGCTCGCATGGATTCGGCCTGGGTGCAGGCATGGCAGCAGCACCTTCGCGGGTAGCGCAGCGCGGACGATCTACACGTCCCCTTGGCGCACTGCTTCTTACAGCAGCGAAAGCAGCTGCGAGCGCAGCAGCGTCGGAGCTAGAAGCTAGTGCTCGTTGGCGACCACGACGCGCTCCTGCGCCAGACGACGTACTACATCCGGCCCAATCACGTATCTGGGCATAGCTCTCTCCTCCGGCGCCTGCCGCGCTATCCGGAATGTATTCGCCGCTGAGTACAGCAGGAGGCCAGTGTACCGCCGTCGACCCGGCTGCTCAGACGGTACGCCCGACGTGGTCGAGCCAGGCGCTGAGCTCCGGCCCGGGCCGCTCAACTCCTCGTCCGAGAGTGCCAGGACCGCATCGCGCATCAGGTCGAAGGAGTGGCGCGCTTCGTCCAGCACCTCCTCGAGCGAGCGCTCTCGGCCTGCCCGCTCGATCCAGGCGTTGATCTGTGTGAGCCCGGCCTCGCTGTCCTCGTCGAGATCGGTGGGCCATGGCGGGGGCACGGGCTCGGCGCCGGTCAAAGCGGCGTGGAGGCGGGCGAGGGTGCGGATGCGCCAGCCGCTCAGGTGCGCGACGACATCCTTGAAGCTCCACTCGCCCGAGGCGCCGGGCTGCTCCATGCGCTCCTCGCCAACGGCAGCCAGCAGCCGCTCCCAGACCAGGCGCTCCCGCTCAATCTGGTCGAGCAGCATGGCCTTGCTCATCGTTGCGCTCATCGCAGCCTCCATTCCCTCTCCACGGTATCAGTGAGGCCCAGCAAGAGGCGGGCCCAGACCCAACGTCCTCGGCATCTCTCGCACCACTGGATTGTAGCGACAATAGCGGCGAGAACCGATCCGTATTGGGCCACAGGAGGCGCAGACCTGCGCCTGCTCTGCAGCTTGACAGAACTGGTATGCTGGCGGTGCCATACACATGTTCGTTTTGTTCACGGCAAAAACCCTGGCCGCACGCCTCGCCGCCCGAGCCGCATTGCGCCAGGACGCGGGCAGAAGGAGTGCTGGATGTGATCCTCCCGAAAGACCGCGACTCTCGTTTCGTGACGATCCGCCGCAGCGGAACCCTCACCGATGCGGATCACCAGCTCCTCGCCCTGTGGGCGGCATCCTGCGCCGAGCATGTCCTGCACCTTTTTGAGTCGACTCAGCCTGAGGACCCGCGACCGCGCCAGGCGATCGATGCGGCCCGCGCCTGGGCGAGGGGCGAGATCGTGATGTCCCAGGCACGTACTGCGGGTGGCCATGCCATGGCTGCAGCAAGATCGTTGGGTGGCGCCGCTCGGCATGCCGCCTACGCTGCGGGGCAGGCCGCGGTCGTCGCGCACGTCGCCGCGCACGAGCTCGGCGCGGCCGCCTATGCGATCAAGGCCGCACGTGCCGCGGCGCCGGAAGGGGCGAGCGAGCGTGCAGGACGCCTCGAGTGCCGGTGGCAGCGCGACCAGCTCCCGGAGGCGATCCGCGAGCTCGTGCTCGACGACCAGCGGTTGCGCAACGACATCTGCTGGTCGGTGTTCGACTGCTGAGCGCTCGTCGGGACGTCAGCACCGCCCGACGAGCGGACGCCGTGAGCGCTCTCCCATCACGCGTGAGCGCTGCTCTTACGCACTACTGCGGGCCGCTCCAATCAGCACTATGCTGTATCTAGGCTGCACTACTTCTTGACTTCACCAGAACATTGTTAGCACGAATAAAGTCCTGGGTCAAATCCCGAAGGCCATACGGCACCTGAAAGCGGCTGCCAACGTACCCCAGCGGTTATTCAGCCGGCGTTACGCGCCCGGCGCCACACGGCGGGAAGCTGCTTGCTGTCCTACCCCAGGCCGGCGTTGCGCGCCCGCACGATCGCCTGCGCCCGGTCCGTCACCTGCAGCTTGCTGAGGATGTTGGTGATGTGGTTGCGCACCGTCTTGGGACTCAGCACCAGGCGCGCGGCGATCTCCGCGTTGTTCACCCCCTGGGCGATCAGGGCCAGCACCTCGCGCTCGCGGTCGCTGAGCTCGGGCAGCACCGTGCGCGGCACCTCGGCAGGGGCGGCGGCAAAGTAGCGCATCATCCGGTCGGCGATGCCCGGGCTGAAGATCGCCTCGCCGTGGGCCACCGCCCGGATCGCCCGCAGCATCTCGTCGTGGCCCGCCCCCTTCAGCAGGTAGCCCCGCGCCCCGGCCCGCATCGCCGCAAACACCGTGTGGTCGTCCTCGAACATCGTCACCACGAGCACCCGCACATGGGGGCTCGCCCCAACAATGTGCCGCGTCGCCTCGATCCCACCCATCCCCGGCATCTGCAGATCCATCACCACCAGGTCTGGCTGCAGCGCGGCCGCCTGCGCGACGGCCTCCTCGCCCGTCGTCGCCTCGCCAACCACTTCGAGCTCCGGCGCACCAAGCAGCAGGATGCGGAGGCCGTCGCGGAAGATCACATGGTCGTCGGCGATCAGCACCTGGAGACGTTCCATCGCTCTTCCTCCTACCCTCGTGTCGGGAGGCGCACCTGAACCCGGGTGCCGCCGCGCTCGCCTGGGCCGACCTCGCACGTGCCACTGAGCTCGCTGGCCCGCTCGCGCATCGAGCGCAGCCCCACCCCGGGCGTCGCGTCAGCCGCGATGCCGTGTCCGTCATCCGTGATGCGCAGGCCGAGGTCGTCCGCGCAGGTGAGCTCGACGTGGATGGTGCGCGCGCCGCTGTGGCGGACGGCGTTGCTGAGGGCCTCGTACGTGATGCGGTATGCGGCGACCTCGACTGCGGCGGCCAGCGGCGGCAGCTCTGCCGGCGCGGCGATCAGGATCGCCGGTGTTGTCGCGCCGGGAGCGGCGAACTGCGCCACGGCGGCGCGCAAGGCCCCGGCCAGCCCGAGCTCGTCGAGGGCCGGCGGGCGCAGGTCGTAGACCAGGCGGCGCACATCGGCCAGCGCTGTCGTGAGGTCGGCCTCCAGCCCGCCCAGTACCTGCTCGGCCAGCTCGGGGTTGGATCGCACCAGGTGGCGGGCGGCGCCGGCCTTGAGGGTCTGTGCGGCGAGAGTCGGGCCGAGGCCATCATGGAGGTCGCGCCTGATGCGGCGGCGCTCCTCTTCGCGCGCCAGCACCAGCCCCTCGCGGGCCTGCTGGAGCTCGTCGGTCAGCGCCTGGGCATGGAGGGTCGCCCCCGCCTGGCGGGCCAGCTCGTCGAGCAGGCGCCGGTCGGCCGCGCTCAGGGCCTGCTCGCCGCGCCGGGGGGCGACGAGCAGCCGGCCGATCACCTCGCCCTGGTGGGTGATGGGGATGGCCTGCTCCAGGCCTGGGGCAGGGGCAGCGCCCTGGGCGGCGACCTCCTGGAGCGCCTCGCCGTAGCCGAGCTGCACGGCGACGTAGGGCAGCTTGAGGCTCTGGGCCACGGTGGCGACGATCCGCGCCGGCACGGTGCCAGGGACGGGGGTCGCCTCCAGGCTGGCGCCGAGGCGCAGCAGCGCGGCGTAGGGCTCGTCGCGCTCGCCGTAGAGCAGCCGGCGCGCGCTGCGCTGCAGGCGCGCCCGGAGCGGCTCGAAGGCCAGGGCCACCAGGGTGGCGGCGAGCAGGGCCACGAGGACCCCGCCCTGCGCCTGGATCATGGCGCTGAGGCCGGTGAGCACCAGCGCGTAGCCCGTCACGACGCAGGCCGTGAGGGCACCGTAGACCAGCACGCGCCGCACCACGAGGTCGATCTCCCAGAGCTGATACTGGAGAATGGCCGCGGCAATCGCGAGCGGCAGCGCCGCCTCCAGCAGCCGCACGCCTGGGTAGATGACGCTCAGGTAGAGCACGTCGGCGCTGTACCCCGCGCCCGTCATCAGCCGCAGCGCGCCCAGATGCAGCGCGAGGCCCACCGCCGCGATGCACCCACCGATCATCACCCAGCGGGTCTGCTGACGCTCGACTGGCCCCGAGCGATGGCGAAAGCGATAGACCTGGGCGAGCACGCCGCCGACGAGGCAGAGCATCATCACGGTCAGGTACGGCTCCCGCGGCATACGCCAGGGCATCAGCGCGGGGGCAGCGGCGGCGGCGAGCATCCAGGCCACCAGGAGGCCGAGAACCAGGGCTGTTCCCCGCGGGACGAAGCGCCCGTCGGGGAACAGGAACAGGAAGGCCATCATCGCGACCAAGCTCACGCCATACCAGCGCTCGATCTGTGGCCGCCAGAACGGGAAGTAGTCGGTAATCGCCTGGGCTGGCCCCGAGAGGGTGCCGACAAAGACGACGAGCAACGTGGCCGCGCTGAGCAGGGCAATGACGGTGTCGGAGCGCCGCCACACGATCAGCGCCGCGACGGCGGTGAAGGCGAGGGCCGCGACAACCTCGACGGCCAGCGCAAAGAAGACCGGCGTACTGGGCGGGAGCCCGAGGCCGACGAGGGGTCGCAGCTCTGCCCCGCCGGCGATCAGGGTGATGGCCCGAGGCGCGCCGTCGCCGGTGCGTATCAGCAGGTGAATCTCGGCGCCGAGCGGGCGGCTGAACAGGTCGGGCGGCACGGGCGCGCCCTGCTCCACTGGCAGTGCAGCCCCATCCACCGCAACGAGGACGTCCCCCACAAGCACGCCGGCGGTCACCAGCGGGCCGCGGCTCCACGGGAACAGCGTCAGCTCGCCAGCGGGAGTGCGGCGAAGACTTACGGCGACCGGAATCATGTTTTCGCGCAGCCCGAACAGCTGAACGGGGAGGCCGGCGACGAACAGGGCGAGCGAGCTGGCCGCCAGCACGATGCAGCCGAGACGCGCGAGCGCAAGGGGGAGCCCGCGCAGCCGCGCCGTGCTGCTCGCTGCGGCCGCGGTTGAGCCCGCGCTTGCGTGCGTACGCTCCATCGTTCCTACCTTCTTCGCGCCGCCAGATCGGTGGCACCAGTATACATTGGGTGTCGATAGGTTAGTGGCTGCACGAAGGCTGTGTATGCAGCCAGGCCAGGGCAGCCTGGATCACCGGGTCGTCGTCGCCGCCGAAGCGCGTCCAGTCGGTCGCCACAGGCTCGTCCGGGGCGATCGGCCCCGCATAGACGACGCCGGTGCGGTCGTAGGCGCGCGCGCCGCTGACGGAGATCTCGGCGCCGTCGCTGAGGGTGGTGTGGTCGATCAGGAACGGCATCCCATCGGTCGGCTCGCCAAACAGGCGGGTGTCAGGGCGGCCGATGAAGGCGATAAGCGTGGTCTCGCCGGCCTGGACTGTCGCAGGGCTGATGAGCAGCGCCACCGGGCGCGGGGCCATCGTGTACAGTGCGCCCTCGACCTCACTCTCGCCACGCTGCTCGCCGTTCCAGCGCACCTCGCCGTCCTGGTAGCTCCAGCCCTCGCGGCGGCCATCCCGGTACACGAAGCCGCCGAGATCGCCGGGGCCGAGGATGGGCCCGACGGCGGCAAGGAAGGTCCACATGTTACCGCCAACGTTCCGGCGCAGGTCGACGATCCAGCCGCAGGCGGCGGGCTGGTCGGCGGCGCGGATCACCTGCTGGGCCAGGGTGGGGTAGCGGGGCGAGCCCCAATCCCAGGGCAGTTCAAGGTAGCCGACCGCTGCCCCATCGGTCGCGATCCGCCGCCCGCTCGGCTTGCCCTCGTAGCTGATCAGGGCCGACTCGAGCGTCACCTCACGGGGACTCGCTTCGCCGGGCCGCACAATGGTGAAGCGTGTGGATGCTGGCAGCGGAAGATCCGAGGTCGCTTCCACATACTTGGCATAGGGGACGCCGTCAGCGTGCGTAATCTGGTCGCCGACGCGCAGCCCGGCCCGCTCGGCCGGGCCGCCGGGCTCGAGGAAGACAATCGTCCCGTCGCCGCGTATCTCGTTGGAGCCGAAGGAGCGCGTGCCAACGCCGAGGATGCCGGGTTCGAGCAGATAGGCGTTGCGGTCGCCAGTGGTGGCCAGCGGGGCGAGGAAGTGGCGGATCGCGGGGTAGGTATCGGCGGCGGTGGCGGGGTTGGGGGCGAGGGCCATCGCCTCAGCCCGCAGCGCCGGCCAATCGGCAAGCCGGTCATGGAACACCGCGTGAGCCTCGATCCAGTCAAGGGCGTTCACAAGATAGTCGCCGGGCGCCTGGGCCGGCGCGCCACAGGCGACGAGGGCCACGACCAGGAGCGGGAGGAGGCCGCGCAAAGCGGCGCGCAGGAGCGGCATCATAGCTGGCCTCCGGTCACGGGCATCGGCGCTGGGGCCAGGGCAGGCACCAGGGGCGCAGCGGCTGGTGGCGCGACGGGCGGGGCGAAGTGAGCTGCGGGCGCCGTGAGCGGGTGGGGCGAGGTGGTGAGGGCAGGCCCTGACGACGGCACGCGCAGACTCTGGGGGAGCAGGAGCAGGGCGCTGAGCAAGAGGGCAATGCCGACCCCGACGACGAACTGGCCTGCCCGGCTGAAGCTTTGTGGTGTCATCGTCTCCTCCGCGACTACGCTGATCTAGGGCTACGATAGCATACGCCAACGCCTAGTGTCGTGGGACGCGAGTCCCAGCAGAAGTCCCAACAGAGCCAGGCCACGAGCAACTGTTGCGACCTGTGCCCCTCACACAACAAGCATATCGGTGAGGAGGTGGCCGAGCATAATGACGCCGAAGACAGCAAAGGTTGCGGCGACAGCCAGATTGGACCAGCGCAAACGGCGGGGTGTGAGGAACCGGCCACCCCAGGCGGACGCTCCTGCGATGAGGACGCTGCAGCCGAGAACGGCGAGGAGAAAGCCGCTGGTGCCGACGAGCACATGCACGGCTGTCGGATGACTACCTATGAACATTCCAGCGCCAACGCTGAGCCAGAAGGTCATCGCGAGCGGGTTTGCCACGGAGAGGGCGAGTCCTGCGAGGAGGTCGCCCCGCGCCGAAGAGAGCTTGGCGCCGTCTGCGGGGCGTGCAACATGACGCACGGCCTGGAAGGCCAGCGCGAGCAGCAGTGTCCCGCCACACGCGCTAAGGAGGAGCCGCGCGATGGGGTGCTGGGCGATGGCTGCGGCTCCACTTAGGGCAAGGACCGCCCAGACGAGATCGCCGCCCAGTGCGCCAAGCTGGAAGCGAAACGCAGCACGGAAGCCACGTGTCGCTCCCCGCCGCAGGCTTTCCGTGACCACGATCCCAGGAGCGAGGCTGTAGGAAAGCCCAACTGCGAATGCGGACAGCAACATCACCACCATGGCGATCCTCCAGCGCATGTTTCAGGGAGGCAGGTCGGTGTCGTGAAGAGGTGAGGCCTCGTCTTGGTTCTGTGTAGGACGAGGATATCAGGGCGCTGTCCCAGGCGTCACGGGACTGCGGCCCCAGCCGCAGTCCCAACACGGCCAGGTGGTGCGCATGCAGCAAGATCGAGTTGGAACAACACTGAGCTTTATAGTGAAGCACCTGGCAGAGACTTGCGGCTACGACCTGTCCACCTACAGTGGCTACAGCCTCAACGCCGGCCTGCGCGGCCACGGTGGCTAGGCCGGCGTTGAAGAGCGCGGTATCATACCCCAGACACGCGAACGCTCTGAGCGGATGGTGCGCACATACATCCGCGATGCCAAGCTCTTTGGCTGTAGGTCATGAGGGCGGAGCACAACGCCTACAATGTGAGCTTGTGCCGTGCTCCGCGTTCCGCGCTCCCGTTGCCGGGGCACGAGCAGGGAGGCAGCGCCGATGCACGACCCCTGCCCGACGGCGATCCCAGGGTCAAAGGACCCTCTGCGGCTGAGACCCTTGACCTCAGCTGCCGCTGGCTGAGCATCAGATATGGCAGTCCACTCTGGCCGGCCAGAAGCGAGTACTTCTGACCCTAGAGTCTCATAATACGGGTTTCCCAGCATCAGGCAGGGCAGGCTTGTGCGAGCCGCTACCACGAGCAGATCTCCCTCTTAACGAAGGGCAAATGAGGGCAACCCGAAACTCATCTTCGTCCCGCTGCTCCCGGATTTGCTCCCGGAGCAGACAAAGATGTGATATCTCGTAACGAGGCTCCGCATCTGGACGCACTAAAACTGGAGCGGGCGATGGGAGAAGAAGGTATCGTCCTCGTGCAGCCGACAGTACTCGCAGCGGCCGCCGGCACGCTCTCCGACCAGGCGCCGTAGGGCCTCTGGAATGTAGGTCATGCGCTGGCTGCCAGCTTCTCACGCGCTCGGATCTTGAGGCGACGCACAAAGTGCTCCAGCTGCATGTAGCTCTCCAGCTCGGTGCGCTCGGCATCGTTCAAGGTCGTGTTGCGGTTGCCGTCGAGCAGGTAGCGCAGGCGCTCCTGGGACGCCGGTGAGGGTCGCAGCGCGACCACGGCCTCCGGCGTGGGTGCCGAGAGCAGGAAGTCGAGCACCTCCTCAGTCGGGGTTGGCTCGGGCAGTACAACAGCCATACGCTCCTCCAACCTGGTGACGCTCAGCCCGAAACTATGAGCACCGCTAAGACGGGTGACGGCCCCCCACCATTGTAACACGCCGCCCGCTGCGGACTCCTCTGCGGCATCGTGTCTACCCGGAGTGCAAAGAAGCGCCTATAATGCCTCACACACGATCGCTGCTATCGTTCAGCTCAGGCGCATCTGTCCTGTGCCGAACACCATCGCTATGCACCAGGCCCTCCAGCTCACGCTCCCCTTCGATGATCACCCGTCGTCTGGTGCGGCCATTGGTCCGACCATCTACACGCTGGGCTATGCGGGCTGGGCGCCAGGGAAAGCAGAAAGCAAAAAGCTGAAAGCTGAAATAATCGCTGCAAGCAGCGCGCTCGCCGCATTTTCAGCTTTCAGCTTTCAGATCTCAGCTTTCCCTGCGGCTGCGCCGACCCCGCACGCTGCCATCGAAGCCTCGCCGCCGCCTTCCTCGCCGAGCGCCTGGGCGGCACAGTCGTCCACATACCGTCACCCGTCCGCCAGAAGCGCGGTGACGGCGATCAGCTTGGGCTGCCTGGGTTGTGAGGAAACCGCATGAGCCGTCAGCACCTCAAACTTGCGCTCCCACTCACCCCCTCTGCCTTGGAGCGGAGCGCGGAGATCAGACTCGTCACCGTCGCTGACCGTCAGCTGCTGGCCGAGCTCCTCATCGCCGCCTACGCCGGCACGGTCGACGACGGGGGCGAGACGCCGGAGCAAGCCCTGGCCGAAATCGACCGCACCCTTGGCGGGGCCTACGGGCCGTTCCTGGCATCGTGCTCGTTCGTGGTCGAGCGGGAGAGCGAACTACTCGCCGCCAGCTTGATCACGCACTGGCAAGAGACGCCCCTGCTCGCCTTCGTGATGGTCGCCCCGCACGCCCAGCGCCAGGGCCTCGCCGAGCAGGTGCTGCGGTGCAGCATGGCCGCGCTGTGGGAGCAGGGCGAGACGACCCTCACCCTGTTCGTTACCGACGGCAACACGCCGGCCCAGCGGCTCTACGCCCGGATGGGCTTTCGCCCCGCCGACGACGAATGAGGGTCGGAGCTGCCCACCATTAGTGGTATGCTCCGACGAGAGTTGGCAGATTGAGGAGAGCCTGATGAGTGACGAGACGGAGCTGCCGGGGACGGTTGACGAGCTGGTCACAAGGATCGAGCGCAGCAAGGCGGTCTTCGACGCCGCGCTCGCTAACCTCGCCGAGGCGCAGCTGGCGGCGCCGCTCACCGAGCGCGACTGGTCAGTCGCCGACCACATGGCCCACATCGCGGTGTGGATGGAGGGCATCCTCGCCGCCCTCGACGGGAGCGATCGCTGGGCGGCTATGGGCGGCGGCCCGCCCGGCCCCGATGGGTTCGACACGCTGAACGAGCAGCTACGGGTGCCCCACAGCGCCAAGTCGCCCGCCGAAGTGCGGGCATGGCTTGACGTCACCCACCAGCACATGCTGGCGAAGCTGCGCGGGATGACGATCGAGGAGCTGCGGCGGCCCTACGGTCACTACCAGCCCCACGCGGCCCGCGACGACGCGAACGAGCCGTTTCTCAATTGGGTCGTCGGCGACACCTACGCCCACTACGACGAGCATCTCGGCTGGATCACCACAGCCTTGCGCGGAAAGGACCTACCATGACGAACCACGCCCTTGGAACCTTCGAGGTTCAGCTCACCCCGCAGCCGCTCTCCGACGCCGCAGCCGACCCGGGTCTCGGTCGTCTCGCCATCGCCAAAGTGTTTGGGGGCGACCTCGCCGGGAGCAGCCAGGGCGATATCGCCGGTTGCTTCCCACGTTGCGAAGAGCAAGCGGCGTTGGACAGCCGTGGTGAGTGGAAAATATGTGCGGATAGTCATACTTCATCTTACCACGTCCCCCCTGCGCTGCCCGCACACTGTATCTGCTGGCAACACCCAGCGCTCGGGCGTCCCCGGCGGGAAGACAGCGCGTAGCGGCGCCAGCATGTGAGCCCCGGGCACATGGGCATCTGGTCAGTGCAGCCGCACGGATGGCCGGTGCGGCCGAGTACAGGCGTTAGACCCCATCGGTGCCGAAGACGACATGCGAGAACCAGCGATCAAGCCGCTGCGGCCCCATCAGGTAGCGCTCGAAGCCGACCACGGGGCCGCCCTCGTCATGCAGCGTTCGCTGATACTGCTCGACACCCGCCTGCATCTGCCGCTGCGCGGCGGCAGGCGCGGGCGGGGCCGCTTGCACCAGCTTCAGCCAGGCGTGCAGATACGCCTGGCAGATGACCAGAAGCTCGCGCTCGTGCTGATCGTCGGTGCGCACTACCACGCTACAATCGCGCAGCACCCCTTGCGCGCTGGCGCCGCTCAGCGGATCCTGGCTCGCGAAGCGCGCGGCGGCTATGGCCCGACACGCGCGGAGCAACGGATAATCCTTCGGCTGGCCCTCCGGGTCGCTTGGCGCCGGATCGATGATCTGGAACGCGGCGATCCGGCGTGACCCGAGGCAGACAAGGTCGACCACAAAGAACGGCATGGGGTAGCGGTAGGATGGGATCATCGTGAGGGTCAGGACACGCAAGATGCCGCCAATGCGGATCTGCACCACGCCAAGATGGCGCAGCCGGTCGCCCGCCGCGGCCATCGCCGCATAGTGGACCAGCCCGAAGCCCTTCGGGGGTGTGAATGCGCGATCCGCGGGGTGGATCGGCTTCGCGTGCAGATCCTGGCTCTGCAAGGCCGCGAGGGCCAGGCGCTGCACATGCTCGATGTAACGCTGGCCCATGCGCCCCTTCACGCCGGCGAGCAGGCCCACCTCCAGCAACAGGATCAGGAAGAGTATCCCATCCATACGACCCTCCTCAGGCCATCGCCGCTGCGTCCACCGTCAGACCGAACATCACCCCCTCGACAAAGCCGTGGTGCCGCGCGGCCCCAACGACTGGCTTGAAGCTCGCAACCGCGGGGCCGCCCAGGGTTAAGAGCCGTTCCACGTAGGTCGCGAGGCCCGCGCGCAGCGCATGCGCCTCGACGCGCGACACGGGCTGGGCCCGCGCGAGCAGCGCCAGGTAGACACAGAGATACCCGTCCAGCGCGCTGAGCAGGCGCTGATCCTGGCGCCAGTCAGTCGCACCGATCACGCTGGAGTCAAGCAAGAAGGGCCGCTCCCACACTGTGGGCGACCGGCTGCGGAGTGCGGCCAGCCGGTCGAGCCAAGGTCGCAGGTGGGCCGCGTCAAGCTCCGCCACCGTCCGCTGGGCGGCGGTCGGCGCGATCAGCTTGATGGCGACGAGCCGCACCGGCCCGGCGCAGGCGAGATCGAGCGAGAGGAGCGGGAGCGCATAGGCGTCGGCGGGGCGGATAAGCAGCGTGGCGACGCGCACCAGGCCGAGCGTGCGCAGGTTGAGCGTGGTGATCCGCGCGCGCCCATCGGCGTCGTAGACCTGCGTCGTGACCTGGATCAGCTTGAGCGTGTGCCAGGGGCGCAGCGTGCGAAAGCGCTGCGGGATGGCCTCCTCGTGGAGCGTGAAGTGGGCGGTGAGCCGCGCCCGCGCGCCCAGTTCGAACTGCCTGAGCGTGCGCCGCTGGGCGGCGAGCACCCAGGCTATGCCCGTGCCCAGCCCGGCGGTGGCGATCCCCAGCGCCAGACACCGTTTCGCCTTCGATGGAACGTGTGTGGGTGACGAGTCCATGGCAGGCTCCTCATTCAGCTCAGGTGAGGGTTCGTGTGCCCTAGGTTGGGCGCGACCCTGGCCGCATTGGGGTGGAGCGACCCCTCCCTCCGACGCTGGGCTCGCGGGCCGCGCACTCGACCATCGCGTCGTAGAGCCGGCGGTGCCCGATCGGCGCGCCCGTCATATCTGCAGTCGTGACGGCGAACTCCAGAAACTTCAGGAAGGCGTGGAAGTTGCCGTGGAACGGTTCGGCCACAGCGGCGGCCAGGCGCAGCGTGGCCAGCGGAATGTGGCGGACCTTCGGCGGTAGCCCCAGTGCCTGACAGGACATACGGGCGATCTCCTCGCGCGTAAACACCTCGGGGCCGCCGACGGAGCGGATCCAGTTATTGGGTAGGCCGGTGGCGAGGCTGCGCACCACCTCCTCGCCGAAGTCGAGCCCGTGGAGCGGGTTGATGCGCACGCTCGGATCGCCCACCAGATAGGCGACGCCCGACTTGCGGATCCGGGGGAGGGTGTGGAGCATGTCGTTGAAGAACCCGGTTGGCTGAAAGATCAGATAGCGTAGGCCCGAAGCCTGGATGGCCTGCACCACGGCCTCGCGGGCCTGGGCCACCGCGCTGAGCCGCGCCATCTCGCGACCATGGAGCACGCTGACGAAGACGATCGTGCCGATGCCGGCCCGCTGAGCCTCGTCCAGCAGGGCCAGGTTGCCCCGGTAATCCACCTCCCAGAGCGAGGGCCGCCGGTTGAGGATGTACATCCCGATCGACGAGAAGAGCACGTCGGCGCCATCGCACAGCCCGCGCAGGGTCTCGGGCCGCGTGACCTCGCCGACAAAGGGTTCGATAGTGCCCACGAGGTCAGCGGGAAGGCGGCTCCGGTCGCGGGCGAGCGCCCGCACGCTCAGGCCGGCGCTCACACAGGCGCGCGCGACGTTGCCCCCGATGTAGCCCGTCGCGCCCGCAACTACGATGCGCTGTGTCATAGGTTTCTCCTTACCGACACGCCGTGGTGCGGCGGCGATACGCGGCAATGCCCGAGGCGCAGGTACCGCGTACCCGCCAGCACGGTGGCCAGCAACAGCAACTCGGCCGCATTCGTCACCAGGCAAACCCCGTCTCGTCCGAGGGCGGTGGACGCCCCGCACCCGATCAGCATCGCCAAGGCCGTCCAGGCCAGCCAGGGCCAGCCACAGACGCGCCAGATTGCGGCGCCGGTGGCCAGTGCGGCGAGGGCGACGGCTACACCGATGACGGGCGGACTCGTGCTTGCACTCACATAGCGGGTGATGCCCCAGCCGGATAGTGGCACGAGCTCGAGGGCGCCGAGCCCCGCCAGGCCATAGCCCATCAGGGCCAGGGCTGCGGCGAGGGCCAGCCGCTGGGCAGCGCGCGCGGACAGCCCAGCGGCCCCGGCGCGCCGGTACACGTCGGCGAAGCTGAGGAGGAAGAGTGGGGCAATCAAGGCCTGGAGGAGGTAGCGGGGCCAGTTGAGGGCGAGCAAGAGCGGCCCGGCGAGAAGTGCCCCACCGAGGGCGAGGACGACATTGTCGTAGCACAAGCCCGCTGCGATCGGTATGCTCACGCATGCGGCGGGCGTGGGTCCGTCACGACAGCGCTGCGCCGCCAGGAAGAGCAGGGCGAGCGCGAGGAGCGCATACTCTGTATAGAGCAGGGCGACCATGGGACGCCTCCTGACGCACGCATCGTCGCGGCGCGGCGCTCGGCACCCTGGGTGCCGAACGATCAGAGACCCCATACCCAGGTATCATCTCATCAGACAGCTGTAGTATACACCCTGTGGGTCGTCTGGAGCGTAGCACCCTGATCACAACATGTGGAGATCGGTTTACGCGCCACTGCAAGCTCCGACCTGATGATGTGCGCCGCCGCGGGCGAAGCGGCGGCCGCGCCTGTCCTCAGGCGAGGTGCTGGCATCGCGGTGGCCGCTACCCCTTGATCACCACGAGCGGCTCGAGCCGGGTGACGATGTGCCCTCGGCCAGCACCGCGTCGAGATCCGCATCGCTTAGGCGGAGGCGCCCGCCATGGTCGGTGCCGATGGGGCAGCTGCGGTCGAGTTCGTCGGCGAGCTCACCTAGGTAGGGCGGGGCCTCGGCCGCATCGAGCTCGGCGGCCAGCAGGCGCACGCCGCAGTTCACGTCGTAGCCGATCGCGCCGGGCGAGATCACCCCGGCGGGCAGGGCGGCGGTCGCCACGCCGCCGACGGGGAAGCCGTAGCCCTGGTAGACGTCGGGCATCGCCAGGGTGTAGCTGACCACGCCTGGCAGCGTCGCCGGGTTGACCAACTGCGGGAGGCTCAGGTCCTCCAGGGCGTGGGTGAGCAGGGACGGGTGCGAACGTACTGATCACATGGTTGCTTGCGCGAAGGTTGCGCTATACTACATCGCATACCATAACCGTGAGATCAAGCAGAAGGAGCTTGCCATGGCTCACGTGCAATTTGGCTGGAATGCACCAGCGATCGGTGTGCCGGAGAGTGGCGGCCAACCGATCGTCATCCAGGAACTCGAGCACGTGCTCCCCGTCGTCGCGCAACATTTCGACACCGTTTGGACACCCGACCACTTCTATGGCTTTGATCGGCTCGACGACCCCTTTCTTGAGTGCTGGACCACACTAACCTGACTGGCAGCAACTTTCCCGCAGCTCAAGGTTGGTGGTCTTGTGCTGTGCAATAACTACCGCCACCCAACCCTGCTGGCGCACATGGGCAAGACCCTGCAGGCCTTCAGCGGTGGTCGGCTCATTCTTGGCATTGGTGCGGGCTGGCGCGCCGATGAGTACGCTCGGCACGGGCTGCCATTCGAGGCACCGGCGACACGTATCCGCCAGCTTGGCGAAGCTATCAGGCTCATTCGTTCGATGTGGACCCAGCCGCGTACCAGCTTTGCTGGCACCTACTATCAGGCCCAGGACCTCCCCTGCGAGCCAAAACCTGAGCCCATCCCGCCGATCATGATCGGCGGCGGTGGCGAGAAACTGATGCTCCGGCTGGTTGCCGAGATGGCTGACTGGTGGGACTACGGCGGCACACCCGAGTCATACCAACACAAGCTTGAGGTGTTGCACAAGCATTGTGAGGATGTGGGGCGCGATATAGCGACGATTGTGAAAAGCACCCAGCTTGAGGTTCCAGCACCTGCCGACGCCGCTGGCTCACGGGAGCTGATCGCCAAGCTCCAGCCGTATATCGACGTTGGGGTCACGCACATGATCCTCGACTGCGGTGTGGTGACCGATCCCGACCGCGTGAGGCGTTTGGGTGAAGACGTCTTGGCGAGGTTTCGATAGCTTGCGACGAGGGTGACAGGATTCCGGGCACACCCTGAGCGTACATAGCGGTCGGTCTGTAGACAGAATGAGGAAGGCCGGGGAGATAGCGATCTCCCTAGCCCTCCCTATTTTTGTCCCGTCCTAATGCTCGGAAGCGCGCATTCTTGAGGACAGATGCCTCGTAGATGCCTCGAATGGCCGCAGTCGACGCGCAGGTTGTAGGGTGTACCTGCAATGAAGCGGTCCCTACCAGGCGCCCCTTTACCGCGACCACCAATTATTGTGCTGAGTATTCAGCATCGTAATCAGGCCTCCTCACGTTGATATGGGATGCCATTCCTGTTTAGCCACTCGATCGCGATCGCTTCCAAACTGTTTGTACGGTATTGATACCAGTCCTCGGCGATACCATAGTGGTTGATTGTCTGCTTGAAGCGCCGAAATGCGCCTGCACCTTGGATCTGGTCGAAGAGAATGTTGCGAAGATGGGTATCCACGATCACACTGCAAAAGCGCTCCATGATTGCGTATTCGTGAATGTCGCGCTGCGTAGGTAACTGGAGGTAGTCGTCAGAAGCCAGCACATCACGCGCTTTCACGATCAGCGCTTGCTGCCATTCAGGAACATCGGCGATTACGATGTCTTCTTCAACAGCCCTGATTTCTTCTGCGCTGAGGGTCACTACCTCGCCAGTCTGAAGGTTGAGATACGCAACGTGATCGTCACTCAATCCATCGATCTCATCAACGACGGCTTTAAGCGAGACAGGTGCCTTCATAACGCTCACCGAATAGTTGACGACAAGCTTGGGCGATGTGCGTGTCGTACTCCGGTTTGCCAAGTACGGTTGATTATAGCGCGTCCAGGAGGGAATGGCCTTGATAGCCTGCACCCGACTTGGGATTGACCCACAGGTGCCTCAGGGTCATCGCATCTAATCCTGCATAGGGGTGGGGGCAGGCTGCGGTGCAGATGGACCCCGCCATTTTGGCCAAGGTCAATGCCACAACGCTACCCGCACGGCTACCCGCAGGCCGGACCGCTGCCGGCGCAGGTGGGTATCAACCTGCCGCGCCCACCCCGCGCTGCGGTAACGCCGCCAGCGCCACCGGACGACGGCGTGCGATCTGACCAGCCCGAGGCCGCTGGTCGCACGCCTGCGCACCCCACGGGTGACCAGGGACTCCTGCCAGTGGAGGCTGGCACGACCGGTGGAGGCGCACCGGCCGGTTCCTTATCAGGCATTGGTCAGAATGTGGTATTCACAGGCGTTCCCCCAAAGGTCTGGTAGGCTGCAGATCTGCGGTTCCTGAGGCACACGAGCTTGATAAAGTGGACCGATCATGGCCGGTTTCGCGTGCAGGATGGTACGAGGAAGACCCCAGGCCCACGCCGTCCGGCCTCCCAGCCCCTCAGTCACCACCTCATCAAGCGCATGCCGCACATCCACAGGTTGGGATCCATGGCCGAGCCCACTGCACGATACCGACTCAGGGATTGAACCGAGGGAGCAAGTGACATGATCAGAGCCATACTCGCGGAGGCGCGGGCCTTCGAAAGTTGGCACGACTACCAGGAGGCCCTCACGCGCGCCATTGCGCCAATCACCGACGAACAACTGCAGCGACGGCTGCTGCCCGGGCTGCGGACGCCGGGGGAAATCGCCGAACATATCGTCTTTGGACGGGCCCTGCATTTGCACCGCACCCTGGGTGAAGAGGCGGCGGAACTCAGGCCGCTCCTCCGCTGGGGCGATGCGGACGCGCCACCGCACTCCGCCGCCGAGATTCTATACGGGCTGGAACTGACTTGGCGGTTCATCACCGTTTGGCTTATGCGCGGAGCAGCCACCGACGTGCTCCCCGAGGAGCAAATACCGCTTTTGCAGACGGTCTGGGGTCTCCTCGACCACGACCTGCCTCATGCCGGAGAATTGTCGTTGCTGTTGGGTGCCTACGGCTTGCCTGGGGTTGAGCTCTAGCTCGTGGGAATCGCGCGAGCCGTCGGAAGCACTGGCAGCTTCCCCGAGTTGACAAGTCCTGCTCATGCCAGGAAGATGCCGTGGAGAACCGGCCAGTTTCCGCTCCCAGCCCCCAGGAACTGCTCTGAGGCACCAAGAAGCGCATGGGCTGACTCATCGTGTCGGATCATCCGCCATTTTCGACAGCGACATAGGGAGACGCCGTGGAGTGGCCGTCCGCGCCGGACGACCGAACCCTGGGGGCCGTCGACTTCTCGATCTTCCCGCACCTGAATGCGTTCCCAACGAACACCCTGGCTCACGCGGAGCGGTGGGCGGCCGACATCGCGGGCCCGGCGTACGCGATTGACGACCAGACCGCGATCAAGGTAGCCGGCGGCACGGTCGAGGTCGTCTCCGAGGGGCAGTGGAAGCTGTTGACGCCCTGATGACAATGTGTGCTCCTCCCGGGCACTTCGCGAACGAGGATACCCGCGCACGCGCCAGCTGGCCGCGTGAGCGCCCGCAACGAAAGGACCATCGTGATGTCCAAGCTTATCGCGATCATGTCGATGTCACTCGACGGCTTCGTCGCCGACCGCAACGATGGCGTGGCCGACGTCTTCGACTGGTACTTCAGCTCGGGGGACATCGCATTCCACGCCGGAGGGTCGGACCCCATGACGTTCACGGTGTCCGAGCCGAGTGCAACGCACCTGCGCGGTCTCTGGTCCGAGCTTGGCGCCGTGCTCACCGGCCGGCGCACGTTCGACAAGGCCCAGGGCTGGGGCGGCAATCATGCCTGGGGGCCGGCCTTCGTCCTGACCCACCACATCCCCGCCGGATGGCCGCGGCCTGACTCGACGGTCCACTTCGTGACCGACGGCATCGAGAGCGCCGTGCGCCAGGCCAAAGCCGCCGCCGCCGGGAAGTCCGTCGGGGTCCACGGCGCGGACACCATCCAGCAGTTGCTGAATACCGGTCTGCTCGACGAGATCAGCGTCGACATCGCAGCAGTCCTGCTTGGCTCTGGAGTCTGCCTCTTCGACCACCTCGCTGGCACGCCAGCCGTGCTTGGCAACCCGACGGTGATCCCGGGCGTCGGCGTGACCCACCTGCGCTACCCGGTACGTAAGGCGTAGCGGGGGCCTACCGCGGCGTTAGCGGTGACGAAAGATCAACTGCTCACCGGCACGATTGGCGAAGGTGTCACCTGCGTGTGCCAAGTCCCTCTCCAGGCACTGTACATCGACCTGTGCGCTCTCGGCTGCGTGCAGCGCTGCGGCCCCTAGCTCAAGGCTGGCGTTGCCCCACAAACACAGCGTAGATTTCAAGAACGACTGCTAGGTTTCCATGGCTGCCCGGCGTTCGAGAGATAATATTCCACCAGCTCAGTACTATCGGGTTCATGGCCGAGTTCCGTCAGCATCGTGGCAACTTCACTCCGGTGATGGGTTGCGTGATTGGCACAATGAAGCATCACTTGCCAGCGAGGCAGCGAAAATGGCTGGCCACGCATATTCGTCCACCGCACGATTGTGGCGAACTCGGCTTCATTCAGGCCGCCCAGGTACATACGTCGCTCGTCCGTCAGCACTGCCCAGCGCTCACGAATCGCCAGCAAGGTCGGCAGGTCATCGAGTGAGAGCATGGTCTTTGGCGATTGGCCTTGCCAGCGGGCAAACCATAACACCTCCGCGCCCACCAGATGGGCCAAGGTGCGATGGACAGACCCAAAACTGGGCGCGAGCGTTTGTGTGAACTGTTCCGGGGTCAAAGCCGACGCAGTCTGCAAAAGACGGTGATTCACCCAGGCGCCATACTCATACAAGGAGATGAGTTGCTCTTTCATCTGCTCACTGCTCCACGGTTGCAGTCGGGCGAGTTCGGCGTAGTGGTCATGCCGCATACACGTCGTAGGGCGGCCAACGCAGAGTTACTAGTTGCGCTGGGCAGACGTCATGAGGATACGAGCGGCGGGAAACACTGGCCGCCAGGAACCAGCGTGCTGGCGCCCGATCTGAGTCACTTCCGGCAAGTGCTGCCATTGTGGCAAGGACGAAGCCTGCCGTCAAGAGGGAGGATTCGCAGCTGTGACTCGCTGCTATGCCAAAGGGGCCAGGACGACACCTAATCGTCCTGACTCGTATCCGGTTACTTATAAGGGAGCGCGTGCCTTCCCATGCGTTGCCCAGGACCTGAGAGTCACCGTATCGACCGCTCAATGGCGCGGAAATAGGGGAGTGTTATGCCCTCGGCGTTCCGACCACGAAGACGAGTCGATCCTCGGGATCCCAAACATGCTCAGAGCTGGCACGATACCCCCGCAGCCAGAGGACACCGTCGATCCGCCGCAGAAGGAAGGCCGATTGATTATCGCCTTTCTTGCCACGCGTATGTCCGGGATCGGGCGTGCGTCGCATCGGTGCGCAGGCACCATTCCTCGGGCGTGAACTACGAGTCGATCAATACCTGTGGCAGGCCAGCGCCCTCGGCGGGATTGAGCGTGAGCGTATCAGTCGCCGGGTTGAGCGCATACGCGACTGTGGGGCCGCCGAGCCTGGCGCGGAACCAGCGGTACTGCACCCGTCGCGCCGAGGGTGTCGGGAGAAAGATGGTGCCCTCCCATGCATCGTCGCGGCTCCATACCAGCGTGGCGGACGGTGCCATCGCTGCGCGCATGCTCACACCTGATCTGGTTGTGACGAAGATGGAAGCCGGGAGCGTTGCGTCAACACAAACGGACTGGTACTCGTAGGGTGTATGGAACAGCATCTGCTCTAGGAATGCCAGGAGACGCGACGAGTTCGCGGCGTAGGCCAGGTAGAGCCCAATTAGCGGCGTTCCGGCAGGTGGTTGCCCCACGAGAACACCCTACAGGTGTTGCGCCGCTCACGCAGCGGCCCTTCTCCTTGCTGGTCGAGCTTACCGCGCATGCTAGAGGTGTTGGAACAACACTGAGCTTTGTAGTGAAGCATCAGGCAGAGAGTTGCGGCTACGACCTGTTCACCTACAGTGGCTACAGCCTCAACGCCGGCCTAGCCACCGTGGCCGCGCAGGCCGGCGTTGAAGAGCGCGGTATCATACCCCAGATACGCGAACGCTCTGAGCGGATGGTGCGCACATACATCCGCGATGCCAAGCTCTTTGGCTGTAGGTCATGAGGGCGGAGCACAACGCCTACAATGTGAGCTTGTGCCGTGCTCCGCGTTCCGCGCTCCCGTTGCCGGGGCACGAGCAGGGAGGCAGTGCCGATGCACGACCCGATCGCCGAGGAGCGGGCTCGCCTTGTCGCGCAGCTCCGCGTCTCGCTGCTCGATCCGCTGAGCTTGCTGGTCGCCCAGGCTGCCGCCTTCGAGCAAGCGGCAGGCCAGGATGAGCGCCAGCGCGCCGCGTTCGCAGTGGTTGCCGCCCTGGCTCGCCAGGCACTCCAGCGTACCCGCGACCTGGAGGCTGATCTCGACGACGTGCGGCTCGAACAGCTCGGCCTGGAGGCGTCCCTCGATCTACTCTGCGGCCAGGTGATGCGCGCCACGGCTGCGTCAGTTGAGCTGAGCTTGCCCCGGCTACGCGGCGACGTGCCGCCTGCCGTGGCGCAGGCCCTGCTGCGCTTTGCCCAGGATGCGCTGGCCCGTGCCACTGGCCCAGCCTACGCGCGCCAGGTACGGCTGCGCCTGTCCCGCAGCGAGCGGCGCGTACGCTTGAGCATTGCCGACGATGGCGACCCGGCGGCGAGCCTGGCCGGCGGGGCTGAGGACGTCATCACCCGGCTGGGCGGGACAGTCTTGCACGGGCACGCAGCTCACGGTGGGTTGGAGCTTACAGCCGAGCTTTCCCTGCACGCCCTTGCTGCCCTCACCCCACGCGAGCGCGAGGTCTGGCCCTGCTCGCCACCGGGCACTCCACCCGCGCTATCGCCGCGCAAACGGGCATGGCCCCGCGCACCGTCACCTTCCACCTGGCAAACATCTACGCCAAGCTCGGCGTCGCTGGGCGAGCCGAGGCGATTATTGCGGCCCTGCGCGGGCGGTGAGCGCCTGTAGCAGTGATCAGGTACGAACCTGATCACCCTGACGATGTGCGCGAGGGTCGTACCCGCGCATACTGTGGCCAAAGCTCGGCCTGTCCGACCATCAGGAGCACCCGGCACTGCTCACCATCAGTGTGGTCGATGAGGGACCCGGCATGTGCGAACACGAGATCGCATCACTTTTTGAGCCAAAGCCCCTCAAGCGCGACGGCACCACGATGGGGTTGGGGCTGAGCATTGTGCGTGAGCTCACTGAGGGAATGGGCGGAGTTTGTGGCATGACTCGGGCAGAGAAGGGCAGTGCGTTCTGGGTTCGCCTTCCCCGGGCGGATCGTCTCGCACGAACCGAGTCACAGAAAGGGCAAGAAGACCGTGGTGACAACCATTCTGGTCGTTGACGACGACCCGGCGGCACGGGCACGGATTCGCTACACGGCACCCCATGCGTGGGAGATTCTTGAGGCTCCTGATCGACTGACCGGCCTGGAGATCGCCAGACGAGAGCGTGAGCGACTCCGGCTCGTGGTGCTTGATATGGAACTGCCCGATATGGAGGGGCGCTTTGTCTGTCTGGGTCTGCGCGAGACTATGCCCTCGCTGCCGATCTTGCCCTTTACGGGCTTTGTCGATATGGTGGGCATCCTGGTGGAGTTCGCCTGCTGCTCACCCGTCTTCAAAACGGCCAACGACGAGGAGCTCAGCGAGGCGCTGCTCGCCGCAGTCAATGGCCCGCCGGCCCGCTTTGAAGCGAACGAGCTGGTCAGGCTGGCGCAGAAGCTGACTCGACACCACGAGGAGTCGGTGCGCAAGCAGCGCGTAAAGATTCGGGTCGCAGTGTACGCAGCCAGCAGCTTTCATCGAGCGGCCCTGATGCGTCTTGTCGCCCCGGGGGTTCACGCCGTGTAGACGACGATCATCGCCGCGCTGCCAAAGCTCCTCGGCACTGCAGGTGTGACCGCGCTGGTCTCGCACGCCGACAACTTTGCGGACGTCGTACCCGTCGCGACGGAATGTCGCGTTCCGCTGGTACTTATCGCCGCGGACCAGGTGCAAGCCCTGGCCGTGAGCGTCCCCCAGGTTGTCGTGGTGCTGCTCGAGGCGGATCCGCAGCTGGCCACGCACCTTACCGAGACGCTGGAGCGGCTGGCGCTGGGCCTCCCCATGGAGCGGTACGATGTGTTGCCCGAGGGGCGCCGGGCGAAGGGCCACGTCGTGCCGACCGATTTTGCGCAGCGCCTCGCTCCGCTGCCTGCTGTGAGGCTCCTATGGGCAAGCGTCGCGGGCACGGTGAAGGGTCGATCTACCAGCGTGATAGCGATGGGCTCTGGTGTACCTCGGTCGACCTGGGCATCATCAATGGGAAGCGCAAGCGCAAGGTCATCTACGGCAAGACACGCAAAGAGGTCGCGGACAAACTCAAGGCGCTCCACCGCGACCAGTCGATTGGGGTCAATGTCGCGCCTGAGCAATACACGGTCGAGCAGTTTCTCACCCGCTGGCTCGATGAGGTGATCTGTAATCGCGAGCCACGAACCCAGGTGAGCTACCGCGCAACGATCACCAACCACATCGTCCCCTTGATCGGGCACTACAAGCTCCAGAAGCTGCTGCCGGAGCATGTCCAGGGGATGGCGAATGCGCTGCGCCAGAAGCAGCCTGCGGAGGGCAAGCGCAAGCTCGGGCCGCGCTCGGTCGAGTATGCCTGTCTGGTGCTGTCGCGGGCGCTGAACCAGGCCAAGCGCTGGGGCTACGTCGCGAAGAACGTCGTGAACGATGTCGAGCTCCCCAAGGTGCGCCGTCCGAAGATCCAGCCGGCCACCGAGCAGCAGGCGCGGGCGCTCCTCAACGCCGTAAAGGGTCACCGGCTTGAGGGGATCTATTGGGTCGCGCTTTTTCTGAGGTTGCGGCGGGGCGAAGTGCTCGGGCTCAAGATCGCGAGCCTTGACCTTGTCACCAAGACCCTCACAATCGACGGCTCGCTCCAGCGCGTCGGCAAAGAGCTGGTGAGGAGCACGACCAAGACCGAGTCAAGCCAGCGCACCCTTCCGGTGCCCGAGCCGGTATTACGTGTGCTCCGCGCCCACCTGCAGCGGCTGGAAGCCGATCGGTTGAGCGCCGGCGACGCTTGGGAAGAGCAAGGCTACCTATTCCCATCGGAGCGCGGGACGCCAATCGAGCCGAGCAACCTCATCCGGCACTTCAAAGCGGCGCTCAAGCGGGCCGGCCTGCCCGAGTCGACGCGTTTCCATGATCTGCGCCACTGGTGCGCCTCCCTGCTCATCAGCTACAAGGTGCATCCCAAAGCGATCCAGGAGATCTTGGGTCACGCGAATATCACCACAACCCTGAATGTCTATGGCCATCTACTGCCAAATGTCCTGCGCGACGCGACGGATCAAATGGCAGGGCTTGCCGATGATGTTGACGAGGTGCCGACCTCAGAGGTTGACGACGAGGACGATGCGGACGATCCGCTGATTGACGATCAGGACGATACCGCTCCCGCTGATCCAGCCGACGAGGATGACGACAGCACCGCCGATGCGCCCTAGCCGCAGGCGGGTCGCGACGCTAGCGCCGGCCTACCGACGATACTCGTCGCCACAGTCGCCGATGCGACGCAGCAGGTCGGCACCTCGTGCCTGCACCGCCGCGATGGTCGCGCGGTCCTCGTCGGTCAGACGCAACTCAGACACCCCGAGGGTCTCCGCGATATGGGCACTGACTCCCAGGAGCGCACCGACAATCACCCCGGCGACAGCGGGCTGATCGAGGATTGCCCGCATGGCGACCTGCGCGATGCTCGCCCCGCGCCGCTCAGCGATGGCCTTGAGTGTGGCGAGGAGCTCCTGGAAGATTGCCCAGCCGCCCCAGAGGTCGATCATCTGCTTGTATTTGCGCTGGCTCGCCGTGGTTAGATCGGCCCGGCCAGGCTCAGGGGCGCCAACGTAGCGCTCGCTCAGCAGGCCACCGCAGAGCGTGCCATAGGTGAGTAGGCTCACCCCGCGCTCCGCACAGAGCTGCGCCATCTGCCGAGACGGGCGCAGATCCACGAGTGAGTATTGCACCTGATTCGAGACAATCGGGATACCCCGATCGAGGATCTCGCGCAGCCGCTGCGTATCGAAGTTCGTCAGCGCGAGGTGGGCGATCCAGCCACGCTCGCGCAGCTCGGCCAGGTGGTCGAGCGCGGTGAGATACCCCGGGTCGGCATACTCCCACCAGTGGAACTGCAGGAGATCGAGCGTGTCAACGCCCATCCGCTGGCGGGAGCGATCGATCGCGGCCTCCACCTGGGCGCGGCGCACCGGCCCTGGCTGCGGCACCCACTTGGTGAGCGCCTGCACGCGGGCCAACGCTGCGCTGCCGCGCTGGACGGCGAGGGCGCGCCGGAACGCACCGATCAGATCCTCGGCCGGGCCGTAATGGTCGGCCAAATCCCAGGTGGTCAGGCCAGCGTCGTGATAGCTGAGCATCGCCTGCACAGCGGCAGCCGGGTCAATGGCGCCGTGGGCGCCTGAAACCTGCCACATCCCGGTGAGGGTGCGGCAGATGGTGAGACCAGGGGCAAGGGCCACATAACGGTCTGAGGTTACCATCATCGAGCTCCAGCGGTAGCGACAAGAGGCTCCCTGCAGTATACCCCGGCGGGCGCCTGAGCATGTGGTCTGCGCACAGCGATCTCAGGCGCGCAGGATCGTCTGCGCCTGATTGCGTGGTCGGGGTGCGGCCGTTACAATTGATTGCGTGGTCGGGGTGCGGCCGTTACAATACCGTCCATCGGTCTGGTCCCGTTCCTTAAGGAGCAGGACGCATGGAGTTCGCGACGACGGCGCTGCGGCGTATCATCGGATCCCTGAATTACGGTACAATCCCAGGTACCGCGCATCAACTCAGGGGTCGAGACGTGACGCAGAAGAAATTCATTGACCAGACGTCCGATTGGCAGCAGGGCCACCTCCCGCTGGTCGCTACCGCTGTGGTGGACACCACCGCCACGAGCATCGAAGCACGCGGCGCGGTGTTTACCCGCCCCGAAGTCGTCAACTTTCTACTCGACCTCACCGGCTACCACGCCGACCGCCCGCTCGACCTGTTGCGCTTGCTGGAACCGTCGATAGGCCAGGGCGACTTTCTGCTGCCCGCGATCGACCGCCTGCTCGCCGCCTGGCAAGCCGGGCCGAACTGCCGCGATACCACTGTGCTACAGGACGCTCTCCGCGGTGTCGAGTTGCACCAGGACACCTTTGCCCACACCAGAAGCCTGGTAATCGACCGGCTCATCCAGCACGACCTTCGCGCCGACCAGGCGACGCTGCTCGCCGATGCCTGGCTCATAGCCGGAGACTTCCTGCTGGCCGAATTGCCCGGTCGCTTTCACGTCGTCATCGGTAATCCGCCCTACGTCCGCCAGGAACGCATCCCCGACGCCCTCATGGCCGAGTACCGGGCACGCTACCACACCATCTTCGACCGGGCCGACCTCTACATCCCCTTCCTGGAGCGCTCTCTTCTGCTGCTCGAGGAGCGCGGGCAACTCGGCTTCATCTGCGCCGACCGCTGGATGAAGAACCGCTACGGCGGTCCGCTGCGGGCGCTCGTGGCGCGGCACTTCCACCTCAAGGCCTACGTGAACATGGTGAACACGCCGGCGTTTCAGTCGGACGTGATCGCCTACCCGGCCATTACCCTGATTGCCCGAGAGCGCGGTACAACCACACGGGTAGCCCACCGTCCAGACGTTTCCTCGGCAGCCTTAGCGGAGTTGGCAACACTCCTGACCACAGAGCAGCTTTCGCCTGGCGTTCATAGTGTGCGTGCCGTGGAGGGCGTTGTCGCTGGCAACGAGCCCTGGATTCTCGAGGCACCTGATCAACTCGCCCTGGTGCGGCGGCTTGAGGCACTGTATCCAACGCTCGAGGAGGCGGGGTGCAACGTGGGCATCGGGGTTGCCACCGGCGCGGACAAGGCGTTTATAGGCCCCTACGAGACCCTCGACGTCGAAGAGGACCGCAAGCTGCCCCTGGCGATGACCGCCGATATAGCCTCTGGCGCTGTGTGCTGGCAAGGCCTGGGGGTGATCAACCCGTTCAAGGATGATGGAAGCCTTGTCGCGCTGGACGAGTACCCCCGGCTCCGCGGCTACCTTGAGGCCCGGCGAGCGATCATCGCGAGACGCCATGTCGCACAGAAGGCACCCGCCAGCTGGTATCGCACGATAGATCGCATAACCCCATCTATCGCCACACGCCCGAAGCTGCTGATCCCCGATATCAAGGGCGAGGCACATATCGTCTACGAACCTGGTAAGCTTTACCCACACCACAACCTCTACTACATCGTCTCCGACACGTGGGACTTGCGGGCACTCCGAGCAGTGCTTCGTTCAGGCATCGCGCGGCTGTTTGTCGCCACCTATTCTACACGGATGCGGGGCGGCTTCCTGCGCTTCCAGGCCCAATACCTGCGCCGCATTCGCGTCCCTCAGTGGGAGGCGGTACCCATCCCGCTGCGGGAAGCGTTGATCACCGCAGATGTGACGGACAATATCGGCGCAGCTCATGAAGCGGGCAGCCTGCTGTACGAATTGACTGACACTGAGCGAGTTGCCCTGGGGAGTTAGAAAGGTGGGGGATGGCCATCGACCTGGCAGACTACGAGACAAAGGCGCGCGAGGCCGTTCAGGCCTTCTGGGGGAACCGGGAGCAGGCTCGTCGAAAGCAGATCGAGGCAGGCACGGTGGATGCCGGCGAGCGCGGAGCCGTCACGGCCGGCAAGAACATGGACGGCTTTGTCGCTCTGATCATAGCGCTCGTTCGGGCGAACGGTCTTGTGGATGCTGAGATACATCACAGCCGCGCCCTCTTAACCCTACCAGGCTACTTCCGCCCTACGAAAGTGTGGGATCTGCTGGTACTGCACAAGGGGCACCTGGTCGCCGCGCTTGAGTTCAAAAGCCAGGTCGGTCCTTCCTTCGGCAACAACTTCAACAACCGCACCGAGGAGGCTATTGGAACAGCATTGGACTTCCAGGTGGCTTTTCGCGAGGGTGCCTTTGGCCCAGACTCGCGACCGTTCACAGGCTGGGTCATGCTTATCGAGGACACACCGAAGTCTCGGGTGTCCGTGCGGGACAAATCCAGGCACTTCCCAGTGTTTCCTGAATTTCAGGGCGTCTCCTACCAGCAACGCTACCACCTGCTCTGCCAGCGACTGGTACGCGAGCAACTCTACAGCGCCGCCTGCGTGATCACCTCGCCCCGCACGGCAGTAGATGATGGGCAGTATGTTGAGCTTGGCGATGTCACTGGCCTACGCACTTTCGTGGCGGCTCTGGCTGGCCATATCGCGGGAGAGGCAGCACGGAGTTAGGGATCGCGTAATATCGTTGCAGGAAATAGGTTTGGTCGGAGTTGGTACGGCAGGTGTCAAATGTTATGCTGAAGCGACGCCAGTGAGGCCGAGCTCGCACGGATCGTCGCCAGCGGCTACACCGCCTTCCCGCCACGGCTGCCGGAGCAGCCAAAACCGCCTCGCGACGGATTGTAGGCGGCCCATGACGTGCTGGTATCCTGCGCGGTGTTGTGTTGCGCCGGGGTTACCAGCGCAGCTGCCGGGTGATCGTCGGGTCGGTGATCTTGGTATCCTCGGCCAGCAGCAGGGCCTTGCTGAGGATGATCGCCAGGGTCCCGTCACCCTCGAAGGGCACGAAGCGCGTGCCCTCGGCGCCGGCCGTCGTCCCGCGCGCTGGGACGATGCAGAGGTACAGGTCGTTCGGCTCCATCATAATGTTGCCGCTGCCCAGATGGATCTTGTAGCTACGGATGTCGCCGCGCACGTGGAGGAAGCGCTCGCTGAGCCGGCAGCGGGCCGCGATCTTCAGCCGCGGGATCAGCTGCGCCAGCACCTCGCGTCGGGTCTTCGCCGTCTCGGAGAGATCGCCGAAGGCGTAGCCCCGCCAGTAGTCGTGGTAGCGCGCCTCGCGCCCATTGTCGAGCCAGGTCGGGTCGTTGCCGACGCTCGCCACCCCGACGAACAGATCCACGTCGCGCAGCACCTCGGAGAGCACGAGGGGCGGAACCTGCTCCAGGGGCACGGGATCGTGGGCGGGACCCTGGTCGTGCCAGGACTGCTGGTAGCCGCCACCGCCGGCGTGGGCGTAGCGCTGGGCCGCGTCGAGCGGGTAGAAGCGCACCTGGTCGGTCGCCAGGTAGAGATAGGTGCCGATCTCGTTGGTGTCCTGGCCGTACTGGTCCCCGGCGCCCTCGACCCAGTACTCGGCCCGCAGCCCCCACTGCGGCAGCAGGCGGTGGGCCGGCGGGTAGCTGTCGTCCACCATCAGGCGCAGCTGGTTCTTCCAGCCGCGGGCGGCGCAGAGGGCGTTGAACTGGTGCTGGCGAACGATGTGGGCGGCGAAGCGGTTCGAGTAGATTCGGGTGGCTCGCTCGGCGTCGGTCAGCAGGTAGATCTCGCGGTAGGCCTGCTTGAACGGCTGCTGCACCTCGTGGGCAAGCAGCCACGCGCGCCAGGCCAGCACCTCCTCGGTCGCGCTATCGAGGGGGTGCCAGAGGCTGACGGTGGTCGTGTCGTCCAGGCCGGCGAGCGCCTGCCCGTCCACGCCAACAAGCTGCCCCGCCTGCCAGATGCCAACCTGCTGCGTCCCCTCGGCCTGGAAGCGCCAGATCAGGCGGCGGGCGAGCGTGCCAACCAGCGGGTGATCGAGGTAGCGCTCGCGCCAGACGGCGAGCGGCCAGGTCCGCTGCTGCAAGTAGAGCTGCTCGATGCGGTCGCGCTGGGCCGGGAGCATCGCCTTGATGTCGGCGGTCGCGCTAGTCAGCTCCTTCAGGGCCTCGCCGTGCTCGGCCTTGAGCGCCTTTGGCGCTGCGGCGAGCTGCTTCCCATCGGCGCGCGTGTAGCGCAGCTCGACGCCTCCGGCGACGACAAGCTCGATGGTCACGCCGCCGAGCACCTCGTGCCGCAGGCCGACCTCCTCCAGGCCGTAGGTCGGCACGAGCAACTCCTCAAGCTCGTCGGGCGGGAGGCCCGCCCGCTCGGCGGCGTTGGCCAGGGCCGCCGCGATCTGTTTCTGCGCGGCAGGCATCCGCACGCGTGTCTTGAGCAGGGCGAGCTGGACCATGCCGTGCTGGCCGGGCAGCTGGCCCAGCACCCAGATGCCGGCGTTGGCGAGCCGGGCTGCGCGTGGGCCGACCCCGGGGATCTTGCGGTAGCAGGCGACGACGAGACTGCCGAGGGCGCGGGCCAGCTCGCGGGTGTCGTCGGTGGCGCAGAGCCAGACCAGGCCGCGCAGGATGTCGAGGTTGCGATCGAGCAGCACCAGCGGGTGAAGCGTGTGGCCCCCTGGGAGGGCGATGGGCTCCGAGCGCGGCTGGTCAGCCAGTGGCAGCCAGCGCAGCAGCGCCGCCCGCACCTCCTCCGCGCCGAGGCGTTCGACCAGCGCGGTCGCGGCCTTGCGCCATTTCTGGCCCGGGGTGGAGCCGCCGGCTGCAGCGCACTGGCGGAGCAGCTGCGTCCACAGCACACGCTGCTCGGGCGCGAGGGCGGCGATCTCGGCACGCGCGGCGTCGGCCCAGGGCTCGCCCGCAAGGAGCGGCTGATCCACCTCAGTGATCCCGGCGAGCTCCTTGAGCTTGAGCAGGCGTCGACGCTGATCGGCGCCCCAGGCCTGGCCCTCGAGGTCGGCGATGAGCGCGACGAGGGCCTCGTCCAGGGCGGGGGTGCGCGAGTTGCTCGCGAGGTACGTCGCGACGACCTTGCCGATGTGGGGCTCGAGCTGCCAGCTGTACGGGTTGCGCCGCACGCAGCCGATCAGGGTCAGCACATCGTCGTGCGAGAAGGGGAGCGTGCGGCGGAGCAGCGCGGTCAGGCTCTCGATCATTGCCCAGCTCATCCGGCCGTGGTTGCCCGGATCCTGGAGCCACGCCACTGCGGTCATCACGAACGCGCACTGCTCCTCAGGGCTGGCGCGCAGCAGCTCCTCGCCCGCTGGCAGGTTCTTGAGCTGGAGGTTGGGGCGGAACACCCGCATGGCCCATGCGCCAAGGATGTCGGCGATCTGCTCGCCGAAGGAGGGGGTATGCGTCATCGGTTTAGCCCCCCACCAGCGGCACGAGCTTGAGGAAGGTGACGACCGTCTGCTCGCCCAGGAGCACCATGTCGTCGAGTTGCTCGACCTGGCGGTCGTCGATCAGGATGAGGAAGCCGTTGCGCATGAAGGCCTCGAGCGCCCGCTCCACCTGCTCGGCGGGGTCGATGCGCCGCGGTCGGGGCATGCGATAGCCGTTCAGCATCAGCTCAGCCGCGCCCGGCTGCACGAGGCCCTGGAAGAACTCGCCCTGGCGCTCGTTGTAGGCGGTGGCCTCCTGCTCGATACGGGCGCGGATCAGCTCGCGGACAGTGAGGTGATTGGAGGGAAAGCCGAGGAGAAACTCGACGGGTGGGCGGCCCAGGCGGAAGACCAACTCGTCGCGGACGGTGACCTGTGTGTGCATCTGCTGCTCCCTTTCGCGTACGATGTCGTCCCTGCACAGGTTGCTGACGGGCGAGGACGGCCCGTCGTTGGAGTATGTTCAGCATACGGCAGAGGTGTGACAGGGAGTGTCACAGGAGCGGCGTGGGCTACAAACGTGGCTACACGGGGAAATGACCTCATCTCACTTCCCCGTGCTCACGGCGAAGCCGCGCATGCGCAGCGCGGGCGCAGCGAGTCATCTTTAGCCATCCGAAGGGGCACATGGCTACAGACGCAGGGACACGGGAGCAGACTCTTGAACTTTGGCTACAAACTTGGCTACATGAACGCGAAATCCCGCCGGAGGCCCCGGCGGGATTTCGCTTCCTAATGCCCTAAACTGTGGAGCGGGCGACGCGATTCGAACGCGCGACCATCTGCTTGGAAGGCAGATGCTCTACCACTGAGCTACGCCCGCCTCGCTGCACTCTACCATAGCCCTGTCTGAAATGCAACCCTTCTACCCAGGGCGCTGTCACGCTCTTCCGCTAGACGTGCTACACTACATACATGTTGAGAAAAGGTTTACGGCTGCTCTGCGCGCTAAGGATGCTCTGGAGGTCTACCGCCGAGTGAGCTATGCCCTCCCAAACCTTGAAATTGGTGATTGCTGGGACCTGCTTGCCTTGCCAGAGCAACTCCAGGCTGCCTGCCTGCCTCTGCCACCTGCCCTGCTCGGCTTGCTCGATACTGCTCAGGCCCTCCTCTTCGCCGAAACATCCGCCGGGCTATTTCCGCTTAGCCTTGACTACGCCAATGGCACGCTCAGCGACCCCTCCCTGCAGGCCCTGGCTGGCCCTGAACCCACGCTGCGCCTCGCGTGTCGTGCGCTGAACCCGCTTACGCTCTACCTGCTGCGCCCACCCACCCCGCCGCTCGAGCTCGCCGCTACGACGATCCTCACTGAGGACGGCGTCCCCCTCAGTTTAAGCCTCAGGATCTCGCACGCTTCAGCCAGTCCCAGGCCCTGGCAAGCTGGAATGCCTTTCGCCTCAGCCTCCAGGCGGCCCAGTTCGCCATTGTTGCGGGCTTCGATGAACTGCTCTGCCTGCCTCTCCTGCGCGACGTCGATCTGCTTGAACATCAGTTGCGCACCGCTCGTACCGCCCTGCGCCGCATGCGCGGGCGCGCCCTCCTCTGTGATGAGGTCGGCCTCGGTAAGACCGTTGAGGCTGGCATGATCACCCTTGAACTGGTCGCCCGCGGCCTCGCTCGCCGCACCCTTGTCCTCACCCCGCCCTCCCTCGTTGAGCAGTGGCAGAGTGAGCTGAGCCGCAAGTTCGGCCTTGCTAGCATCGCTTTCGATGCCCCCCTCTTTCGTGAACAGGATCCCGCAGCCTGGGGCCGCCACGAGCGCATCGTCGCCTCTTACCATACCGCTAAACGTGAACCCCATCGCTCCGCTATTCTCGCCCACGAGTGGGATCTGGTGATTATTGATGAGGCCCATCATCTGCGTAATCGTGCCACTGTGCTCTGGCAGTTCGCCGCTGAGTTGCGCAAGAAGTATATCCTCCTGCTCACCTTTGATCTGCCCTGGAACCCGATGCGCATCGAGCAGCGCATCGGGCGCCTTAGCCGTATTGGCCAGACCCGTGATGTCTATGTCTTTAATCTTGTCGCCGCCGAGACCCTCGAAGCCGCTATTCTGCACCTGCTCGATGCCAAGATCGCTATGTTTGAACTGGTCGTCGGTGAGGTCGATATGATCCTTGGTAACCTTGACGATGAGCAAGAGTTCGAGGATCTGGTTGCCTCCCTCTGGGCCGATGCCGCCGACGAAGCTGCTTTCCATACGGCTATCGACCAGCTCGGTGAACGCCTGGTGGCCGCCCGCACTGCCTATCTGCGTCAACGTGCCCACGACGACCGCCTCTTCGGCGAACGTTTTGCCCCCGAGGCGCTGCCTGAACATCCCCACGCTCAGTTACTCACCTTCGGCCTGCCGCTGCTTGATGAACTGCTTAGCACTGCCCAGGCCCGCGCTCTTAGCGCCCACGTCTACTACGAAAGCCGCTACCTTCAGCCCTACCGCCTTGACCAGCAGGTACGCCGCGATCTCACCCTCCCCACCGGCACGACCCTCGCGTTGATCGGGCCGCGCCCCGCCTATGTCGCCCATGCCATCTTCTGGTTCGAGGTCAGCTACCTGGGTGATGAGAAGACCCAGGCCCTGATCGCTGTTGCCGTTGATCGCCACTATGGCCGCCTGGTACGCCACCTCGATCCGCTCCTGGCTGATCCTAACCTGAGTGAAGAGCGGCGCTGGCCCTTCCCCAATGCCACGAGTCTGCCCCTCGCCCAGAGCTATCTGCTCGCCCGTGATCGTCTCATCCGCACGGTCGCAGCCGAGGCTAATAGCCAGCAGCGCGCCCGCCAGAATCAGGCTGGACGCGAGATTGAGCGTATGGAACGCTACTTCGCCGATATGGCTGAAGAACTTGAGACCCGCATCAGTCGTGCGACTCCCCCCTCACGATCAGCTGGGATCCCCTCACCGAAAAGACTGATGCCCTCGTTTGCCCCCGCTGTAGCCAGCCCACCTATGTGCTCAGCCTTGACCGCCGAGGCTTCCTCCATTCTCCTGCCTGTGAACGCTCGTAGAGACGCCCCGGTGGGGCGTCTCAGAACTCAGAACCGCCCCACCGGGGCCTCGCACCCCCGCCCCACCGGGCTGCGCACGACCCTGGCTGGAATGACACCTTAAGGTACCCTCAAACGGTATAAAAGCCAGCCACATTTCATCAGCGTATGCGCAGATCCTTCCTGCGCTGAAAGGCAGGCACTCTTTGAACCAGCACACCGTCAGTGACGAACACCGACTCCACTGGAGCTTGCTCCTCTATGACCGCTCGACGATGGAGCACTGCGAGCGGGTCGCTCTCCTCGCCGGGGCACTTGCGATCCGCCTTGGCTGGAGTGTCGATCATTGTCGGAAACTGGTTCGCGCTGCCCGCCTGCACGATATCGGTAAGCTCAAAATCCCCCGTGGCCTGCTGCAAAAACCAGGCCCACTCACCCCCGATGAGTATCTTGAACTCCAGCGTCATACCGAACATGGTGTCACCATCGTCAGCCGGTTAGTCAGCGACCCACTGCTGCTTGCCGTGATCGGTAGCCATCACGAGCGCTGGGACGGGCACGGTTACCCTCATCGCCTCGCCGGCGAGCGCATCCCCTTTGCCGCCCGCATTGTCGCTGTCGCCGATACCTATGATGCCCTCGCCTATGACCGGCCCTACCGCCTGGGCTTGAGTCCCGCCGCTGCCCGCGACTATCTGCTTGCCCATAGCGGTAGCCATTTTGATCCCCTCGTCGTTCAGGCTTTCACTCAGCTTGCCTCCGCTGAGTCGCGTAATGCGCCATCTCCGCAACACGCCAACAGCCCTTACTGGTATCTCCCAAGCCCAGGGGTGGCTTAGCTCGGTCGAGTTGTGGCGGTGTGAGACGCCCCCTGAAGTCTGTGGTACACTGAACTGTACGCACCCCGCGCATAGGGAACTGTTGCATTTAGCCCAATCCCCGATGCTCTTTTTCATCCCGAATTGAGTACAGTCTATGCCTACGCTGCGCGAGTTGCTAGCCAGCCTCACGCCAACCCTGCTCAGTGGTTCGCTTGAGTGCTCGATCAACGGGCTGAGCTACGACTCACGCCGCGTTCGACCGGGCGATCTCTTCGTCGCCGTCAAAGGCCAGCATGTCGATGGCCATAGTTTTGTCGATCAGGCGCTAGCCCAGGGTGCCGCTGCGGTTGTGGTTGATGCTCGCCATTGGCAGACAAGGGTGTCGGAAGGCTATACCCTGCTCAGTGTGCCCGATAGTCGGCTGGCCCTTGCCCCTCTGGCCGCTGCCCTGTATGGCTACCCTGCGGCGCACCTCTGCACTATTGGCGTTACCGGCACCAAGGGCAAAAGCACCACGACCGACATGATCAGCCAGCTCCTCGACAGCGCTGGGCAGCTAACCGGCCTGATCAGCACGGTCGATTTTAAGGTCGGGCCGCGCCGCTGGGCAAACCAGACTCGCCAGAGTACGCCTGAGGCCCCCGAGGTGCAGGCCCTGCTTGCCGAGATGCGCACCGCTGGTTGTACCACCGCCGTGCTCGAAGCAACCTCCCACGCCCTTTCACCCGGCTGGAATCGCCTCGGCGGCTGTCTCTTCGATGTCGCCGTCTTCCTCAATCTCTCCCACGAACACCTCGACTACCACGGTACTCTCGAACAGTACCGCGCCGATAAGGCTCGCCTCTTCAGCTTGCTTGGCGAAGAGGCTCCCGGCCAGCCGTCACGGCATAGCGAACGCTGGGCCATCGTCAACCGCGACGACCCCCACCACCCGGTCTTTCTTGACGCCGCGCCGCCAATTGCCCGTCGCCTCAGCTTTGGCCTCCACCCCGAGGCCGATGTGCGTGCCAGTGATATACGCAGCGACCCCCTCGGTAGTAGTTTCACCGTCGAGACGCCATGGGGCAGTACCAGCCTCCACCTGGCCCTTCCCGGCAGTTTCAACCTCGCCAATGCCCTCGCCGCCCTCAGCGTCGCCCTTAGCCAGGGCCTTGCCCTCGAAGTGGCCACCACCGCCCTCGCCAGAGTTCAGGCCCCCCGTGGACGTATGCAGCCCGTTGTTGCCGGCCAGCCCTTCGCTGTCCTGGTTGACTATGCCCACAGTCCCGCCTCCTTCGAGCAGGTGCTGGCCATGTTGCGCCCGCTTACCCCTGGCCGATTGATTGCCGTCTTTGGTAGTGCTGGCGAGCGTGACCGGGCCAAGCGCCCGCTTCAGGGTGCGCTTGCTGCACGCTACTGCGAGCTGCTTGTCCTCACCGACGAAGACCCGCGTGGGGAGGATCGTATGGCGATCATCAGGGCTATTGCCACCGGTGCCGAAAGGGTTGGACACTACGAAGGTAGGGGTTACCTCTGTATCCCTGATCGAGCTATGGCTATTGGTGCGGCCCTCACTGTCGCAAAGCCCGGTGATACCGTGCTGCTGCTTGGCAAAGGCCACGAGGGTAGCATCATCTACGCCAACTACAGCCTGCCCTGGGACGAACTGGCCGAGGCGTACCGCGCCCTGCGCATCCTTGGCTATAACCAGGTCAACCCATGATTGACCTGGCCCCTCATAGCCCCTACAGCCTTGAATTGCTCACTCCGGTGCTCGCCGCAGCCGGCAGTCTCGGCTATGGGATTGAGGTTGCCCGCCAGCTCGGTTTCAGCACCCCCGCTGCGCCCCATGGCCTTGCTGCCCTCGTTACCCGTACATGCACCCTACGTCCACACCGGGGCCATGTTAGCCTGATTGAGACCCCCGCTGGCCTGCTCTACGCCGATAATGAGGCCAATCCCGGCCTGCGTATCGTTCGTGAACGCTTTGCGCCCATCTGGGCCAGCTGGGAATTGCCCGTTGTCCTCAGCCTCAGCACCAGCAACCCTGATGAACTCAGGGTTATGCTCAGTGAACTCGAATTGTGTGAGGGCCTGGCCGGGGTGGAGTTGCCCTTGAGCCTCGCTGATGTTGCCTCCCTCACTGCGGCAACGACGCTACTCAATAGCGTTCGTGCCGCTACCCACCTGCCGCTCCTGGTCAAACTGCCTGCCTGTGCCCCAGCATTGCCAGCTCTGGCGCGAGCGGTTGCCGCCACCGGTGTCGATGCGCTGGTGATCAGTGGGGCCCAACCTGCCGCTGCCCCTGGCCCCAACGGCCTCGTGCATGGCTGGCTCTGCGGCCCTGCCATGTTTCCGCTCACCCTGCGGGCCGTGGCAGACATCGCTGATAGTGTCAGCCTGCCTGTTATCGGCGTTGGCGGTGTGAACAGCCCAGCCGCAGCCCAGGCCCTCATCGATGCCGGGGCAACCGCCGTCGGTCTGGCTAGTGTCCTGCTCACTGACCTGCGCAGTGCTGCCCGGATCGCCGCAGCCTTCTACAGCGGTTCTCAAAAGGGTTGAGCCGACCTGCGCGTGGTGGATGGCGTCCAGACACGGCACCCCCTACGCATGGCATCACGAAAGATCTTACTTTAGGCGAGGGCGTGCCTCTACGCCCGGGCCTTCCTGGCCCGGCGCGGGCGGACCCCGTGCCACCGCAGCCCTCAGGAGCTGCCACCGCACGAAGGCACGGATCAGGCGCGTACGCATGATTCAGCTACCCGCCTGATCCGTCGGGTACCGCGCTAGCCTGCCGGCAGCCGCCGACCGCTGTATCGACCGGCACGGTCCCGCCGTCGACGCTGCGGGTGGCGTCCCATGCAATGGCATGGACGAGACCCGGCTGCGGCACTGCCGGCAGCGCCCCCAGCACCACCCCCACCTGTGTGACGGAAACGGCAGGCTCCGTCCCGTCATGCCGCCGTAAAAGGCAGGGCTGATGCAAAGTCGCCTCAGGCAATCGCACGCGGATACCGCAGATGGAACAGATTCGCGCTGCGCTGCCGCAAAAAGCTCCGCGTCAATCCGTCAGATCAGCGCGATCCGCGTTCTCGTTCGGACTTTGCATCAGCCCTGGCCGTAAAAGGTCAGGGGGTTGACAAGCAGGCGACCTCATGGCATCTTGCGGCATATGCACGAGGAGCCGATCAACCTGCTGGGCATCCCACCCGAGGATTGAACCAAGACTCCCGAGTCGGTCAGGTTGGCAGTTCACGCACTTCTTGAGATCGTTCGAAGCCAGAGCACACAACTCAACGATCTCCAAACCCTGGTCAAATTGCCCTGCTCGCTCCCACGGGAAGAAGCGAATGCCCTTAACCGGGAAAGCGGGCGGATCTCCAGCGAGGTGCTGGTCACCCAATACCGGGTGTACCGTATGGGTATGTGCAGCCAACCACCACCAGGTATCGGCGGCCCTTTCGCCGCCGTAGTTCCCACGAAACCGGCATGTAGCTTGTGGGCAACCGCGAGAAGTCGCCGCCCGTTAGTTATCGGTAGGTCAGGAGAGGTGTGGTATGACGCTAGTGAGCGCGCTAACCATCGATCTGGTGCTGTTCGCCGACGAGTTGCCGTTTGTCATGGGCTGCATGCGCCAGGTCTTGCAAGAGTCCGGCGAGCCCGAACTCGCGCGGGCGCTGCCCTGGCTTGCGGACGACGCCTCCATACCCGAGGTGTCTGACGTGCCGGCCGCAGGGCTCGCCCAGGTTCTCTCGATCGCCTTTCAACTGCTGAGCATCGTCGAGCAGCGCGCAGCGGTACAGTACCGGCGCACACTCGAGACCCGCAAGAACCTCGCGGCGGTGCCGGCCCTCTGGGGCGACACCCTCCACCAGCTTCATGCCCAGGGCCTTGCCGCCCCGGTGATCGCCGAGGCGCTGCCCAGGATCCGGGTTGAGGCCGTGTTGACCGCCCACCCCACCGAGGCCAAGCGGGCCACCGTCCTCGAGCATCACCGTGCGCTCTATCTGCTGCTGATCAAGCGCGCGGATCCCCGCTGGACCCCGTATGAGCAGGAGGCGATTCGCCACGAGGTTCTGAGCCTCCTCACCACGCTCTGGCGCACCGGCGAGATCTTCCTCGCGAAGCCCGACGTCGCCGCCGAGCGGCGCAACACCATCCACTACCTGCGTGCGGTCTTCCCCGAGGTGCTTGCCATGCTCGACCAGCGCTTGCGCCAGGCATGGGCTGCCGCCGGCTTTGACCTGGCCCTGCTTGCCGACATCGATCGGCTGCCCCAGCTCCGGCTCGGCACCTGGGTCGGCGGCGACCGCGACGGCCACCCCTTCGTCACCGCTGAGGTGACCAGGGAGACCCTGGCCGAGTTGCGGCTCCAGGCACTGGGACTCATCCAGGACCAGCTCCACACGCTTGCGCGCGCCCTCAGTCTCTCCGACCAGCTCCAGACCCCGCCGGCGCCGTTCCTGAAGCGCATCGCCAGTGTGGCCGCCGAACTGGGCGCACCTGGCAGCGCCGCCCTGGAGCGCAACCCAAACGAGCCCTGGCGCCAGTGGGTGAACCTGATGCTGACGCGTCTGCCCCACGCGCCCGCCGCAGTTGCGCCCCACTACAGCCAGGCGGCCGAGCTGACGGCGGACCTACGCCTGCTCGTCCAGGCCCTCGATGCGATTGGGGCCTGGCGCCTGACGGCCCAGGTCGTCGAGCCGATTATCCGCAGCCTGGGCACCTTCGGATTCCACCTGGCCGCCCTCGACATCCGCCAGAACAGCAGCTTTCACGATCTGGCCCTCGGCCAGCTCCTCTCCGCTGCCGGCTTCGCCGAGCACGACGTGCGCAGCTGGGATGTGACGCGCCGCATGGCGCTGCTGGAGCATGAGCTAGCCTCGCCGCGCCCCTTCACGCGCCCAGAGGCCAGCGTCGGCCCGGAGGCCGCCGCCGTGCTGAGCTGCTACCAGACGATTGCGGCCGAGTTGCGCGCCCACGGACCTGCCGGCCTCGGCGCCCTGATCGTCAGTATGACCCGCAGCGCCGCCGACCTCCTCACCGTCTACCTCTTCGCGCGCGAGGTGGGGCTGCTGGTCGAGACGCCTGAGGGGCCGGCCTGCCCCCTGCCTATCGTGCCGCTCTTCGAGACGATCGACGACCTGGAGCGCAGCCCGGCGATCCTGGGCGCGTTCCTTGACCACCCGCTCACCCGGCGGAGCCTGGCGGAGCAGCGGCGCCTGAGCGGCAGGGGCGACTTCGTGCAGCAGGTGATGATCGGCTACAGCGACAGCAACAAAGATGGGGGGCTCGTGGCAAGCCTGTGGACGCTGTACCGCGCTCAGGTGGCCCTGGCGGCGGCGGGTCAGGCGCGCGGCGTGCGTATCCGCTTCTTCCACGGGCGGGGCGGAACGATCAGCCGGGGGGCCGGGCCAACGCACCGCTTCCTCAAGGCCCTGCCAGCAGGCACCCTCGCTGGTGACCTGCGCCTGACCGAGCAGGGTGAGACCATCGCCCAAAAGTACGCGAACCGGATCACGGCGAGCTATAACCTGGAGTTGCTCGTAGCTGGGGTGACGCGTGCGGCCCTCGCTGAGCGCCACGGGGCCTCGCACCCCCTAGACCCAATCATGGATCAGCTCGCGACCTGGAGCCGGGCGGCCTACAACGACTTGCTCGCCACCGAGGGCTTCGTGACCTTCTTTCGCCAGGCCACCCCGGTAGACGCCCTGGAGGAGAGCCGGATCGGCTCACGGCCGGCCCGACGCACGGGCCGGCCCACCCTCGCCGATCTGCGCGCCATCCCCTGGGTCTTCAGCTGGAGCCAGGCGCGCGTGGTGCTCCCGGGCTGGTATGGGGTCGGCAATGCCCTCGCGCAGCTCGATCAGCACGACCCAGCCGCCTTCGCCGCCCTCCAGCAGCATCTGATGAGCTGGGCACCTCTGCACTACATTCTGAGCAACGCCGCCACCAGCGTCGCGATGGCTGACCCTGAGGTGATGAGCTGGTACACCGATCTGGTGGAGGATCCCACGCTCCGCACCTTGATGGTTCAACGCATCCTCGCCGAGTATGAGACGACGCACCAGATGCTGGAGCGGATCTACGGCGGGCCCCTGAGCGAGCGACGCCCAAACGTTCACGCGATGATGCAGCTACGCAGCCCGACCCTGCGCGTGCTGCATCATCAGCAGGTGAGCCTGCTCCGGCGCTGGCGAAGGAGGAAGGACGACAACGGCCACGGGGCCGAGCTGCTGCCCGAACTCCTGCTCACCATCAATGCGATCGCCGGAGGGCTGGGCTCGACTGGCTAGAGTCTGGTCATGCGCACTATGCCTGGCTTCATGGTGTGCTGCCCCGTTGAGGCAAAAAGAGGGGGCGGCGCTAGTGGTGCCGCCCCCTGTCGTTCCGTAACCGCAATCTACGCGCTGATGATAGCCAGTTTGCGGGCGCACGGCACGACGACGTAGCACGTGCAGTAGTAGGTGAGCAGTTGGTGCAGGCCGATGCTCGTGAGCAGCCAGGTACCGAAGAGGAGCAGCAGATTGGTGCCAAAGATGAAGGTGTAAGCTGCCAGCACGCTCAGAACGAGCCAGTACAGGAACTGCCACTGGCGGAGCTCGCCGTCAAGATAGCGCAGGGCGAAGCTGACGACTGGCCTAGCCTACTGACCACGCGTGGTCGGCAGCCTGACGCACGATCGGCCTCGCAGCTCAGCTACGGCGGGCCGCACAGATGACCGATCAGATCAGTCGATTTCACCACGGCCCGCACCGTCGACATGCGTGTGACGCTCCTTGACTATAGCGTGGAGTTCAGGCTCATCATACTCTTGCGAGACGCAAGTGTCTGATGAGGTCTGCTTCGGAGAGAGCGCCAGCGATGACCAGGTGCTCGTCGATGATCATCGAGGGGATCTGGCTCACATCGTAGTGCTGTGCCAGCTGAGGAAAGGCGCGTGTCTCGATAGCCTCCGCGATGATATGCGGGCTCGCACACGCCAGCTTATACGCCAGCGCTGCGGCAGTGGGGCAGAAGGGGTTGGTTGCCGTAACCAGAACCTGGAGCAACATTGGTCTGAGCAGTTGATCAAGGAAGGCCTGCGTGTTGATCTGGAGGCTGACTGATGTGCCCCCGCCGACCATGAGTATAGCCTCCAGTAAGGCACCAAATGTGTAGCCGCTCGGCAGGCCGTACAACCTGATGCCATAGGCGCTGCGCTCGCTGTCAAGCACGATGATCGCCGGCGCCTTGCTGAGCCCCAGCTCCGCCGCCAGGTTGGCGTCCGCTATTATGTCGAACACCTCCAGGCTCAGCAGCGTATTCAAGGCCACCACCTCGCGAAGGAGCTCCTCGATGATCGAGCTGTACTCATCGTCAGGGGTTACCGTAAAGAGCAGGAGGTGGACAGGGTGCCGCAATCCCTGGAGCAAAGAAATGACAAGGTGGTAATCTTTTTCGCGGAGAAGCTTTATCCCCATATATTTCGTTGATAGCACATTAATCCAAGTTTATCTTCCTGAGATTATATCACTGAGAGTATTTGGAACTCATTAAACTTACTCTCTTTGGTATTTAGAATCTGTTAATTTATTTGAAATCTATCAATAATATACAATTTAACCTGGACAGACAGCTAATTCGGGGCTATAATAGGCCGGATAAATGTATACAAGGAGGTGCTCTCATGGCAGACGGGAAGAATCCCAGCAGCGCGACAGCACAGAGCAACGATCTGTTCGATGCGTCGGAGACGATTGGCACGAATCTGGCTCGGGTGGGCGCGCTGATGGTATCCTGGCCGTTCTACATCCTGCCGACTAAGGAGCGCGACGACGCCATCGCGGCGACAACGCAGCTGTTCACCGCCGTGGGCAAACTGCATCTGGACGTCCTTCGCGCAGCCGCCCGCAGCCTGGGCATTGCGGCGCGCGAGCTCACCAGTCCCGCCGATGCGGGCACCCCGACGGCGCCTAAAGCTACCACTAAGATCCCGATTGAGACCACCCCCGCGGCCAAACGGTGACGGCGAAGCTGTAGCTGGGCGGAGCTGCCGCCCAGAGCAGATGAGACGGCGCGGGGTCTGGAGAACCCCCGCCGGCTCTATGTA
>CAZQCG010000003.1:49437-66167 GCA_964592425.1 uncultured Chloroflexaceae bacterium
CCCTCTCCGGGACCGCGACCCGGGCGCGGGATTACGCCGCCGCTGTCGCGGGGCGGCGCGCCCGCCCAGACCCGAGCAGCCGGCGGGGGTTCTGGACACCCCGCCCCGTCTCTATGTACCGGATGTACCGGGGCGGCAGCCTGGGCGGCGTTGCCCCGCCTGCTGATCGGCGCCCGCTCCAGCTGGCAGGCGCCACACGTCGCCCTGTCCTAGAAAAAGGTCTCTGGCGTCAGGCGCTGCGTGAAGTAGTGCATCGCGATGTTGACCAGCCAGACCCAGTCGAACTTCCGGCCGGCCATACGCTTCCAGATGTTTGGCCAGGAGTAGATCCCGCGCTGGAGCTTAATGAAGTTGCCCAGAAACTCGTCGCGCCTCATCTTCGCTGGCTCGTACATGTAGTGGAAGGTATCGTACTTATCCCAGTTGCGCTGAATGATCCGGGGCTGCATCTCTTCGTACCATGGCGTGCCAGGGAATGGCGTGGCGATCGTAAAGACCGGGAACTCGATCCTGTTCTGTACGATGAAGTCGTAGGTGTGCTGGAAGCTGGCCGCGGTGTCGGTGTCGAAGCCGAAGATGAAGTAGCCCTGAAGAGCGATACCCTGCTTGTGGACATTCGCCACGATCTCCTCGTAGCGGCCAACCCGATTCGAGCCTTTGTGGACGAACTTGATCGTCTCTGGTGAGACCGACTCGAAGCCGACATTCAGCATCTCGCAGCCCGCTTGCTTCGCCAACTCGGCCACCTCGGGGCGCTCCAGGAAATTCATAGAGATGTTGGCGTTCCACCCCACGCCCATACCTACCATCGCGTGGAAGAGCTCGTCGGCGAAGGCCGGCTTGAAGCTGATGTTGTCGTCCATGAACGAGAGGTGGATATTCGCCTTGCCGGCCTCATGCTGGCGATACGTGATCTCGTCGATCACGTGGTCAGACTCGCGCACGCGAAAGGTCTTGCCATAGATGCGCGGCGTGCAGCAGAAGTTGCAGCCCACTGGGCAGCCCTTGGTGGCCAGGAGCGGCACACGGAATGAGTAGCGCTTGCTGTTCGGCGAGCGCCGCGCGAGCGAGAGGTCGGTGCGCATCATAGTGCTCATCGGCTCCCAGCCGGCCTCTGGCGCGGGGCGATACAGCGGCTTGAGGCTGCCGGCGTAAAGATCGCGGGCCAACTCCTCGTAGATCGACTCGACCTCGCCAAAGACGACAGCGTCACAATGCTGGCGCGCCTCGTCGATCATCATTGTCGGGTGCACGCCGCCGAGAATCACCTGCTTGCCCTGGGCGCGAGCGCGGTCGGCGATGGCGTAGACACGCCTGGCATTGAGGGTGCGCGAGGTCAGCGCCACCACGTCGTAGCCCGAGAAGTCCGCAGGCACCTGGTCACCGATGCGCTCGTCAAGGAAGTCAACGTCGAAGTGCTGCCGGGCCTGCGTGGCCACCATGAGCAGGTTCAGCGGCATGCTCACCTTGCCCGAATCGACCATCAGGGGCGTATTGCTCGTCGGCTGGATCAGCAGCCAGCGCTTCCGTTGTGCCTGCGGGATCTGGAACGGCTGGGCGTGCTGGCTGAGCTCGGGCATGATCAGCTCGGGCATCGTGTGCGGCTCCTCGGCTAAGACTATTAAGACTATAGTGACAGTTAAGGGGGGAAGTCATGATCGCCAGGTTCTCGAGCGCGATCCTTGCTTGCTCAGCAGCCCGAGCCACGCTGTGCCCCAGGGGGAGCGACTCGTCGGGTACGGCTGCCACAGCCTCGCCGATGGCGAGGAGCCAGCGCGCGTAGGCGATAGCCTCGCTATCGGACACCTTCTGTGTGAGCTGCACGGCCACCTGGTGCCATGCGGCAAACGATAGATGGTTACGAACCTTTGTCTTAGCCAAAGTAGCCGCCGACGATCAGAGCCGAGACAAACTGGATCAGGAGGATGAAGGGGTTGCTCGCGATGATGTAGCGGAGAAAGTTCTTGTGTGTGGGCTCGCGGTAGAGCCGCACCTGGCTGGGCAGCGGGATAATCAGGGCCAGCGCGACGAGGGCCATCGCCCATAGATGGCCACCGATAAGCGCCAGGGCAAGCAGCATGAGCTCGCAGATGCCGATGATCGCGTAGGAGACCAGCAGTGTGCGGCGGGCCCCAAAGGCTACCGTCATCGACTGCAGGCCGTGCTTGCGGTCGCCTTCGATGCTCTTGATGTCGTTGAGGAAGAGTAGCCCCGCTGCCAGAGAGCTGTTGATCAGCGCCAGAGTAAAGCTCGCCCAGGTCAGCGGCGCGAAGATCAGATGGCCGGCGATCCAGCTCAGGAAGACATAGCCGAAGCCCACGGCGGGCGGGCCCAGCCAGTAGTGCTGCTTGAGCTTGAGCGGTGGGACGCTGTAGGCCGCCGAGAGGATGAGGCTGATGCCGGCCAGCACGGGTAGCCAGAGGTTCTGACCCACCAGGATCAGCGAAACAGCTGCCGTGCTTACGCCCAGAACGATCCAGTTCAGGCGCGCCGCACGCAGGCTGACCCGCCCTGAAGGGATGGGCCGAGAGGGGTCGTTGATCGCGTCCAGGTCACGGTCGAAGTAGTCGTTGATGCTCTGGCTGAACCCAGTGCCCAGGGGGCCGCACATCAGCGCGGCCAACACGGCCAGGAGTAGGTCACGCCACTCGCCCATATGAAAGCCCGGCTCACCGCGACCGGACGCAAGCGCGCCGCAGATCACCATGGTGACCGGGGTAATCCACGTCACTGGGTCAGCGAGTTCAAGGTGGGCGCGAAGACGATGGCTAAGAGGTGCCCGCTCTAAGTGGATCGGTCGCACGATGTGCTCGGCCATGCTAGTAGCTTCATGTAATGATGGGCGCTGCCGCGCCGGGTACCCTGCCACTGTAGCACCGCGCATATGCGGGAAACATTTGGAACAGACCTGAAACCATGTGACTCTTATAAAGAAGCCAGCCCTGGTACCGCCAGCAGGATTCCGTGGAGATATAATGGTCTGAAAGTAGGCCAGAACCACCAAAGCAGACACCGTCCTTGCTATATCATTGCGTAGACCTTCCTCCTGCTGCGCGAGCACGCGCCAATCTAGCCTGCAACGCCGGGCATATGCTCAGCGTGGCCGCTGGAGGTCATTATCCTCATGAGTGCCCGGCTCCTCCTGGCCGACGATGAGCCACAGATAGCCCGCCTGCTCAAGGGAGTGCTGAGCGCCGAGGGCTATGCCCTGCAGGTAGCCACCGACGGTCTGACCGCCCTTGACCTGATCGCCAGGTGGCGGCCCGACCTGGTGCTCATCGAGCTACAGCTGCCGCTGGTCGACGGCCAGGAAGTCTGCCGGCGGATCCGCGACTGGTCGCAGGTGCCGATCATCGTGCTGACGGCGTGCGACGGCGAGGACGAGAAGGTCACCCTCCTCGACCTGGGAGCCGACGACTACATCACGAAGCCGTTCAGCGTGCGTGAGCTCCTGGCACGCATCCGGGTCGCCCTCCGCCACGGTGCCCGCCAGCACAGCGACGGCGGTGCGGTCGTGACCTTCGGCAGCCTGCAGATCGACCGCTCCCGCCGCCTGGTGACCTACGACAGCCACGAACTGCGCCTTACCCCCACCGAGTACAACTTGCTCGTGCTCCTCAGCGGGCACGCCGGTAAGGTCCTGACCCACCGCATGATCCTGCGCACCATCTGGGGCCCCCACTCAGAGAACGACCTGAACACCTTACGGGTCTTCGTCACCCAACTCCGGCGCAAGATCGAGGTGGATCCGGCCAACCCAACCCTCATCACGACCGAGCCAGGAGTCGGGTACCGCTTTCGCCCACCGGATCGCTAGCAAACCGCTTGCATATGCTATACTCGACCGAGCATTGCGCTCGTGTCTATATCTTCACTTGAGGCGTTATGATCATGCAGCGGTTGAAGCGCGACACTCAGATTCACCACGAGCAGATCGAGCAGATCATCGATCTCCCCTCCAGGCTGCGCTCCCGCGAAGCGTACCGCGCGGTGCTCGTCCAGTTCTACGGCTTCTACGCACCGCTCGAGGCGAGCCTGTGCCGGGTCGAGGGGCTCGCCCTGGCCGTGAGCGATGTGGCTGCGCGCTTGAAGACGGACCTGATCGCCCGCGACCTCGTCGCCCTGGGTGTGTCTGCGCACGAGCTTCCGACGCTCCCACGCTGTAGCGACCTGCCTGCGCTGCCCGATGTGGCACACGCCCTCGGGTGTCTCTATGTGCTTGAGGGGGCCTCTCTGGGCGGGCAGATCATTGCCCGCCAGCTCGCTGCAGGGCCGGGCGTGACGGCTGATAGTGGCGGAGCCTTCTTCTCCGGCTACGGTCCTGAGACGGGCCAGATGTGGCGAAGCTTTGGCATAGGACTCGCTGCGTACGCGACCACGCCCGAATGCGAGGCCCGGATTGTCACGGCCGCCAGGGAGACGTTTCGCGCCTTCGAGCGCTGGCTCACAGGGGAGAGTTGACGATGGCTCAGGATCTCCCATTCAGCGTTGACCTGACCAACTGCGACCGCGAGCCAATCCACATCCCCGGATCGATCCAGCCGCACGGCGTGCTCTTCGCGCTCACGGAGCCTGACTTGACGATCGTCCAGTCTAGCGCCAACACGGCAGCGTTCCTGGGACGCGAACCCCAGGAGTTGCTCGGCCAGCCGCTAAGCGTACTCCTCGGAGACGAGCAGGTTGCCTACCTCCGTGAGACCCTGGCCAGCGAGCAGGTCGATGAGAACCCGCTCTACACGCTGACCCTCGCGGTCAGCGGCGCCGAGCCGCGCTTCGATGTGATCGCCCATCGCATAAGCGGGATGCTGATCCTTGAGCTTGAGCCGACGAAGCAGAGCGACCAGACGATGGCCCTGCGGGTATACCGCATGGTGAAGAACGCGGTGGCCGTGTGCCAGCGCACATCTTCGGTGCACGAGTTTGCCCAGGCCCTGGCCGTCACGGTTCGCAAGCTCACCGGATTCGACCGGGTGATGGTCTATCAGTTCCAGCCTGACAACACCGGTCTGGTCATCGCCGAGGAGAAGCGCGACGATCTCGAGGCCTTCCTCGAGTTGCGCTACCCGGCCTCGGATATCCCGAAGCAGGCACGAGCCCTCTACCTGCGCAACTGGCTTCGCCTGATCCCCGATGTCACCTACCAGCCCGTGCCGATGCAGGCCATTGATCCTAACCACCCGAGCATCCCCCTCGATATGAGCTTCGCCTCGCTGCGGAGCGTCTCGCCCATCCACATCGAATACCTGACAACTATGGGGGTGAAGGCCTCGATGTCGATCTCGCTGATCAAGAACGATCAGCTCTGGGGGCTCATCGCTTGCCATCACTACGCCGACACGCACTACCTCCCCTACGACATCCGCGCCGCGTGTGAGTTCCTCGGCTATGTGGTCTCGCTCCAGATTGGCGAGAAGGAGGCCGCCGAGGACGCTAGCTACAAGCTTGCGCTCCAGAACGTCCAGGCCGCGCTGGTGCAGCACATGAGCGTAGCTAACGATGTGGTGGCGGGGCTGACCCGGTATAAGCCGAACCTGACGCAGTTCATCGAGGCGGGGGGCACCGCCGTCTGCCTGGAGGGCCAGTGTGTGTTGCTGGGCACGACCCCGCCCGAGCCGGCTGTCCGGCAGCTCATCGATTGGCTTGCTCAGGAGATCCCCGATAGCGTCTTTGCGACCGATGCGCTGCCCCGGCAGCACCCGGCTATCACGCCCTTCGCCAGTGCGGCAAGCGGGCTCCTGGCGGTTCGTCTGGGCCGCTCACGGGCCAACTACCTGCTCTGGTTCCGCCCCGAGGTGCATCGGTTGGTCAGCTGGGGTGGCAACCCCGAGAAGCCGGTGGAGGTCGTCGCGGGCGGCGTGCGCCTGAGCCCGCGTAAATCCTTTGAGGTCTGGAAGGAGACCGTGACCCAGACTGCCCTTTCCTGGCGGCCCAGCGAGGTGGCGGCCGCCCGCGACCTGCGGCGCGCGATCATCGACCTGGTCCTCTACAAGGCTGAGGAGCTGTCCCGCCTGAACGACGAGCTGACGCGCAGCAATGTCGAGCTCGACTCGTTCGCCTATGTGGCCTCGCACGATCTGAAGGAGCCGCTCCGCGGCCTGCACAACTACGCACACTTCCTGATCGAGGACTATAGTGAGAAGCTCGACGACGAGGGCAAAGATAAGCTCCATACACTGGTTCGCCTCGCCCAGCGTATGGAGGCGCTGATCGACTCACTGCTCCACTACTCGCGCGTCGGTCGGCTGGAACTGACCTGGGTCGAGGTGGACCTCAACACCGAGCTCGCCGATGTGGTGGCGCTGCTGGAGCCGCGCCTGTCCGCGAGCGGGGTCGAGTTGCGCATCTCGCAGCTCCTGCCGCACGTGCGCATCGACCAGGCCCGTGTGCGCGAGGTCTTCAGCAACCTGATCACGAACGCGATCAAGTACAACGACAAGCCCGAAAAGTGGGTCGAGGTTGGCTATCAGCCGGTGACCGACAGCGAGGGGCGCGAGCAGTATGTGTTCTACGTGCGTGACAACGGTATTGGGATCCCCGAGGAGCACGAGGAGACCATCTTCCGCATCTTTAAGCGCCTGCACGGTCGCGACGAGTATGGCGGCGGGGTTGGTGCCGGCCTGACGATCGCCAAGAAGATTGTCGAGCGCCACGGCGGCACGATCTGGCTCACCTCGCAGCTTGACGAAGGTAGCACGTTCTGGTTCACACTGAGCAAAGTTGATGCTGATCTGCGCCAGTTCCGGCGCTCCACCACAAGGATGAGTACAGAATAGCGAGCGCTGTAATGTATGAGTGGCACCTCCTGTTCATTGAGGATAGCGATGAAGATGTCGAGGCCACGATGCGCGGGCTGCGACGCGAGGAGCTTCACATCGTTTTCCACCGCTGCACCACGGGGGATCAGGCGCTCGACTACCTGTACCGGCGAGGACGCTATAGCAATAGCGTGAAGTCGCCGCGCCCCAACCTGATCCTGCTTGACCTGAACCTGCCCGGCACCGATGGGCGCGCGCTGCTGGCGGTCATCAAGGACGATGAGGAGCTGAAGTCGATCCCCGTCATCGTCCTGACCACCTCCAGCAACCCAAAAGATATCGCTGCATGCTACCGCCGTGGAGCCAACAGCTATCAGGTCAAGCCGGTGGACTACGACCGCTTCAAGCAGGCGCTGCAGACCATGATCGACTACTGGTTTCAGACTGCTACCCTGCCAGAGGCATAAGGCCTAAGACATGTTTCAAACCAACTTGACCGTCTGCGCTGATCGTAGCGCCGCCTTTGCGGGCTTGAAGCCCGCGCTACGAACGGTCAAACTGGAATGACCGCAGGTTGTGGATAGTATTTTCTCGGGCTTGCACTCCGAGGGCTATTGCCAGCGCATCCAGGTCGCTACGTTGTCGCTCCGCATGCCACGCACTCTCCTGGCCCTGCGCTTCCTGGTCGTCTTCAACCAGCGTGACGCGCTGGCCAATGCTAAGCAACCAGCGGGCGAAGATCTCGGCTTCCTCTTCCGGCGACTTCTGAGCCAGGAGGGTAGCCACCTGCCGGCATCGCTCGACCGCCCATTGCTGGCTTGCCTCAAGATCGGCAGGAAGCTCGGTTGGCCAGAACGGCGACCGTCCGTCACGATCGGCTGCCGCCACAGCCTGCATCAGGGCATTTGTCGGGCCCTGCTCGGTTATTGCATCAATGCACTTGCTGACGGCAAGGAGTTGCCGGTGAGCCATCCAGTGGCTATGCTCTCCCACGTGCATAACCGCGAGCGCGACCAGGGCGGGGGAGCCGATAATCAGATCCCACTCATCGCAGCCATAGTCGGCCTGGGTGGACATGGCATACTCCTTACTCTGCGCAATCCGCTTCCGGCCTGACTGTATCACTACAGAGATTAAAGCTAGACTCGCCTGAGGTCGCTTTACCGTTTGGGTTTTATTAAGTGTGCCGCGTACGCTACGTTGAGGCGTCGCGTCCTGCTGCAGCCAGTTGCTCGCGTGTAGCACGGGGCAGCCCTCGCACAACCAACTGATATGACCCGTCTATGAGCTCCTGCACCAGCACGGGCTCCAGGCTCCCGTCGAGGGTGAGCGTCACCCAGTGGCGCTTGTTGAGGTAGTAGCCCGGCTGGATGGCCGGGAACGTCGCCCGCAGCACCTCGCCATGATCGGGATCCACCTTCAGTGAGAGCCGGAGGGGCGTAGCGGTGGTCGCCAGGAGCGCAAACATCTTGCCCCCGACTTTGGCAACCAGGGTCACCAGGTCGAACGGGAAGGTCTCCTCCACGCCGGGTTTGGCCAGCAGGGCGGCACGCACCGTGTCAAGGTCATCCATCGTTTCCACCTCACCTGAATGGCTGTCTACGTCCATCATAGAAGCAAACCGGCATGCAACTGCTCCGCGTTTTCGCGGATAATGGGGCAGAACGGAAGGTCGCTGTAGCATCCCTATACCGTATACTGTCGTCTTTACCCTGACCACCATATACCGGCATGATCGCGAGGATCTGATGTTCAAAATCGGCGAGTTCTCCCGGCTCGGCCAGGTTTCGGTGCGCATGCTACGTCATTATGACACCCTCGATCTGCTCACGCCCAGCCACACCGACCCCTTCACCAGCTACCGCTACTATACCGTCGACCAACTACCACGCCTCCATCGGATCGTCGCACTGAATAGTCTCGGTCTCACCCTCGAGCAGGTCGGCACCTTGCTCCAGGCTGGCGACGTCTCCAACGAGCGGCTGCGCGGTATGCTCGCCCTGCGTCAGGCGGAGTTGGAGCAGGAGCTGGCCGCCCGCGCCTTCCAGCTGCGCGCCGTGGCCGCACGGCTCAGGCAACTCGAAGCTGCTGCTATGCCGCCGTATGAGATCGTCGTCCGCCCCCTGGAAGCCCTGGTCATCGCCAGCGTACGCACGTGTGTGCCGACCATCGCTGCGATGGCGACATCCTGTGCGCTCCTCTATAGCCAGCTGTACCGTGTGCTCGCCAGACACGGGATCACGCCCCTCAGCCCTGAGCTGATGCTCTACCACACCGAAGAGTACATTGAGATCAACCTCGACAGCGAGGCGGCAGTGGCGGTCGAGCCAGCCTTGCGCACCATGGTGCCGCGTGACGAGGAACTGACAGTCCGCGAGTTGCCTGGGGTCGCTCAGGCGGCCTCGCTCATCTTCCAGGGTGCCTTCGACGACCTTCCCCCAGCTGTGCTGGCGCTGCTCGGCTGGGTCGGCACCCACGGTTTCCGCCCGGCCGGGCCGCTCCGCGAACTCCATCTGTCCGGTCCGGCTCACCCAAACTGCGGCCCCACGGTCACATCAGCCGTGTTTGAGCTCCAGCTTCCGGTGCAGTCGCTGTAGCTCGTTACCCCTCACCCCCAAGGCCTGGCAGACCCTCCTCGTGTCGCGCCCGCCCGCTTGACTCTGTCACCCTGTTCTGATTCTGGCACCGCAGCTTCGGGCTATTTCCGTAAGATCTTTTCGTGATGCCATGCGCTCAGCTATCCATGCACACTGCGCCGGAACAGGCTGAGCGCCAGCCAGGTGCAGGCCACGGCAAAGAGCGCTACCACCGCCACACTGAGAGCCATCGGCAACGTCGGCTCAACCCCGAAGGCCAGCGCCCGCACCGCGTCGATCAGGTAGGTGGCCGGGTTGAGCATCACGATCACGCGCATCCAGCCCGGCAGTACCGCCAGCGGGTAGAGCGCGTTGGAGGCGAAGAGCAGCGGCAGGTTGAAGAGAAAGATCATACCGTGATAGCCGGCAATCGAGCGTGAGATTGCCGCCACGCCCAGCGCCAACCCGCTGAAGCCGACCGCGAAGAGACCGATCAGCAGCAAGGCCCCAAGCCAACCCGCCGGGTTGAAGCTGAGTCGGGCTCCCATCAGCACACCGACCACCAGCATGATCGTCGCCTGAATCAGGGCCTTGGTCGCCGTACTGGTCGCACTCCCCAGCAGGATGCTCAGCCGTGGAATGGGCGCCACCAGGTACTCTTTGAGAATGCCGCGTAGCCGCTCATCAAGCAAGACCATGCCCCCGCCCACGGCTCCGCCCAGCACCCCAAGCGCCAGGATACCTGGCAGCATAAACGACATATAGTCGCTACCGCTCACCTCACTGACCAGCCCACGCATGCCGACGCCGAAGAGTAAGACCCAGAGCACCGACTGTAAGGCCAGGCCAAAGAGTTCCTCACGGTTGCGGAGGAATTTGACCATGTGTTTATGCCAGATCACATAGGTTGCATACATTGCGTAACTGCCTATTCATCACGTAAGGCACGGCCTGTGTGGTGCAGAAAGACATCGCCAAGGCTGGGCCGGGCCAGGGTGACATCTTCGACCTGGAAGCCGTTGCCGCTTACCGCCCCCAGCACGTCGACCAGCCGCCGGCTGCCGCTGTCCACATAGACCATGATCATTGACCCGTCGGCCTCCGTGTCAACCCGCTCGACAAAGGGCAGCGCACCGATCTGCCGGGCCGCAGCTTGCGGCTCACCCTGGCCACGCACCCGAATCACGTCAGCCCCCAGGGCCGCCACCAGGGCTTCGGGCGTCCCCTCGGCAACCATGCCCCCCCGGTCGATGATGCCGACGGCCCCTGCCAGCGCCTCGGCCTCGTCCATGTAGTGCGTGGTGAGCAACAACGTCAGGCCGCGCTGCGCGTTGAGCATGCGGATGTAGCGCCAGATACTGTCACGGTTCTGCGGATCAAGGCCCTGGGTCGGCTCATCAAGGAAGAGCACCTCAGGCTCGGTCATCAGGCCGCGCGCAAGCTCGAGCCGCCGTTTCATCCCGCCCGAGTAGGTACGCACCCGCCGGTCAAGCGCCTCGCCCAGCTGCACCAACTCAACCAGGTCGGTGATCCGCTTCCGCCGCTCAGCGGTCGGCTGGCGGTAGAGCCGCCCATGAATATCGAGCACCTCCCGCCCGGTCAGATCCTGGTCAACCGCGATCTCCTGAAAGGTGACCCCGATCCGGGCGCGTACCTGGCTGGCAGCGCGCACAATGTCGTGGCCTGCAACCCGCGCCGTTCCCGCTGAAGGGGCTAGCAGGGTCGTGAGCATACCAAGCGTCGTCGTCTTCCCGGCCCCGTTTGGCCCGAGCAGCGCGTAGATCGTCCCGGCCACAACCCGCAGACTCACCCCATCCACCGCCGTCATCTCGCCGTAGCGCTTGACCAGGCCCTCTGCCTCAATCGCAAACTCAGTCATAGCGTTGGGTTATTCATGCTCATATGCGAGGGAGGATACGAGAGAACCAGGTTCCCTCGCGCATCCTTGCCACACCGCCCCAGCATCACGCGGCGGAAGTGGCGATCAACTCATCAAGCCAGCTCAACTCGGCCTCAATATGGACCAGATGATGCTTGATCACCGCCTGGTGATCTTGCGGCAGCGTTACGCGCATAGCCTCAAGCCGCACCTGATGGGCCACGATCTGGTCACGCCGCACCCGCAGCAGGCGCATCGTCTCCTCGTTCGGCAGGTGGTGCTGGAAGATGATCCCAATATCTTCACTGTAGACCGGCGGCATATAGGCGGCCAGGTTGTGCCGCAAAAGAACCTGGAAACGGGCCTCGCCGGCAGGCGTAATGCGGTAGACCCGTCGCTCAGGCCGCTTGCCCGCCCGCTCAACCTCCTCGCTCACAAAGCCGTCACGGCAGAGCTTATCAAGCAGGTAGTAGGCCGTTGAACGCTTCAGATCAACACAGAAACCGATCTGCTCATCAATAAATTCGTTGATCTGATAACCATGCATCTCCTGGTTGCGCAACAGGCCGAGCAGGAGTAACTGGCGATCCATAAGCCCTCCCCACACTGACTAGTCGAATTGGAGTATATCCGGTGCAGGGATAGCCTGTCAAACCAGGCTCAGGCCCACCATACGTGCTTCAACCGCCCTGCGCACAGTAAGCTGCCCCAGGCCCTGGCCCTCGACGGACAGGGCAGCCGCGACACTGGCAAAAGCGGCCGCGGCAAGCGGTGCAGCGCCCTCGTACAGCCGGACAAGCAAAGCGGCTGCAAAGACGTCTCCGGCCCCCGTCGGGTCAAGCTCAGCAGCGGGAAAAGCAGCGACCGGGTGAGGCACCCCGTCAAGGTAGAGGGTCGCTCCCGCCGCGCCCCGCGTGAGCGCCACCAGGGGGCAGTGGGCGGCGTAGGCGGCCACCAGAGCCTCGTCGCCACCGACATCTTCCAGGCTGAGCACCAGCAGGCCCACCCGTTGGAGCAGGGTTGGGGCAGGCTGCCAGGGCTGCGTATGCACCAACGCTGGCAAAGGCTGGGCCCAGTTGCGCATCCAACCCTGGGGTGTCAGGCCCACCAGTGTCGCTGGGGTGGCATAGGCCAGAGCTGTCGCCAGCTCAAACTCGTTGGCAACCGGCGCGAGATGCATGATCGGGGCATGCTGCCAGCCTGGTGGAGCCTGGTTGAATACGATGGTCGGGGCGAGCGTATGTAACCACTGGCAGCGCCCTGCGGGCGTATAACGATTCTCAAAGCGCGTCACCCGCTGGGCCGCTGGAGCCATCGCCAGCGCAACCCCGGCCTCAGGCAAGCTGAGCCTATGCGCATCACCGGCGCTCAACACCGCAGCGCGCAGGCCCAGGCGGGCCGCAACGGCGGCAGCATACCACGCACTCCCGCCGGGCACGACCGAGCCGTCAACCAGCAGATCCTGGGTCAGGTGGCCAATCGCCAGATAGTCGATCACCTCACGACTTAGCAGGGTAGATCACGATCTTGCGGCTATCGCCCTCACCCGAGCTTTCGGTATAGATTGAGCTATCGTCACGCAGGGCCAGGTGTACAATGCGGCGTTCGTAGGCCGCCATCGGCTCAAGCATAATCGGGCGGCCAGTCTGACGCACCCGTTCAGCCATACGACGGGCCAGGCCTTCGAGCGACTCCTGGCGGCGCTGACGATAGTTACCAACATCAACCACAACCTGGGGCCACTTCTGCACCCGGCGGCTGATCAACAAATTGAGCAAGAACTGAAGCGAGCGCAGCGTCTCACCGCGGCGACCGATCAGCAGGCCCATAGCCTCCTCATCGGCACCCTCGACGTGCAGCGTAATCGTCTCTTCAATGTCACCCTTCTGACCGGGGACACGCGTGACCACCGGCGTGACATAGGCATGGATATCCATGCGGACGAGCAGATCGTCAAGGACGCCGCAGGCGATCTGTTGCAGATCGTCTGGGCTACCCGTGCGGTCTGCGCCGAGCATAGGCGCTGCTACCGGCGGCTCTTCATCATCATCCACCACGGTCACCCGCACAAGTGCCTCATCCCCCGCATCGCCAGCCTCCAGCACCGCGATCACCACCTCATCGCGGTCTTTGCCAAGCTGGGCCAGGGCGAGTTCGACAGCTTCGGCGACCGTGCGCGCACTGATCTCGATGCTCTTCATAAACTTCCTCGTCAGGCTACGTAGTTTGAGATTTTGAGATTAAGCTTTCCGCTGTCCTTACCGGCTTCGACAGGCTCAGCCGGCAAACCTGGAAGCTACTTGCGTTTGCGCGGACGACGGGCATTCTCGGGCGGACGCGACTGGCTACGGGCCTGCTCAATAGCCTGCTCAGCCGGATCGTCGCTGTTACGCTCACTGCTGGCTACCGTCGGCTCACTCGTCTCGGTAAGCGGGCGCATGACACTCCAGAAGTCGCTGCGCGGAGCAGCATCGGTTGGGCTGCTGCCACTCTCAGCGGTAGCCCCAGCCACAGCAGGCGTCAGACTAGACATGCTGGAGGTAGTCTTGCCATCAGGAGGCAGGAACTTGAGATAATTGGCCAGCGAGCCCCAGCCACTGGTAAAGTATTGCTGCACAATTCCAACCATACTGCTGATCACCCAGTAGAGCACCGCGCCCTGAGGAAACGTGAAGGCAATATAGCCGAAGATCAGCGGCATAAACATCATTGTCTGGGTCATCACCTTCTGCTGCGGATCCTGGACACGTGGTGTCGCCATCACCGTCTGGAGCAACTGGAAGATGATCGAGAGTGTCGGCAACACCAGGTAAATCACCCCGGCAAAGCCATCCGGCCCGAAGGAGACGGCCCCTGCATCGATCACCCCAAAGAGTTTCTGTGAGAAGATCGCAGCGATATCTGGATCGGTGAGCCGCGCCGCTGCTGCCGGACTGAGGAAGACACGGCCAGCCTCGCCACCGAAGAGGTGATAGACAGCCTGATAGACGCCGAAAAAGATCGGCAACTGGAGCAACATTGGGAGGCAGCCGCCCACCGGGTTGATCTTATACTCACGATAGAGCTTGAGCGTCTCTTCCTGGAGCTTCTGCTGATCTTTGCCATACTTCCGCTGCAACTCCTTGATCATCGGCTGCAGTTCTTGCATCTTCCGACTTGAGCGAATCGAAGTGAGGGTCAGTGGCAGAATAATCAGGCGGGCCGCGATCGTGAAGAAAATAATCCCCAGGGCAACACTGCCGGTGATCGACGAGAACCAGATCAAAGCCAATTCAAGCAGGCCGACAAACGAAGACCAGATCGAACCCATAACGTTTCCTCGAACGTGCGTGGTTTAGACGCACGGTGATGATGGTGCGGGGAGTGTACCGGTAGTTGATTGCAAACGCCAGATCTGTGCGCGGCGCAGCACATCCTCAACCGTCTGCTGAAGCGTTGCGAAAGGGGTGCTCAACAGATCTGGGCTGTGAAGATAAAAAACCAGGTCATACCCCGGAATGATCGCCGGTAGAAACAGGCGTACCGCCTCGCGCACACGCCGCCTGGCGCGGTTGCGTTGCACGGCACCACCAAGCCTTTTCCCGCTGACGAACCCACAGCGTATGCGGTGACGCCGACCGGCAAGCACCGTCAGAGTTAGCAGGGGCGTCGTAAAGGTGCGGCCATCACGCCGGACGCGCCGGAACTGTTCGGGCCGGCGCAACCGGTTTGCGCGTTTCATACATCGTAACGTGAAAAGAGTACAGGCGACCGGCCCCGCTGTCACCACAGCGCCGTCGCCTCTACCCTCTTCGTCGTTTCCCGTTACTGCTTATGGGCTTAACGATGACCACGGCGACCGCCGTCGCGGCGCTCATCGCTGACCGTCAGTTTCCAGCGGCCCTTAAGGCGGCGGCGCCGCAGCACCTCGCGCCCATCTTTATCGGCCATGCGGCTCAGGAAGCCGTGTTTGCGACGACGCGGGATGCGTTTCGGCTGCCACGTACGCTTAGGCATTGTGCTCGTTCTCCCTAACTATTTCTGCTCTGTGTGTCGCCCTGAGCCTGGTCTGTTTTTGCAGCAATCTTTGGCGACACTGATCATAGATGCGCGCTTCCATGCAGACGCGGGGTATTATACATGCCGTCGTATACAGGTGTCAACCACAGATGATCGTCTTCTGACGCATCGGGGCGCAGCAGCGTTAGCTGCTGCGTCCTTAGCCACCCAGAGGCCAGTCCTACTCGTCGCGGCCGACCTGCTGCAAGGTGCGTTTGATCACATCACGCTGGCGGCGATCTTGGCGCACGTCTTCGTCATCTTCAAAGTCGGGCTCATCACGGCGGGAACCCTTGCGGTCACGCCGAGTTGTCGGGCTACCGAATTTGCTCAGCAGATCCTCCAACGTGGCATCGCCAACGAACTCCTCCTCAACATCCTCGGTGCTGTAGGTCTCAGGCTGCGTGGCCACACGGCCACGCTCACGCTCACGACGCTCACGACGCTCTCGCTCGCGATCACGCCCGGCGCGGGCCTCGGCAGCCGAAGCAAAGCGGGCGGCAGGCGATGAAGCCGGTGGCGGAGCGCTACGGGTTACCGATCCGCTAACGCCACTGTGCTCCTCATCGGACTGCCGATCGGCATCATCGGCCGAATCCTCCAGGCGCATCGTAAGACTGATGCGCTTGCTCTGCTGATCAACCTCAAGCACCTTAACGGTCACCCGGTCACCGACCTTGACCACATCCTCAACCCGGTTAACCCGGCTCGTCGAGAGGGCCGAGATATGCACCAGGCCGTCACGCCCGACCCCGATGTCGACGAAGGCCCCGAAAGGCGCGATTCCGCTAACCGACCCTTCAAGCACCTGGCCAATCTCAAGTTGCTGCATCTTCTGACTACGCTGAGCACGGCGCAAGCTGAGGCTGATGCGGGTTCCTTCGGGATCGATCTCGAGCACCTTGAAGAGGAACTGCTCACCGATCTTGACGGCGTCCTCAGGCTTTTCGACGCGACCCTCGGCCAGTTCGCTAACATGGATCAGGCCATCTTTGCCCACCCCAATATCGGCGAAAGCCCCGAAGGGTGCATAACCCGTGATCGTGCCTTCTAGCACATCGCCGACCTTCAACGTGGATAGCCGCTCACGGTCGACTTCGGCCCGCCGGGCACGCCCAGCACCACCGCGTACGTTACGGGGACCCTCGCTGCGCTCACGCTCACCGCTACCGGTGCGCATGGTCAGGCTAATCCGGCGCGCCTCAGGGTCAACGCTCTTGATCCGTACCCGCACCGTATTCCCAATCTGCACAAGGTCAGAGGGCGTATCAATGCGCGTATCACTCATCTCCGAGATATGCACCAGGCCGTCACGCCCGACCCCGATATCCACGAAGATGCCATAGAGCGCGATCGAGGTAACCCGGCCGTCAAGCTCCATCCCCGCCTGAAGATCTTTGAGCTTGCGCGGGCGCGTGCTCTCCTCGGCAACTGGTGTGAAGCTGGCCCCACCACTTGCACTGTCCTCGTCGCTTGCGAGCG
>CAZQCG010000003.1:66267-90118 GCA_964592425.1 uncultured Chloroflexaceae bacterium
GGGCTTCAGCCTCAACAACTGGGGCTTCAGCCTCAACAACTGGGGCTTCAGCCTCAACAACTGGGGCTTCAGCCTCGGCAGCCACCAGTTCCACCTCCACCGTCACCGTCGCGATCTCAGGCGTCGGCAGGGCCACTGGCCCGGCCTCTGCCGTCGGCTCCGGCGAGGCGGCCTCAGCCTGCGCCACCGGAGCGTTCGCTGCGTCGAGCAGCGTCTCAAGCAGCTCGCTCTCAGCGGTCTCGTCCCTGCGTACCTGATCGGTCATCTCCTCGATCCCTCCTGCACATAATACGAACGCCAGTACCTTATTGCATCTGGCGACGAACAGCCTGAACCAGCCCCCCGTCGCTCAGATCTTCAAGCCGATAGTAGGAACCCTGCAAATGTTCAGCCAGCCGGCGCGAAAGTCCCCGCTCGAAGCTGGGATGCTCGGTATCGATCACAATTGCCCGAATCGACTGACTGGCGATCAACTCGGCGATCTGGTAGGCCTCTTGCTGCGGTGGCAAGTCGCCGATCGCCACGTTGGCCTGGCCATCGGTTAGCAATACCATCAGGGGCAGGATCTCTTCATCCTGACGCCGTGCCCGCTCGAGCAACTCGAAAGCCGTAAGCATACCGCGGGCCAGGGGCGTTTTACCGCCGGTGGGCATCGCCTGAAGCCGCTTCTGAGCCAGCTCGACGCTGTTGGTCAGCGGCAGCAGGACGCGGGCGTAGTCGCGCTGGAAGCTGACCAGACCGACCCGATCGCGGCGCTGGTAGGCATCGCGCAAGAGCGAGAGGACGGCAGCTTTGGTGGCCTGCATACGCTCTTCGGCGGCCATACTCCAGCTTGCATCAACCACAAAACAGACCGCATTGCGGGTGCGGCGCACGCGCACCTTCTGGCGCAGATCATCTTTATGGATCAACACCCGTGGCCGACGGCGATAGGTCATGCCAATCGTATGGCTGAGCTCGTCGCGGCGTTTGCGCTGGTAGATTGCCGCTTCGCGCAGCGTAGCATCAAAGGCCAGGTCGGTCACTCGATCGACCCGCTGGCTACGAATATAACGCCCCTGCTTGCGTGTGGTGCGGGTGCGCGTACGTTTGCCCGGCGCACGGCGCTGCCGCCGGTCGCTGTTGCCTTCCAGCCGCCGGGTACGGAACATACGGTCAGCCTCGAACTGCTTACCGCCCCCCGTGCTATTGTCGTTCTGGGTATCCTGCTCGGCACTACCGGCACTGGCAAGCGGCGTCACGTCGCCTCCGCCCTCTTCGTTACCACCTTCGCCTGGTTCACCACGCTCACCGGGTTCAGCCTTTTTTTTTAGCTCTTCACTGGCCGCCGCACTGGCTGATTTGCCGCTGCGCTCAAGAATATCGGCCACACGTTGTTCATCAAGTTTGATCTCGGTGAAGGGCTGGCGGCGCATCCGATGCGGCAAGGCCAGCTCGGCGGCGATGCGAATGTCTTCAACCCCCAGACGGGTACGGCCACTCCAGGCGGCGTGGGTACGGGCCGTCTCGAGGATCGTCAGATCGGCGCGGTGCCCATCAACGCCCAGTTCAATACAAAGGCTGGCGACCGCCGCCATATCCGAGCCGTCCATCTGCACCAGCGGCAGCAGCTCGCGGGCGGCCTCAATCCGAGCGGCAAGCTCCGCTTCAGCCTGATGCCAGGCGGCGCTAAATTGCTGCGGATCGCTCTCGTAGCTCATCCGGCGCTCGATCACTGCCACCCGTGAAGGTACATCCACCAGGCCGGCCACCTCAACCGCAAGGCCGAAACGGTCGAGCAACTGGGGACGCAGCTCACCCTCTTCAGGATTCATCGTGCCGACGAGGATGAAGCGGGCAGGGTGCGAAATGCTGACCCCCTCACGTTCAACCGTATTCACCCCCATCGCTGCCGCGTCGAGCAGCAGGTCAACCAGATGATCGTCAAGCAGGTTCACCTCATCGACATAGAGCAGGCCGCGGTTTACCTGGGCCAGCAAGCCGGGCTCAAAGCGGCGCTGCCCTTCAGTGATCGCATGCTCAAGGTCAAGCGAGCCAACCACGCGATCTTCACTCGCCGAGACCGGCAGTTCCACGAGACGAGTCGAGCGACTGCGGATCGGCAGATCGCCGCTGCGCCCCTGGCATGTCGCACAGAGACCAGCCGGCTGATCAGGCTGACAGGAGTAGGCGCAACCATCGACCACATTGATCGGCGGCAGCAGGCGGGCCAGGCCACGCACGGCAGTCGACTTGGCTGTACCCTTCTCGCCCCTGATCAGCACGCCGCCCACACGCGAGTTGATCGCATTGAGGATCAGAGCACGCTTGAGACGCTCCTGGCCGACAATGGCGGTAAAGGGGTAGACTGGACGTGAAAGGGTTGTGCTCACGACAATAAAAATCTTCCAGCCCGTAAAGAGCCAGAAGTCCTAGCTGTAGCACCATTATGGGATCTGGTCATGCAAGCTACCAACAACCGACAACCGCCCGACGTTCGTTAAAGCTTGGTGCGCCTGGTGCGCAACTGCCGCCCTGCATACCAGTTTCGGCGGGGCTTATTGTCGCACAAGGGTCGGGAAAAGTCAAATCCTGTATCAGCTGGCTATCAGGAGGAGCACGTCGGAGCCACGCTGCGGCCCGCTGAGTGGGTATGCTATAATAATAGCTCGATAGTGACGTATAGGCATGCCGACAGCGGGTGTTGCATCCGGCTACTCGGTAGTACGAAGGCGATTGCGGAGCAATCAGTGGGCTTTAATCCGATCAACTCGCTGTTTGGGGCGTTCAGCCGTGATCTGGGCATCGATCTCGGCACCGCGAATACGCTGGTTCATGTACGGGGCAAGGGCATCGTGATTAGCGAGCCCTCGGTGGTTGCCATTGACGCCAAGACCAAACGCGTTCACGCGGTGGGCGCGGAGGCCAAGGCGATGGTCGGCAAGACGCCAGCCAATATCATTGCGGTGCGCCCGTTGAAAGACGGGGTGATCGCTGATTTTGATGTGGTCGAGAAGATGCTGGCCTACTTTATTAAGAAGGCCCATGCCTACTCTGCGGTACGCCTGATGGATCCACGCCCGCGCGTGGTCGTCGGGGTGCCGTCAGGAGTAACTGAAGTCGAGAAGCGGGCCGCCCGTGACGCAACCCTCAACGCCAAGGCACGCGAAGCCTACGTGGTCGAGGAGCCGATGGCGGCAGCGATCGGGGCTGGCCTGCCGGTTGATGAGCCCATCGGCAGCATGATCGTCGATATTGGCGGCGGTACGACCGAGGTGGCGATTATCTCACTCGGTGGGATTGTGATTAACCACTCGATCCGTACGGCGGGTGATGAGATCGATGAGGCAATTGTGCAGTTTGCCCGTCGTGAGTATAACCTGCTGATCGGTGAGCGTATGGCCGAACGGGCCAAGATCGCCGCTGGCTCGGCCTACCCGCTCGAAGAAGAGATCAAGGTGGTCTTGCGCGGACGCGACCTGCTCACCGGCCTGCCGAAAGCCGTCGAGGTGAGTTCAGTGGAGATCCGTGAGGGCATCGCCGGTCCGGTCAATGCGATCATTCAGGAGGTGCGCCTGGCCCTCGAAGAGACGCCCCCCGAACTGGTTGCCGATATTATGGAGCATGGCATCACCCTCGCCGGCGGTGGCTCGCTGCTCCATGGCCTCGACAAACGCATCGCCACCGAGAGCAAGATGCCCGTCCATATTGCCGAAGATCCCCTCTCGTGTGTGGCGCGTGGGGCCGGCAAGATGGTTGAGAATTTTGAGAATAAGGTCTATCAGGATATTCTGATCCGCACCCAGAGTACCCGCCGCGCTAAGTTCTAGCCATGCGCGATCTGCTTGATGATCGTCCAATCAAGCTGCGCCGGGATCGCTCAGGCGCTCCGGCTGGCCTGCGTGTGCTTGTGATCGCTTTTGCGCTCTGCCTGCTGGTCGGGGCTCTGCTGTTCTTTGATCGCCAGGGGCGCCTCGCCTTCCTGCACCAGCCGCTTCAGTATGCCGCCGCCACATCGGCAACGGTGTTGAGCGGACTGCGCAACACCGTCAGCGACAGCCTGGATGGGCCATGGGGCCAGACCGCCCTTGAGCTGCGCATTGCGGCGCTTGAGCGTGAGAATAGCCGGCTGAGCGACGAACTACTGCGCCGCGAACAGGCTGAGGTGGAAAATGTCTTTCTCCGCCAGCAGCTGGCGATCGAGCGTGAACAGCCCTGGAGCCTTGTCGGGGCTGAAGTGACCGTACGTTCGCCTGATGCCGGCCGGCGCATTATGCTGCTCGCCCGTGGCCAGCACGATGGCTTGAGCCCCGGTATGGCCGTGATCGGCCAGCTGCGCGGTGGCCCCACCGGGCTGGTCGGGATCGTCGAGAGTGTCGGCCCTAACACCGCTCAGGTGCTGCTGATTACCGATATCGGTAGCCAGATCAGTGGACGGGTCATCCACGACGGGCGGGCCGGGGTTGGCCTGGTACGCGGTCAGTGGCAACGTGGCTCGCGCCTGCGTATTGAGCAGGTCGACCGTGCGACCCCCCTGGCCATCGGTGATCCAGTCGTGACGGCCGGCCTGACGGCGGCACTTAACTTGCCCTTCGACTTAGCAGCCGTGCCGCCTAATATCCCGATCGGTAGCATCGAGCAGGTGGGAACCAGTGAGCAGTACCAGCACGCCGAGCTGCGCCCTTTTGTTGACCCTGACCAGGTACGCTACGTGTGGGTGATTCTCAGCCAAGACGATTAGAGGAGCGGCTCGCCCGCGAAATTGCCCATCTGCTTGCGCTGACAGTTGTGGCGCTCGTGCAGGTGACCTGGCTCACGACGCCGCTTGGCTTTGCCTTGCCGCTGATCCTGGTACTGGTAACCTGCCGTACCTTGATCGGCATCTCGGCGGCCTTTCCTGATGCCGGTCTGCTACGGGCCTTAAGCTGGGCACTCTATGGCGGTCTGAGCCTTGACTTGCTCGCAACAACACCGCTGGGAGCCCATGCCCTGGCCCTCCTGGTGCCTGTCCTGGTGATCACGGCAAGCGCCCGGCGGCTACGGGTTGACCGTCCGCTCTTTGTCCTGCTGGCAGTGCTGGTCGCCAGCCTGATCTACGAGCTCATCCTGGCCTGGGTGACCCAACCCGGCCCGATTGTCTGGGCTGAGTACCTGCAAGTGGTGATCTTACCGGTCGTCCTGGTCGCCCTGATCATGAGCTTGCCGGTCTATGTTATGCTGCGTTGGTCACTTCGTGATCACCGCTGAACGGTACTTGTTATGGCGCGCTTGATCCCCTTGCGGGCCCTGCTCATGGTTGTGCTGGCGGTGATGGTAGGCCGTCTCTATCAGCTTCAACTCTTCACCAGCGATACGCAGGCCCGTAGCACAACCCCCAACGAGGTCTATCGCCGCTACCTGGCGGTGCCGCCCCGGCGCGGCGAGATCTTTGCCGTCGATGGGACAACCTTACTGGCTGAGAGTGTGCCGATCTACAACCTGGCAGTTGTACCGGGGCGTTTGCCCAATGCCGTGCGTGAACCGCAACGCCGGGCCGAGGTGCTGGCCCGCATCGGCCAGGTCGCTGGCCTGACCGCAACCCTCAGGATCGACTCGACGGAGACCCTTACGGCGACTCCAATCTTTCAGAGCGCTCTACGAAGCCTGGGATTAGATCTGCCACTTGCTGGCGGCAGCCCAGTGGAATTGAGTGTGACTTCGGCCGATACGCTCAAGGCGTTGGAACTGAGTCACAGCTACGCCGATAGTGTGCAATTCGTCAGCCCAGTTGAAGCGATGATCCCACGCGAGATCGTCCGCGGCTACCAGACAGTGGTGATCAAAGAGAACATCAGCCCCGACCTGGCCCTGGCTATCCGCGAAAACGGCAACTACCTGCCTGGGGTGGAAGTGCTCGAAGCCTATCGGCGCCACTACCCGGCCAGTGCCGCCGTGCCCTCGCTCTCACACATGCTCGGCTATATCGGCCATATCACCGAATGTGAACTCATGGCCCAGAATCCGGTCAGTTCGTGGTTGACCGGACTGATCGACGTCGTAAGTCGGGCCGGACGTTGCGGCTTGATCGGCAAGACGATTGACCCGCCCAGCCTGGGCTTTCCACCCTACCAGATCGATGATCAGATTGGCAAAGATGGCCTGGAGGCGGCCTATGAGAACGAGTTACGCGGTCTGCAGGGCATTGACACGCTTCTGGTTGATGCCTTGCAGCGCCCGGTCAGTCCGCCTGATCAGCTACGCCCGGTGCAAAATGGCCAGAATCTGGTACTGACGATCGATCTTGGCTTTCAGACCCAGGTTGAGCAGATCTTGCGGCGCTGGATCAACGAGGGCGAACAGCGCCGAATTGATGCGGCAGAGGCCTACAAACGCACCTATCAGCCGATTGTCGCCGGTGCGGCGGTGGTGCTTGATCCGCATGATGGCCGCGTGCTGGCGCTGGTCTCCCTACCAACCTACGACAACAATGTGTGGGTTGACCCAACCCGTGGAGCTGAGTTGAGCAGCCTGCTGAGCCGCAGCGATCCGCAGGAACTGGCCGAGTTGTTGCGTCTGGCACCCTTGACCGACCGGACAACGGCTGGCCAGTACCCGCCCGGCTCAACCATCAAGCCCTTTGTCGGCGTGGCGGCCCTTGAGCAGGGCGTGATCGAGATTGATACGAAGTTGCGCGATCCCGGCGTAATCAAGCTGATCGAGCGCAGCGGCGCACCCTTTGAGTTGCCCAACTCGGTGCGCAATCGCGATAACGGCGAGTTGACGTTGATCGATGCCCTGCGGCTCTCGTCAAACGTCTTTTTCGCTTCCATCGCCGGTGGCAATGATCAGGCTACCAACCTGAACGAGGACGCACTGCGCGTCTCCGGGCTGCAGATCGAAGGGCTGGTCGAAGGGTTTGAGTGGTTTGCCCTGGGACGTACGACCGGGATTGATCTTGCTGGCGAGGCCCCAGGCCTGGTGCCAACCAAAACCTGGAAGGCACAGAACAAGCGTGAGGTCTGGACAACCGGCGACACCTACAATACGGCGATTGGCCAGGGTGATCTGCTGGCCACGCCGCTGCAAATCGCGACCGCTATGGGCGGCATCGCAACCGACGGAACGGTCTATCGCCCGCATGTGGTGGCCCGTATTACCGATGGTGAAGGGGCAACCGTGCGCGAAGTTGCCCCGACGGTGCTGAGCCGGGCACCAGTCATCTCGGAGAGCCTGCAGGCTGTGCGCGAGGGTATGCGCGCCTCGGTAGTCGATGGCCTGAATCTTGCCGCACGCTTTGAGTGCTCGGGGCTTGAAATTGCCGGTAAAACCGGCACGGCCGAGTTTGGCCCACTGATTAAACGCCCCGATGGACGCATGGTGCGCCAGAGCCATGCCTGGTTCGTCGGTTTTGCTCCCTACGACAACCCTGAGGTTGTGGTGGCCGTCTTGCTTGAGGGAGTCGGCGATCTGAACGATGGCTCGTCAACCATGGCCGTGCCAGCCGTGACGCAGATTATGCAGACCTACTTTGGCGTGACCCCACCGGCAAACAAACCGCGCATCTGTCCTGTCTTGCCAGGCGATCCGCCGCCAGCACCAGTCACTGGCCAGGTACCCTGAAGCACGGCACGGCAATGACGGTTGCGTGTGCTATAATTCACTCACTAGATCGCGTTTTTCTCAAATAGAACCCTCATGAGTGATCTGATCAGCATTAAAGGCGGACGCGAGGGCCTACGGCTGCGGCTGGAAGATACGGCCGAGTGGAGTGACCTGATGGTGCGCCTTGAGCAGCAGTTAGTTCAAAATCAGAGCTTCTTCAACGGGGCACGTTTGACCCTGGACGTGGGCGAGCGTTCACTCAGTACCGAACAGTTGACGCAGATGCTTGAGTTGATGCAACAGCATGGAGTCTCAGCCGAGGCGATCAGTGCGAACGATCGCGAGGCGCGCAATGCTGCCCGAACCGTGGGCCTCACGGCACGCCCGCTCCCCCGTTACCCTGAGCCAGCAACCAGCCAACCTGGCGCAGTTCTGGTTGAACATGATGCCATGCTGCTGATGCGCACGGTACGCTCAGGCCAGGTGTTACGCCACAGCGGCCATATCACCCTGATCGGCGATGTGAACCCTGGTGGTGAGTTAATTGCCGGGGGCAGTGTCGTCGTCTGGGGGCGTCTGCGTGGCTTTGTTCATGCCGGGGCCCTGGGCAACGCCGAGGCGCTTGTCTGTGCGATCGAGTTGAGCCCGACCCAGCTGCGCATTGCTGAGCATATTGCGATCACGCCCCGCGAACGAGGGCCACATAGCCCCGAGGTGGCCCGCATTGAGGGCAACCAGATTGTGGTAGAACCCTGGGAGGCACTCAAACGCTAGGCGACAGGGTAAGGCGACCCTTGTGGCCACCCCCGGCGGCCTATGCAAAACAGGGTAGGGCTGCGCTTATGAATGTTCAGCATTAAATCCGGTATCCGTCGCATCGGTCATCGGTAGGCCTGTCAGGTCTGGTTTACCGGCTTTAGTTTTTAAAGTCCATCAGGGTGCCCATGTGAGGAGCCCATCAGGCGCTCCATATGTATGGCGGTACGGGTAGAGTGGGGTTGTTATGGCGCGTGTGATCACCATCACTTCAGGCAAGGGCGGCGTAGGCAAAACAACGACGACGGCGAATCTGGGCACAGCCCTGGCAATGCGTGGTGGCCGTGTAGCGGTGATTGATGCCGACATCGGCTTGCGTAACCTTGATGTAGTGATGGGCCTTGAGAATCGCATTGTGTATGACCTGGTTGATGTGATTGAGGGGCGCGCTCGCCTGCGCCAGGCCTTGATCAAAGATAAACGCCTGCCGGAGTTGTGCCTCTTGCCGGCAGCACAGACCCGCGATAAAGATGCGGTTAGCCCGCAGCAGATGGTTGACCTGACCAACCAGCTGCGCACCGATTTTGACTTTGTTCTGATTGATAGTCCTGCCGGGATCGAGGGCGGCTTCCGCAATGCGATTGTCGGGGCCGACGAGGTGGTGATTGTCACAACGCCGGAGGTGTCGGCCGTGCGCGACGCCGACCGCATTGTCGGCCTGGTCGAGGCGGCTGAGAAGCGTTCACCAAAGCTGATTGTCAACCGCATCAAGCACCGCCTGGTCAGCCGCGGGGAGATGCTGTCGGTGGCGGATGTGCTTGAGTTACTGGCGATCGACCTGATCGGGGTTGTGCCTGATGACGAAAATATCGTCACCTCGACCAACCGCGGCGAGGCGATCGTCTACGACCAGGGCTCGCTTTCAGGACGCGCCTTCCTCAATATCGCCCGGCGGCTCAATGGTGAGAGTGTGCCATTCCTGGCCTTGCAGGAACAACCGGGGATGTTTGAGCGTATTTTCGGCATTTTCGGGCGGCGTCGCTCGTAGCGAAAGGATTACATCGTGAGCTTCTTCAGCAACCTCTTTGGAGGTCGCCGCGAGCGCAGCGCCAATGTTGCTAAGCAGCGCCTGATGATGGTGCTCGTCGATGATCGCTATAAGCTGACCCCCGATATGCTTGAGCAGATGAAGCTGGAGTTGGCGGACGTGCTTTCACGTTATCTGCCCCATGTTGATGCAGAGCAGATCGAGGTGACCCTGCTGCGCGGTGAGGCCAACGATCATCTGAAGGCTGAGATTCCGCTACGCCGTGGGCGTGGTGAAGAGTAAACGGAGCGCTCCCAGGCATCGTATGACTGCCGAGCAGAGACCGATCCGCTTTACACCGCAGCTCAAGCTGATCACGGTGGCCATTATTGTTTGCCTGGCGGTCTGGTTCTTACTGGCCGTCAAACATATGTTGACGCCGTTTGTGGCGGCGATCATCACGGCCTATGTTTTTAACCCGCTGATTAGCTGGCTGCAACGCCGCAGTGGCAGCCGACGGGCATTCTGGATTACGGTGCTCTATGTTCTGGCAGGGGTGCTGATCTACACGATTGTCACCCTGCTCTGGCCACGGATCGTCCAGCAGTCGGGCGATCTGGCCGCTTCGGCACCACAGGCAGTGATCCAGATCCGCGACTTCTTCCGCGATTATGAGCAACTGGAGGTGGCCGGCCTCAGCATCAACCTGATTCCGCTCGAAGAGCAGTTGATCGGGGTGGTTGGCGAGATTAGCCGACGCTTCAGTGAGAGTGTGCCGCACCTGGTCTTCTCGGCCCTTGAGACGGTGCTCTTTGTGATCGCCTACCTGATCGTTACCTTCTACTTGCTTTTACAAGGACGTCAACTCAAGGAGTGGGCCAGTCGGCTGGTGCCGCTACCCCACCAGATGGAGCTTGCCGCGCTGGGCCGCCAGGTCGATGCAGTCTGTGGGGCCTACATCCGCGGCCAGATCATCCTGGTACTGCTGATGGCCTTCTTACTCTATATCCCGCTCTCGATTCTACGCGTGCCTAACGCTCTGTTGATCGCCATTGTCTCAGGGGTGCTCGAGATTATTCCCATCGTCGGGCCATGGTCGGCGGCGGCGATTGCGATGAGTGTGGCCCTCTTCCAGACCGACATTCCCTTCGGGATGTCTACCCTGGGTCTGGTCGCAGTGATCGGCCTGATCTACCTCGTGCTGCGTATGATCGAAGAAAATATTATTCTGCCCCAGGTGATGGGTCCGCTGGTGACCTTGCACCCGGCGGTGGTAATCTTTGCACTGCTCGCTGGTGGGGCACTGCTTGGCCCGTTCGGGCTCTTTATCTCGATCCCGGTGGCAGCGGTGATCCGCATTGTGCTGGGCTATCTCTACCGTAAGCTGACCGACCAACCTGAACCGCCCGATCCAACCTTGACGGCAATCGGGCGTAACGACGCGCCTTCCGGCGGCGTACAACAGGTTGAGGTCAGCTCGGATTAGTGTAAGAACCTAACCATGTTTCAGTTCTCCTATGACCCGGATGCCGGGACGCTCTATCTCTATCTCACCGAACTTGAGGTAGGACAGGTAGTTACGACCCTGGAGTATCCGGGGCATCTGTTGCTTGACACTGCGGGACGGATCTTCGGGCTGCGCCTTGATCTTGATGATGAGTTGACCCTGGCACAACTCGAACTGGCCCTCGATGGCGATTTCGAGCGCCTGGATATGGAGCGTGGCTGGTTGACGTTGCGCATTGCCGACGAGCAACCGGCAACCCTGCTGGCCCTGACGGAGACGGCCCTGCTTGATTTTGCTGCCGACGAGGTGTTGCTAGGAGTTGAACTGGCCTTGCCAGCCACACTGCCCATGCCAAAAGCTCTGGAACGGCTGGGGCCTCTCCTGGTGGCGCTTGATGACGAGCAGCCTGTCCCCGAAGGCGAGGGGCCAGTGGTCTTCAGGATGGCTGAGGCGGATCTTGAGCAAACGGATCAGCAAGCCACCCTTGATATCGCTGAGGCGGATCTTGAGCAAACGGATCAGCAAGCCACCCTTGATGTGGCGCAGAACGACCAGCAAGCTGCCCATGCTGATGAACAGCCGGCCCCTGCGGTGGAGCAAGAGGCAAGGTCAGCGGCGGATCACCCGGTGACGGTGGGTCGCTCAGGCTTTGTGGCCCTGGTGGGCAAGCCGAACGTGGGCAAGAGTACGCTGCTGAATGCGCTACTGGGCCAGAAGGTGGCGATTGTCTCACCACGCCCGCAGACGACGCGGGTGCCCGCACGGGGCATCCTCAGCCGGCCAGGGGCACAGATCATCTTTGTCGATACGCCGGGCATTCACCAGCCGGATCATGCCCTTGGGCGGCTGATGGTTGACCTGGCCGAGAAGACCCTGCCCCATGCTGATGTGATTGGCTTTATGGTTGACATCAGCCAGCCACCCAGCCAGCTTGATCGGCAGATTGCGCAGCAGGTGCAGCGGGCGCGTGGGGCCAAGCTGCTGATCTTGAATAAGGTTGACCAGCGGCCACGCGGCCGGCAACACTACCTGGAAGCCTACCAGGCCCTGGGCAGTTGGCAGGCCGAGCTGGCTATCTCGGCCCAGCGCAACATGGGCCTGGGATCGCTGCTGGAAGCGATCGTCGAACTTCTCCCGGCCGGGCCGCCGCTCTACCCCGAAGAGCAGGTTACCGACCAGAGCGTGCAGCAACTGGCTGCCGAATTTGTGCGCGAAAAGGTCTTGTATCACACAGCACAGGAGGTGCCCCACGCCGTGGCGGTGGAGGTCGAAGAGTGGGAGGAGCGCGAGCAGACGCTCTTTATCCGCATGACGATCAACGTTGAGCGTGAAGGGCAAAAGGCCATTGTGATCGGAGCGGGCGGGACGATGTTGAAGAAGATCGGCTCGGCAGCGCGCTACGAGATCGAGCGCATGCTGGGGCACCAGGTCTTCCTTGAGCTGTGGGTGAAAGTACGGCCAGGCTGGCGCAATGATGTGGCAGCGCTGGGCTGGCTGGGCTACCGAGCGCGGGATTGGAGTTGAGCGGAGGGGGGCAGGATCGGCGGACTGCAACAAAGCCCCGCCAGCAAGCGTAGATCGCATAGTTGGGCCTCACTTGTCGAGGTGCCTGGCCTGTGCTACGCTGGAGGTGCTGCATGCTTCAGTCGTCGCCGACCGCCGGAAATACGGCTGAACGCACCCTACCCACCTGGAGCATTATGGCCGAGGTGAGCCAGATCCTCTGCCCGCGTTGCCACAAGCAGAACCTGCGCCGCGCACGTTTCTGCCAGCACTGTGGCCATGATATGGTGCTCAACAACAACGTGCCGAACGACGAACGGCGCTATGTGATCACGCGGGTGATCAAGCAGGGCGGTCAGGGCGCGATCTACGAGGGTCTTGATGAAACCGGCAAACGCTATGCGATCAAGGAGATGCGCGACACCTTCACCGATCCGCGTGAGCGCGCCGAGGCCATCGCCAGCTTTAACGCCGAAGCCGAGGTGTTGCAACGCCTCAATCACCCGCGTATTCCGCAGGTCTATAGCCATTTCCGCGACGAGGGCCGGCACTACCTGACGATGGAATTTGTGGCAGGTGAAGACCTGGACGAGATTATCACTCGCGTAGGGCGGATCGAAGAGCCCCAGGTCTTGATCTGGGCAGCCCAGATCTGTGATGTGCTTGATCATCTGCATAGTCGTGGGCTGGTCTACCGCGATATGAAGCCCTCGAATGTGATGATCGAACGCGAGAGCGGGGGCGTCAAGCTGATCGATTTTGGCATTACGCACCTCTTTGAGCCAAGCAAACGTAGCGCCCAGATCGGCACACCGGGCTATGCGCCGCCGGAGCAGTACCAGGGGATTGCCACACCCCAGTCGGACATCTACGCACTCGGGGCAACCCTGCACCACCTGTTGAGCGGGCGTGACCCGGTGGAGCAACTGCCCTTCAGCTTCCCGCCAGTGCGCAGCCTGGCCCCGCTGGTCTCCCGGCGCACGAATGTGGCCCTTGAGCGCGCCCTGCAGAAGGTGCCGCGTGACCGTTTCAACACCGTGCGTGAATTCTGGACAGCGCTCGACCCGGCCCCACTGCTACAACCGGCCCAGGTGCGCGTCGCGCCAGCCTCGGGGCGGATGGCCCCGGCAGCAGCCCAGCTAAGCGGTGCCCCACCCAGGCTGAAGGTGAACGCGGCACAGACAGTGCGATCTGAGATGACCACGCCTACCCCCGCTGCACCTGTTCTGCCAGCCAGAATACATCCCCTACACGGGCTGCTCACAACGGCGGGTGCGCTCTTCAGTGCGCTGGTGCGCCTACTGGTGACCGTAGCCGTGCTGGCAGTACTTGGTCTCGGACTTTATGTCTACCTGGAGCGCCCGGCATGGGCCGAGCCCTTTGTGGCCCCCCTGTTTGAAGAGGCACCGGGGGCCTGGGTGGAGCAAGGCTGGGGAGAAGGAACGGCGTAGCGGGAGGGAGGGCCAGTCGGCATGAGGGGTGAGGCAATCGCAGCCGGGCTGGTGGTGGGCGGCATCGGGCTGGCGCTAGGGGCCCAGCTGGCAGTGGCGCAGGGGGCCACCATGGCCGGTGGGCTGGGCCTGCTGGCGGCAGCCGGGCTAACGGCGGCGGGAGCGCGGGCCCCACAATTGGCAGCGGCGCTGCCGGGCGCATCAATGCGCCTACTTGGAGGGCAAACACGCCTGGTACTCAGCCTTGGGGCGCTGCTGGCGGGCGGCTCGGCCTTTGCGCTGAGCACGGGCAACCGTTATACACTGCCGGCGGTGCTGCTGTGGCTGGTGGCGGTGTTCGGCTTCCTGCTGGTGAATATGGACTACCGGCGGGTTGCGCCGGGCAGCCCCCTGCGTGCGCAAGGGCTGCGTGCGTGCCTGCGTACCTGGCTGACCCGTGAGCGCGTGGTGGTGCTGGTGCTGCTGCTGGGGGTGCTGGCCCTGGGGGCGGCCTTTCGTTTTGTGGCCCTGGCCGACAACCCGCGTGATATGAATAGCGACCAGGCCGAGAAGTTGCTCGATGTCGGTGATGTGCTGGCGGGCCAGCCCTATATCTTTTTCGAGCGTAATACGGGGCGTGAGCCGTGGCAATTTTACTGGACGGTAGGCTTGATCCGGATCTTCGGGCTACAACCCGATTTTCTGGCCCTGAAGCTTGGCACTTCGCTCATTAGCTGGCTGATGCTACCAGCCGTCTTTCTCCTGGGACGCGAGGTATTCGGTACCCGCGCAGCCTTGCTGGCGACCCTCTTTGCGGCAGTGGCAAGCTGGGGGGTCATTCCAGGGCGCTTTGGGCTACGCTACCCGCTGGCCCCCTGTGCGACGGCCTGGACACTCTTTTTCCTGGTCCGTGGCTTGCGCCGCGACAGCCGAAACAGCCTGCTGCTCGCCGGGCTCTGGATGGGTATCGGCCTGCAGGGCTACACGGCCTACCGTTTTATGCTGGTCGTCGTACCGTTACTGGGCCTGATCTGGCTCGGCTGGCTGCTGCTTAAACGAGAGTACGCGGCAGCACGACGCGTGGTGGTGGGCGGGTTACTGGCGGCCGTGCTGACCCTACTCTGCCTGGCACCGCTGCTGCGTTATGGCTTCGAGCGACCCGATCAACTCTTTTACCGCGCAACAACCCGCCTGACCAGCCAGGAACGCCCGATTGAGGGTGATCCAGGACAGATCCTGCTCGACAATATCTGCAATGTGTTGCTGATGTTCAACTACACCCGTGACGAGGTCTGGGTGGTCAACATACCCGAACAGCCAGCGATGGACGTGGTATTGGCCGGGTTGCTGGTGGTTGGAGCGGCAGGCTGTCTGGGACTAAGTTGGCGTACACGCAATCCCTGGCCGGCATTGACCCTGCTGGCGGGTGGCTTGATGCTGATGCCCTCGGCGTTGAGCATTGCCTTTCCGCGTGAAAATCCGAGCATTGTGCGCACCGGCGGGGCGCTACCGATCCTGATGATCGTCTGTGCGGCAGCCCCAGGCATACTGCTCGCCCTGCTGCATGAAGCGGCACGGGATGGCAAAGCCTGGCAACAGCAACTGGTCGGCGGGGCAACGGGTGGGGTGGTAGCACTGGGGCTACTGGTCGCTGTGATCAATTGGCAGCGTGTTTTTGTAGACTATCCGGCCCAATACTGCCCACGAGCACAGAATGCCTCAGACATTGCTGCCGAACTGCTGGTCTGGGAACAGACTGGCGGTGAGCGTTCGGCGGCCTGGCTGGTGGGCTATCCACACTGGGTTGACGCCCGAGCGGTAGGAATCTGGATCGGCGAGATCAACTTCCCGAATGTGGTGATGGGGGCAGAAGAGGTTGCAAGGGTCGATCTGGGCGGGCGGCCAGGCTGGTTCGTGCTCAACCGTGAGGATCTGCCGGTGCTGCAGGCCCTCTTTGAGCGCTACCCTGATGGGCATGAGCGGCTGGTTGAGGGTTCGCAGTGTGCAGGACGAGCCTTCGTGGTCTTTGAGACACAACCTCAGCGCTAGCCATTCCAGTCACATATACTCAGCAGCCCCCAGCCGGTGAGGATGCTGCGTACGCGGGCCAGGACAACCGGCAGGATCGCAGCTACCACCGGGCTGAGCTCAAGTCCCAGACTGAGATCGGCGGGCTGCACGCCGATCAGGTGCAGGCGGCGCGGCAAACGTCCACGCAAACTGGCCAGGCCCAGCACCTCCTGGAAACCGACCTGGTGCTGCGAAAGCTTGAGCCCGGCGTAGAGTGGGATGGCCTCACGGCTCAACTCGATCAGCGTGCCCGGCGGGCGCTGCGCATCGGCCGCGTCGAGTACCAGCAGATCCTCACAGGCTTCGACCAGGCCCAGCAGGCTCAGGCCAAGGGTTCCCCCGTCCAGCGTCTCGACCCCTGCCCCTGGGCCGAGTTGCTGTTCAAGCGCGCGTACCGCGTGAACCCCCAGCCCCTCGTCACGGTTGAGCAGGTTGCCGAGGCCAAGCACGACGCTACGTGTTGGTATATTTGTATTATTATGTAAAGTCATGTAAGCTCCTGATCCAACTTTTGCTTGCATTTTTTTGGAAGCACGCGCTGCTGGCCCACATGCGGGCGAGACGCCCGCGCACCCAGGAGGCTGTCCACATGCGGGCGAGACGCCCGCGCACCCAGGAGGCCGAAGAGGTACAGCATCTTTGCGGCTTTGCGGCTTTGCGTGAGCTTATGTGTGGGCCAGGGCGCTGAGCACCGTCGCCCGCCCGATCATACCAAGCAGGTGGCCGTCGCTATCGACCACTGGCAGACGTTTGACGGCATGGGTCATCATCAGCGCAATCGCCGCTGCGGTAGACGTAGCAGGGGTAACGGTAATCACCGGGCTGCTCATCAGATCCGCGGCGGTGTGGTCACGAGTGTCGAGTTCCAGTCCTTCAGGGCGCGCCCCACCCCCACCGAGCCAGCCCGCCAGACGCTGGAGCGCCCCTGGCTGCACACGACGTCCGGCCCGGCGTAACACGTCACCATCGGTGATGATACCGACGACCTGCCCGGCCCCGTCCAACACGAGCACCCGCCGGCGCTCACTGGCACTGAGCTGCTCAAGCACCTCGGCCAGGGGCGTCTCAGGGCGCACTGTCGGCACGCTGCTCAGGGCCAGGCCGCCGACGCTGGTTGGGCTACCCAGCGCGGGCGGCAAGGGCTGCTCAGGCTGCTCACGCACATGCTCGGCGACCGTGCACAGCAGGTCGTAGCGGCTGACCATGCCCACCAGGCGGCCCGCAGCATCAATCACCGGCAGGCGCTTCAGGTCATGGTCGACCATCAAGGCTGCGGCCTGCGCGAGGGGGGTATCGGCGGTCAAGGTCAGCGGATCGACGGTCATCAGGTCAGCGGCATGGCGTGGCTGCTCGGCCAGGGCTGCCAGGCGCTCGTTGCGCTCGCCGGGTGGCAACAGGCGCTTGAGCCGGATAGGCAGAGTAGTTGCACCACGGTTGAGCAAGTCGCCATCAGTGATCATACCAACCACCCGCCCATCTGCACTGATCACCGGCAGGGCCTTGAGCGCCCGGTCGATCAGCAACGCGACAATCGCATCGACCGGGGTATCGGGCTGCACACTGGCCACGTTCCGGCTCATCACCTCAGCCACGGTGAGCTGGCGCGGGAAGGGGCCGCCTCTACGCCGGCTGATACTGATCACCTCGACCGGCGAGAGGACGATCAGGCCCTCACTGACTAATTCACGCACCGCTGGCAAGACCAGGGCGATGCGCTCGGCGTGATCGACACAGGTGATTACCAGCGGCAGATGGCTGAGCAGATCGACCGCCATATCGCTATGGATGACACCGTGGGTGCCGTAGCCACCAATGCCACGCAAGATCGTCGCACCGGGGCAACCGGCGTCACGCAGCGTCTCAAGAATGCGCAGGGCCACCGAACGCCCATGGTGACTATCGCCTTCGTCAATGTAGATCCAGAGTTGCTGGCTGTTACTATTGGTCATGGATTGCTCCTCACACAACGTGCAAACACGCCTCAGCCAACGATTATCCGCACCAGCCACACGCCGAGGGCGACAGCCAGCAGGCCACCCAGCACGCTGGCGACAAGGTAGAGCCCAAGGCCAAGCCAGTCGCCGCTGCTGAGCAGGCTAAAGCTCTCATAGCCAAAAGTCGAGAAGGTCGTGAAGCCGCCGAGCAAGCCAGTCACCAGCAGCAGCCGCAAGGGTTCGCTGAGCGGCAGGCGCAGTGACGAGAAGGTCAGCAGGACACCGATCAGCAGGCAGCCGAGCAGGTTGATCAGCAGCGTGCCATAGGGCCAACTGGTGCCGAAACGTTGGGCCGCCCAGAGCGCCAGCCCATAACGCAGGTTGGCCCCGACCGCCGCACCGACGGCCACCGCCAGCAGATTATTCATCAAGCACCTGGAAGAAGAGCTCAACGGCACGCGGGTCAAAATGGTGCCCGGCCTGCTCACGCAGATAGCGGCGCACCTCGGCATCGGGCCAACCATTGCGGTAGGGCCGATCGGAGCGCAGGGCATCCCAGACATCAACCACGGCGAAGAGCCGGGCGGCCAGTGGGATAGCCTCACCGCGCAGACCCCGCGGATAGCCGCTGCCGTCCCACTGCTCATGGTGGCAGAAAGGAATCTCGAGGGCCTGGCGTAGGTAGCTAATCGGGGCCAGTAACTCGTAGGCATAGGTCGGGTGGAGGCGCATAATCACCCACTCGTCGTCGGTCAGCGGGCCAGGCTTGAGCAAGACCGCGTCAGGGATGCCCATCTTACCGATATCGTGCAACAAGGCCCCACGACGAACATGCACCAGATCTTCGTCGCTTATGCCAGCGGCGCGGCCCAACTGCACACTCAGCTCGGTAACTCGCTGGGTATGGCCCTCCGTCTCGTGGTCACGCAGATCAAGCGCCCGCGACCAGCCCTCAATTGTCGCATCATAGGCCAGGGTGATCTCGAGGTTCGCCCGTTGTAAGTTCTCAAAGAGTTGAATATTGTCAATCGCAATCGCCGCCTGGCCAGCGAGCGTACTAAGAAACTCCACCCACTCGGCTTCAGCCCGCAAGGGGTGGCGCAAAAAGACTTCGAGCACCCCTTTAAGCTGACCCTTGGCCATAAAGGGCACCGCAACCTGGCTCACAAAGCCCTCACGGCGATAAAGATCAGTGCGTGAGGGATCACTCAGGCCAGCGGCTTCGGTTGACTGGACGATCTGTTGTTCGAGCGCGGCCCGCCCGGTCAAGCCTTCGCCGATCCGCACCTGCGAGCGCTCGTAGAGCTGAGTACGGAAACCACGCCCCACGGCCGGATCGAGGGTCAGAATAAGCGGATTAAAGAGCAGGACGCCGGCCGCATCAACACCAAGCAGAGCGATCAGCTGATCAAGCAGCACCTCAAGCGTGATCCGGGCATCAAAGCTGGTCGAGATCGCCCGGTCAATCGTCTGCAGGGCCTGCAGCTGATCAAGGCGCTGGCGCAAGGCTTCATCGGCTCGTTTCCGCTCGGTGATATCACGCACGATCGCCAGCAAGAGGGTACGCCCACTCACCTCAACCCGGCTCATACTGATCTCGGCATCGAAGAGAGTGCCATCCAGCCGCCGATGCCGCCACTCAAAAAACTGAGCCGTACCGGCCAGGCTTGCCGCGATACGCTCATTGGAAGCCAGCTGTGAGTCGCTTCCATCAGGTTGCAGCGGTGGGGAAAGGGTCCCGTGAGGCCGCTGGCCGATCACCTGGTCACGGGTAGCACTAAAGAGTTTGAGCGCGGGCTGGTTGCAATTGACAAAGCAGCCGGTGACACTATCAATGATCAGAATCGCGTCACGGGCCGCCTCAAACAGGGCCCTGTAGCGCTGCTCCGACTCGCGCAGGGCCTGCTCGGTCTGCTTACGCCCGCTGATATCGCGCACAATGCTCAACAGCAACTGGCGGCCTTCGATCTCTGCGCCATGCGAACTGATCTCTACCGGGAAGCTATGGCCATCCTGATGGCGGTGGACCGTCTCAAAGCAAATGCCGTGGGTGGCAGCCCGGGCCAACTGGCCGGGGATACGGGCCGTATCGTTAGGCAAACGCAGATCAGCTACGGTCATCGTGCAAAACTGCTCGATACTGTAGCCATAGAGTAGCTGCGCCGCCAGATTTGCATCAAGAATACGCCCATCGGCAGGATGAATGAAGAACATCGCATCGTTGGCATGATTGGAGAGCAGTTGGTAACGACGCAGGGTCTTCTCCGCCTGCTTGCGCTCGGCAACCTCCCAGGCCAATTCGGCATAGTAGGTCACCAACTCGACATCACGGTCAGTGTAGTCACTCGGCTTATTGGCAACCCCCAGAATGGCGACGATCAGGTCGTCACGCATGATCGGTACAACCAGCTCGCGGATGACCAGCGCGTGGCCTTCCGGCAAGCCCTTGCGTTGTGGAAGAGAAGCATAGTCGTTATGAATAATCGGGCGCCGCGCATGCACACAATCCGCCCAGACCCCCGCCTGGCTGATCGGGCAGTGCAGATCTTCCCCCACCGCCGTACAGAACTCGCGCAGGGTACGGGTTGACCAGGCCTGCAGGGAGAGGTTTTGCTGATCACGATCAACAAAATGATAGAAGCCGATGGGGCTATTGATCAGATCACCGATCTGATCAAGCATCTTCTGCAACACCTCAGCCAGGGTATGGTTATTGACGAACTCCATCAGCTCAAGGCGCTTATGCACCAGATCCTCGGCCTGACGGCGCTCGCTAATATCCTGTTTGATCGCGATGAAGTGGCTGATCGTCCCACCGGCATCACGCACGGGCGTAATTGTCTGCTCTTCGGCGTAGAGGCTGCCATGCTTGTCTCGGTTGAGTAGCTCGCCGTGCCAGATCTTGCCAGCAACAATCGTTGACCAGAGCTCGGCAAAGAAGGTCGGGCTATGGGCTCCGGAGTCGAGCAACTCACCGGGTTTCCGCCCCAGGGCCTCGGCGGCACTATAGCCGGTGAGCGTGCAGAAGGCCCGGTTGACCCACTCGATCTTGCCCTGACGGTCGGTGATCAGGATACCGTTCGCTGCTGCATCAAGGGCGGCGCTCTGCAAACGCATCGTCGCTTCAGCCTGACGGCGGGCGGTAATGTCGTGGTTGACCGCCACCATACCGCTCGGCTGACCAGCCTCATCACGCAGGAGAGTAACTGAGGAGAGCAGATGCAGCGTGGTGCCATCGCGCCGCTGCTGGATCACCTCACCGCGCCAGAAGCCATCTTGTAGAAACTGGTGCCGCGCCTGCTCAAAGCACTCGCCGGGATAGAGCGAGGGCACAATCTCAGCAACCTTATGACCAATCGCCTCATCGGCTCGCCAGCCGTAGAGCATTTCGGCACCACGGTTCCAGCTACGGATATGAAAGCTGAGATCACTCGAGACGATCGCATCGGTGACCTGTTCCAGCAGGCTGGCCAGGTGATTGCTCTGGGCCTGGGCCGCCTGTCGTTCACGTAGGAGGCGCTGTCGTTCAAGCACTGCCTCAATGATCAGTGGCAGGCGGCGCATATGCTGCAAATGCTTGATCACATAATCATCGGCACCGCGTTTCATCGCCTCAACCGCAATCTCCTCCGAGCCAGAGCTGGTGACGATCACAACCGGCAGGCTTGCATCGACGGCGTGAATGGCGTCGATCACGCACAGCCCTTCAAGGCCGGGCAGGTTGAGGTTGCTCAGGGCCACATCAAAGCCACCGGCAACTAAACTGGCCTCAAGCTCAGCCTGTGAAACAACCAGCGTCACCGTAAAGCGACCCTGTTCTTCACCAAGCACCGCAAAAACCAGTTCACGATCAGCCAGATCGTCGTCGAGATAGAGGACGCGGATAGGCTTGCCCATTGCAGACCGCAATCCAGAGGGGGAAACTTAACGATGCCGCGTCGACCACAGCGTCTCCGCCAGGCATAGCGATGCGATCCCTGGACATATAGTACCACTTGCATGTGACCGGGCAATTACGTGCATGGGGTCTCAGATGCTCAGTGCGGCCTGAGTTGCGGCGACCGCTTCCTGCACTGCTGCGGCATCGATCCCATAGTGGGTGACAGCACGCAGGATGCCGCCGCCCATGCCGCCCATCAGCACCCCATGCGCACGAAGGCGTGCCAGGAAGGTGTCCTCACTCGGCCCGTCCGGCGCAAGGGCGAAGCGCACAATGTTGGTCTGCACCAACTCCAGCTTGATCTGCACACCGGGAAGAGCAGCCAGGCCCTGGGCTAACAGACGCGCATTGGCATGATCTTCAGCCAGCCGTGGAACCATCTCATTGAGCGCAACGATGCCTGCTGCGGCGATCACCCCGGCCTGGCGCATACCACCGCCGAGCAATTTGCGGATGCGCCGCACCCGTTCGACAAAAGGAGCCGGGCCAGCCACCAGCGAGCCGACCGGGGCGGCCAGTCCTTTCGAGAGGCAAAACTGCACCGTATCAACATGGGCGCTGATCGCCCGCGCCTCAACCCCCAGCGCCACCGCCGCATTAAAAATACGTGCTCCGTCAAGATGCAAAGGCACACCCGCCTGCTGGGCAATCGTATGGGCCGCTTGCAGGTAGGCCAGATCGAGCACTGTACCACCGCAGCGATTCTGGGTATTCTCGAGACAGAAGACACCCGGCTCGGCATGGTGAATATCATCGGCTGGCGCAAGCGCTACACGCACCTGCTCGAGAGCGAGGCTACCGTCGGTTGCCGTTGGCAAGGTCTGGTAGACCAGACCACCCAGCGCCGAGGCACCGCCTGCTTCGTAGTGATAGATATGGCACTCATCGCCGCAGACGACGCGCTGGCCACGGCGGGCGTGGGCCAGCAGCGCCGAGAGGTTGCCCATCGTCCCGCTGACCACCAGCACGGCAGCCTCTTTGCCCATCAACGCGGCAGCCAGCGCTTCAAGCCGGTTGACCGTCGGATCTTCACCATAGACATCATCGCCCAACTCGGCATGCAAGATCGCCTCGCGCATCGCCGGGCTAGGCAGCGTGACGGTATCACTACGCAGATCGATTGCCATGGGGGTCTCTTCCTTCCTACGGGGTTGGTGCGGTGATCGGCAGACCGGCGGCTAACTCCTTCAAGGCCGGCTCCATCTCGCTAAAGGTGATGCCTCCCTCGTAGCGCGCCTGAATGAGGCCCTCTTTGTCGATCAAAAACGTCCAGGGCTCGGTGAGCAGATTCCACTCGTGCATTGCGGCAACCCGCCGTTGGGCCTGGAACGACTCACCGTAGGGGTAGGGATAGACCTCGATATGAATAAAGTTGACCTGGTCTTTGAACTGTGCTTTGAGCTTCTTCAGCACCAACTGGTTGGGCGCACAGACGGCCGTCTGACAATAGCCGGGCGTAGAGAAGGCTACCACAAACGGCTTACCAGCCGTCAGCGCCTCTGCGACCGTCAACTGGTAGAGATCGGGGTCAGGGTTAGCGTCCGAGGTAATCTTAGTCAGGTCAGGGTTATCACGGATGGTCAGGTTCTGACTAGGGATGGCCGGGCTGCTGACGGCAGGCACCTGTGGCTTGGCAAGCACATCGAGGCGCAAACGGGAGACCGCGGGGGCACCCTCGGCCCCAGGCAGATCGATCTCCATTGCCCAGGCCCCCGGCTGATCAAAAGCAGCGTAGCCGACATAGAGCCCGAAGGGCAAGCCCTCACCACGGTAGACAGCCAGCGACTCGCTCACCACCTGCTCAGGCGTAGCGCCATCGAGGTAAAAGAAGCGCATCGGCATGCTCAGGTTCGGGTCATTGAGCGGCGTACCATTTTGCAGCACCCCCAGGGCAATTCGATTCGGGCCTGGGGCCAACTCAGAGATAGCCAGCACCGGGATCATCTGGCCAGGCGGAGGGGTAGGAGTCGCCGCTGTCTGGCCGCAGGCCACCAGCAGCAGAGCCAGCAGAACAAGAACCAGGGGTCGGACACCCGGCCAGAGCTTCATAGAGATGCTCCACGTTATGCTTTGTGCGCCGCAACGGGGCACCCGCCGCATTATACCGCGCCATGCCCCGCCGGG